>JBAXAW010000036.1:0-16712 GCA_037142305.1 Actinomycetota bacterium
TCTATATGGGTTTCCATGGTCCGCATTTTGAAACGCCTGCAGAAATTCGCGCCGCGCGCGTCTGGGGTGCCGACCTTGTTGGAATGTCAACTGTGATGGAGACAATCGCCGCACGACACATGGGTATGGAGGTTCTTGCACTATCACTTGCAACAAATCTTGCCGCAGGTATTTCTGGTAAAAAATTATCTGGCGAAGAAGTACTAGCAATAGGAAAATCATCAGCGACTCGAGTTGGCGGTTTGCTAGCAAACATACTTAAACAAATCGACATTGAAAGTAAGAAACTATGAGTAGCAAAATAAACGGACAAGACAAAATTGCGATCATCAACGCACAAATAGTCACTGTCAATAAACAAGGTTCGGTAATTGATGAAGGTTCGTTAGTCGTTGGCGCAGACGGTGCAATTCGAGAAATTGCGAGCGGAAAGATAAGCCATACTGCCACCGAAGTTATTGATGCTCGCGGGGCGATCGTGATGCCGGGTTTAATTAATACTCACGCCCATCTAGGCATGACTCTCTTCCGTGGGCTTGGCGACGATATGAGTCTCGAAGATTTTCTTGCTCGTCTAATGCCTGCCGAAATAAAAGTTCTCAACCATCAGGCAGTTCATGCAGGCACAGAACTTGCTGCTCTTGAATCGCTACTCGGTGGCATTACGACTTCGCTCGACATGTATTATTTGCCGGATGCGGCACTAGAAGTTGCTAAATCGAGCGGCATGCGAATTCAAACAGGTCCAAACTTTTTAGAATCAGATGGCCCAGAGCCGCTGCCATTTGATGAGCGTCTAAAATGGGCAACAAAATGGCTTGAAGCCCCGCGTGACGAACTTGGCTCAACTGGGTGGGTTGCTCCGCACAGCACATATTTGCTCGGCGAAGATCACTTGCGCACTCTCGCCGCATTGGCAGCAAAATATGAGGCACGCATTCATGTGCACGCGGCTGAAACTGTTGGCGAGATGAAACTGGTTGCGAAGCGTCATGGTGGTCGAACACCAATTCAAGTTCTTGCGGATACAAATTTGTTGCGTCGAAGCGTTCTCGCGCACGGAGTTCACCTGAACGATGATGACATCGCTCTCATCGCCAGCAACTTGGCAACGGTCGTACACTGCCCTGCTTCAAATTACAAACTTGCGAGCGGCGTTGCACGAATTTTGGATTTGCAAAAGGCTGGCGTTAACATTGCACTTGGCACCGACGGCCCTGCATCGGGCAACGACCTTGACCTGTGGATTGCAATTCGTTTGGCTGGTTATATGCAAAAAACTATTGCTAAAAATGCTGCAGTATTGCCAGCACTCGACATCGTGCGGATGGCAACAATTAATGGTGCACAGGCGTTGCAACTAGATCATTTGATCGGCTCTCTTGAAGTTGGCAAACGAGCAGACTTGATTGTGCTTGATGCAGATTCGCCTTCGCTGACACCCAATTTCAATCCACATACGACTATTGCGACATCAGTTACTCGTGCTGATGTGCTCCATGTGGTAGTTGATGGCAAGACAGTTGTGCGAGACCGCAAATGTTTGACCATTGATCACAAGGCAGCAGTCAGTGCGGTCAAAGCACTCGGCAAACAAGTGCTGGCGAGCGTCAGCAATAACTAAACGATTAATTCGCACTACTGTGGTTTAGACATGGAAACTCAAATTGACTGGAAGCTTTTGCGAACAACAGCATTAGCAGTTGCAAAAAATGCTTACGTGCCCTATTCAAAATTTCATGTTGGTGCGGCTGCACTTGTTGACGACGGAAGAATAATCACTGGTTGCAATGTTGAAAATGCTTCTTACGGGTTAACACTTTGTGCTGAATGTGGTTTGGTCAGCGAACTTATTAAATCAGGTGGCGGAAGACTCGTCGCAGTGTGCACAGTCGGTAACGGTGAACCAGTCACACCATGCGGGCGTTGTCGACAGTTGTTGTGGGAGCATGGCGGTGCCAACATGTTGCTAGAAGTCAACGGCGTGCCACACAAACTTAGTGAAATGCTGCCGGTTGCGTTTCCTGAAGAGTCTGTATTCGTAAACCCAGGCGGTTCAACAACGTGAAGACCCAAGAAGGCTTAACAGCTAAACAAACAGAATTCTTTGATCAAAATGGTTATTTGGTTCTACCAAACTTTGTTGATGAACAAGCCTGCTTAAAGCTTCGCGATCAAGCCATGGTTCTTGCAGAAAAATATTGCCCATCACCAGAACAAGCAACTGTTTTCACTGCCGACGGCTCTGCAGTACATGCCTCAGATGATTACTTTTTAACAAGTGGCGACAAGATTCGATGCTTCTTTGAAAAAGGTGCATTCGATGAACACGGCAAACTTCGCCAAGATGCGCACTTATGTCTGAACAAACTCGGTCATGCGATGCATGATCTTGACCCAGTATTCAAAGAGTTCAGTCATTCAAATCGCCTTGCTGCAGTTGCACAATCAATCGGCATGAAGCAAGAAAAATTATTGCAGTCGATGTATATATTCAAACAACCACGCATCGGTGGCGAAGTTACAAGTCACGTCGATCACTCATTCTTATGGACAGAACCACAATCGGTGATTGGATTTTGGTTTGCGATTGATGACGCGACACTTGAAAACGGTTGCATGTGGGCACTTCCTGGAGGTCATCGCTTGCCTGTTAAATATCGCGACCGATTAACTGCAGATCGAAAGTCAACATATAACGAAGTTTTTGATACGACTCCGTACCCGACTGAAGGTTTAGTACCACTAGAAGCAGCGCGAGGAACTCTTATTTTACTTAACGGAACTCTGCCACATCGCTCAGGACCAAATACAAGTGACAAACCGAGACATGCCTACACACTTCACGCAATTGACGGCACGGCAAATTATCCGAGTGATAACTGGCTGCAACGCACTTGGTTGCCGATGAGTGGTTTCTCAAACTAAAACTATTCGGCGAGGATCGTTTGAGTTGTCGACGTGCCTAAGCGTGTTGCTCCAGCATTAATCATCTGAAGTGCAGTCTCGCGAGTGCGAATTCCTCCACTGGCTTTAACACCAATGGCGTCACCAACAGTTGCTCGCATTAGCTTGACTGCTTCAACGGTTGCTCCGCCAGACTTATGAAACCCTGTTGAAGTCTTGACAAAATTTGCGCCGCTAGCAACGGCCACTCGGCACGTCGCAACAATCTGCGCATCTGTAAGCGCAGCGGATTCAATAATTACCTTGAGACAAGTTTTTGTCGGTATCGCAGCGCGTACTTGAGCAATCTCATCGCCAAGTTCTAGCCAACTAGCCGAATATACAAAACCCAAATTCACGACCATATCAATTTCTGTTGCGCCATTTTGTGTGGCGTGTCTCGCTTCGAAAACTTTCACTGCACCTGAATGTGCCCCAGATGGAAACCCAACGACACATGCGACTTTAATATTGCTAGTTGTCAAATCAGCGAGCAATAAGGCTGACAACGGCAAAAAGGATGGCGAAAAACAAACTGCTGCAGCATTGAATTTGCGAGCTTCGTCGCAAAGTTTGACGATGTCGAGTGCAGTTGCTTCGGGCGCGAGTTGTGTGTGATCAATATATTTCGCGAGTTCTTCAGAAGTCATTAATAATCACGTTAATTCACCAATTCGCTTTTTTAGTATCAGCAACAACAGAGTATTGTTTTGACCTGAGATGGCAACGTTACGGTTTAACTACGGGACAATGGGTTCAGGCAAAAGCACGCTGGCGTTGCAAATAAATCACAATTTAACTAGTCGAGGTCTGGCCGGATTACTTCTCACAAAACTTGATCGAGATGGTGGTCAAGTTACAAGTCGACTTGGTGTGTCAACACCAGCAATTGAGATGGCTCCCGAAATAAATTTGTTTGACTTGGCCGTGTCGCGAATGCCACTGCAATTTATTGTCTGCGACGAGGCCCAATTTTGCACAGTTGAGCAATGCGATCAACTCGCGCTAATTGTCGACGAACTTCATGTTGACGTTTATGCATTTGGTTTAATTACCGACTTCAAAGGCTTATTATTTGATGGCACAAGGCGGTTGCTTGAAATTGCCGATCAACGTATTGAGATGCAAGTTGAGGCTCGTTGTTGGTGCGGCGCAAGAGCAACGAATAACGCTCGATTAGTCAATGACAAAGTTGTACTTGAAGGCGAAACCGTGATGGTCGGTGACACCGACAAAAATACGGTTGCACCGTTGTTTGGTGATGTAGTGCGTTACGAATTACTTTGTCGAAACCACTACCGCAAAAAACAAGTCTCGGCTGACTAAAAGACGTTTAGTAAATCAACAACGAACACAAGTGTTTCGCCGCCCTTGATTACTCCGCCTGCTCCCTGACTGCCATAACCCATGTCTGGCGGGATTGTAAGTTTGCGACGTCCGCCGACTTTCATGCCAGCAACGCCTTTATCCCAGCCTGAAATAACTTGACCAGCACCCAAACCAAAATCAAATGGCTCATTGCGATCCCATGAAGCGTCAAATTGTTTTTTGGTACTCCATGCCACACCGACGTAATGAACCGAAACGGTCTTGCCGCTAACGGCTTCAACGCCGTCGCCAACCGTAATATCTTCGGTTACTAAAGTTGCTGGCGCAGGTGTTTGTGGAATCACGACTTCTGGTTTTGTGTTTGACATCCCTGCAGACTACTCAAGAATTCTTAAATTTATTGAAGGCTATTACGATTTCTGCTGCACTTGACTTAGTAGTTATCGCGAATTTCTTGGTGAATTCATCTAACTGTTGCATTTCTTGTGGAGTATCAATGTCTAATTTTATTTCAGGAAACGCCAACTCAACTGGCGCAGCAACTGCCTGAATTTTGTATTTTTCAGCGTTGTCCCAGATGTAACTCGTGACATGCTCGCGATGCGACTGCTGGGTTGTTGACTTTGCAATCGCATTTAGCAGTGCTGCTGAAAAAATTTCGGCGCCAAAACCATCGGCGTATTGGTTTTCAAGTCTTTGCTGATGATTGCACGAATAGTCAAAGTCACCAGATTTATGGGCAATTACTAATCGATCGATTTCTTCGGCGGCGACAAACGGATTGTCGGCACAAACTCGAACGACGAAATCTGCCTGTGAAACTTTTGCCGATTGTACAAATCGATCTAAGACATCGTTTTGACTGCCCCGAACGACAAGCGCATTAAAATTTGATGCAACATTGGCAAGTTGATCGTCGTCGCGACTATCTGATGTTGCAAGCACAACTTGATCAATTTGTTTAGCGTCACACACACGGGTCAATACCCAACTCAACAAGTCACGGTCGCCAAGTTTTGCCAACATTTTGCCCGGAAACCGCTGTGATCCCATGCGCGCCTGCACCACGGCAACAACTCGGGTCATGATTTAGTTAGGTCATCCCAAGTCAGAATGTGATCTTCTGGTAAATCGCGAACTACTTTTTTGCCAATTACTTCATCCCAACTGATCGGACTAACACCAGTACCTGGACGTTTTGCAACCAAATCGCTGTCGACAATCGCATGTCCAGATTTCAGATCGCGTGTCAACACGATGCTTCGCCGTGCATTGAGGCGAGACAGATCTTCTGTTGCGATTGGCGCTTTATCTCGGGTCGGCCCAAGCAACTCATGTACTTTTTTAACTTTTATATAAAATCTTGCCAAATCAAATTCATCCATCGCGTGGTAGTGGTCGTTGCCAGGCAAAGTTTTATCAAGTGTGAAATGCTTTTCGAGCACAACCGCTCCAAGCAAATGTGCTGAGATCAAACTCGTCATCTCTTCTGTCGGCAACGTGTGATCCGAATATCCGAGTAATAGATCCGGGTATCGATTGTGTAAACCCGCGAGCATCCCCAGATGAGCGTTATGGTCACGGGTTGGATAATTAAGAATGCAATGCAAGATACAAATCTGTTGAGCACCTGCTGCGCGCAAAATCTCCAAGGCTGCGTCTATTTCGGCAACCGTTGATGCCCCAGTTGACAAAATGATGGGCTTGCCAGTTGCCGCAACTTTTTTAAGTAATGGCGGGTTCGTAATGTCGGCTGAGGCAATTTTAAAATACTTAACTAACGGGTCAAGCATCTCAACAGCGCCGAGATCAAAAGGCGTCGAAACAAATTCGATCTCGAACTTTTTGCAATGGTCTGCAAGCTCTTTGTATTCGGCTTCGCCAAACGAGTCATATTTAGTAAACAATTCGTACTGGCTAGTCGTTGGTTCTTCGCTTGTATCCCAATATGACGGCGAAAATTTTGATGCAATAAGACCCGCTTTATAGGTTTGAAATTTTGCGGCATCTGCTCCACCACGCTTGGCGGCTTCAATTAAAAGTTTTGCTGTTTCGAGCGAACCTTCATGGTTAACTCCGATTTCGGCGATTACGTATGGTAAATCGTGTTCACCGACTAGACGATTGCCAAGTTGCATTGACACCGTCATTGCACTGACTTTTCGGCATGCTTCTCGCCGTGCTTTTCGATAATTCGCTGACGATGGTGCTCCATCGCTTCAACATCATTGGTCGAGTTATTGGCGTGACGGCGATATCTATAAAGAGGTAGTTCAAGTCGGTGAATTTTGTATTTCTCGGTGAACCTCAGTCGAAGGTCAGTCTCTTCATGCAACAGAAATGTTTCGTCATACAGACCGATGTCAATTAATTGCTCAGTGCGAAACATTATTCCGCAAGCGATTGGTTCGTTGAGACAGTTATTGCGAGTAAGCACTTCTTCTTGCTCGTCAACTAATAAATAGTCACAAGCTATTGCGTCCATGTATTTATTCTCACGCAAGAACTCATGCAATAGGTGTAGAAACTCGTTATTGACATAATCATCGGCATCTACGCGAACTACATAAGGCGCCCGGGCTCGACGAATAGCTTTATTAAGTGATGCAGGTAAACCAATATTACTTTCATTTGTAAGCAAAACTATTTCGTCAGCAAACTCTTTTAATACGTTTGCACTGTGATCTGTGCTGCCGTCATTGATCACAACGATTTCAAACTTGTCACGGGCGAAGCTTTGTGCCAGCAACGATCGCAAGCATCGTGTCAAATATCGCTCTTGGTTATAAGCCGCGACGATCACTGAAATTATTGGCTGCGTCATAATCTGTTTAGCTCAAAACTTTTGATAGTGCGGTGTGTAGTCTTGCCGGAACCGTTTCATCCATTTTTACTACTACTGGCAAAGAAACTGCGCGTTCAAGTCGCGACCGAGATGGGCCAAAGGCTTTTGCAAGGTCGCCGCCATGCCGAGCCACTAATTCGGACATATGCGTCCAAGTGCCCGCAAAATGCCAAGTGACAGCCTCAGGTAAAATTTTCGTTGAAAGACCTTCAGTCAACAACGAATCACGACATTGTCTTGCAGTCGCTTTATCAGCCACACTAAAAATTAATGCGTCAGCAGTATCATGAGAACCAATAGGTACTTCGCGCGGGATAATCCCAGGAAGATTTTTTATCTCCGCCCACATTGAATCTCGATTTTTTCGTTGCATCGTCACCACATGAGAAAGTTTTTTTAACTGAGCCAATCCAACGGCGCCCTGCATCTCTGTCATCCGAAAATTAAAGCCACTGCTCGCCCGAGTGTCTTCCCAGCGTGGCACGCTCGGATTGTTCTCGTGACCGTGATCATGCCAAGCGGCGGCAACTTTGTAATCGTCTTGATTATGAAACACAATCATTCCACCTTCACCGGTGGTCATTGTTTTTGCAAAGTCGAAACTATAAGTCCCCATTCGACCCCAGGTACCCAGTGGTCGACCGTCGAGTGAACCTCCGCATCCCCAGGCTGCGTCTTCAATCAGGGTGAGATTATTTTTTCGACAAATATCATCAATCTCAAAAAGTCGAGCAGGTGTGCCGAGCATGTGCACTGCAATCACGCCCTTAGTTTTTGGGGTGATCAACGACTTCAAAGATTCAGGATCCATGTTTAGCGTGCCATCAATTTCTGCACAAACTGGTATTGCTCCTGCTTCGATTATCGCTTCAACAGTGGCGACAAACGTAAAACTCTGAGTGATTACTTCATCGCCTGGTTGCAAATCTAAAACAGCAAGCGCAACGCGCAGGGCTGCGGTGCCAGATGTAACCGCAAGTGCGTGCGGCATGCTGACAGATTTTGCAAACTCTTGTTCAAAATCTCGAACCTTCCACCGGTCTTGGCGTAAGTGATCAAACGAGTGGCGAAACAGCACTCCGCCGTGTTGAAAAATATCATCAACCTGCGCCTGTTCTTCAGCACCAATAAGTTCATACCCAGGCATATATTGATTTTACTCTGAGATCTTTACATCTTCTCGAACAGCGAGATGATCCTTGCGTCTGTGAGCGTGGCGCGAAACTCGGTACCCAACGCATTAGTAAGTGGCTTCTCGTGTTTGATCGTTGCGGCAATCAAGGCTTGGCGTAAATCATCTGTGAGGTTTGCGCACACACCGCGTGGTAGTTGGACTTTTTGCAACTCGATCATCTTTCGAAACTCGCTATGTGCTTCAGGATAAAACTCGCTCATTGCATTAAGCACGACACAATTCGCAACACAGTGATGCATACCAAAGACGACACTCAACGCCGCTGAGAATGGGTGGATGATTCCGACATAGCTCGTGGCGATTGCACACCCACCTAAATAACTGGCGACCATCAAATCGCTTCGTCGAGCGTCTGCCATCATGTCGCTACTTAAAAATATATTGCGACAAAGATTTACAGTTTCTCGAGAATACGCATCTCCGATTGCATTGCGATATGAACCAGCAAGTGCTTCAATGCAATGAATATACGCATCCATACCGGTATAGAAATATTGGTTTCGCGGAACAGTGCTGGTCAAACTTGGATCCAAAATAATGTGATCAAAAACTGTGTAGTCACTATTCATTCCTAATTTGAGTCCGGTTTCGAGATTCGTCATCACGCACGTGCGTGTTGCTTCAGCACCAGTGCCCGAAATAGTCGGTATACCAATTTTGTGAACGCCAGGTACGCGCACCAAATCCCAACCTTGATAGTCGGCTGCTTTTCCGCCATTTGTTAACAAATTCGCTACAGCCTTTGCGGTGTCAAGTGTTATCCCGCCCCCGATACCAACAATTGTTGCCGGTTGTTTATGACCCGACGATTGAAGTGCGACAACAAGATCATCTATTCCTTGAGTAGTCGGTTCTTTTGCGGTTTTAATAAAATGTTTTGCATCACCAGCAATCATTCCTAGCGAGTTAAGAACATCATTACTGTTTTCAAAAAACTCATCAATTAAATAGACCGTATTTGGTGAATCTTTCGTGCGTTGCGCACTAACTAAATCTGCGACTCCCGAAAGCGAACCATCACCAATCGTGAATCTTCCAACATTGCGGACATTTTTGACACCTGTATCAAGGCTCGTCATCACAGCCCACGCACTGCATCAAACATTGATACTGATGCATCAAATTTACCGTTGCTTGCAACCACGGTGCACGGCTCGCTGAAGACTCGCTCAGGCAAGTTAACGCCCTCTATTTCGAATGTGCCCCCTGCGCCATTAACGATTGCTAAGCCTGCGGCAACATCCCAAAACATGATGTTGTGTTCGGCATAAACATCGGCTGCGCCAGTTGCAACAAGCCACAATGATGCAGCCGCTGCGCCAATCATCCGAATCTTTCCGAACGAACGCATAGTTGTCGCAAATGCTTCAACAGCTCGCGGATCGTCAATTGGAAACCGACTTGGAAACCCTGTGCAGAGAGTCGCTTGACCACGTTCTTCACGATCAGAGACATGAACAAGAACTTTTTCGACGTATGCGCCGATTTTTGGTCCACCAAAACTCAGTTGCTTTGTAACCAAATTAAACAGCACACCCAGCACGGGCTCATTGCCTTGCCACAAGGCCAACGAAATCATCGAAGGTCCAAGGCCCCTGCTGAAGTTGTAACTTCCATCTAATGGGTCAATTACCCAAAGCAAATTTTTAAATTTACCTGAATCAATAAACCCAGTTTCTTCGCTAAGGATCGGAAACCCAAAACTGTTTAACCCTTTAATCAGTTGCTTTTCTAAAATTTTGTCGGCGGCAAGTTTGATTTCACGCCCGCCCACTTGAAGATCAACTACTTCTTTGGCTTCTTGGCTATTTGCGCGAATAAATTTTTTACCGACGTTGCGCACAAGTTCTGTCGTCGCAATCACAAGACCTTGAATATCGTTAATTGTCAGATCGGTCATCGACAGGTCGGTCGTTGTCATATCGCTCATTGAGGTACCTCAGGGTTTTCAATATTAAATTTGTCGCGCCAAATTGGATCGGCATAATAAATTTTATAGACAAGTTTCATCGTTTCGAAGGCATCGCGTGACGTGCCATTTTGAACGGGTTGATTATGAAGAATGCTTTGCGTAAACGCCGCAATTTCAGAATCCCAAGATGGGTCATCTTTGTATTCAAAGAGCTCTTCCTTCGGGTCACCGTTATCTCGATCTGGGTCGGCAGTCACCAAAGTCATTGTCTCGTTGCCATAACTTTTCGAACCAGTCAAGATGCCTCGCAAAATTACACCGCCGCGTTGCATATTTATGTCAAGACTAAACTGATGTCGCCATTGGGTCGCAGATGAATTGAGCATCGCCACGACGCCATCGCTAGTTCGCATCAGCGCATAGGCGTTATCTTCGACGTTGTATCCCCAGTGACCGTTTGAAATAAAACTTTGCACATCAACGAATTCGCCTGCAATCAAACGCATTAGGTCAACCATGTGGATGCCTTGATCAAGAAGTACTCCACCACCGGCGATCTCGCGTTTTGCGCGCCAGTCAGCTTGATTAAAAGTAATCAACTTTGATTTTCCGTAAACACCTCGCATGTTGATGATCTTGCCAAAGCGACCTGAACGAATAATTTTCAGTGCATCTTGAACTGAATCGTGATATCGGTGATTAAACCCATACATCAATCGACAATTTGGATTTTTCTTTTCAGTTTCAATTACGCGAGTGATATCGGCAATGTCTCGCCCTGGAGGTTTCTCGCAAAAAACGTGCAGCCCAAGATTCAAACCAGCCTGAGTAACTTCGGCGGCAATATCATTCGTTACACAAACAATTAAAACATCCAGTTCTTGTTCTAGAAGTTGCTGGTATGTACGAAAGTGCTTTACACCGTTTGGTAATACCCCGTCGTCTTTAAATACGCGATCGCAAACCGCAACGAGTTCAAGATCGGGATGCCGTTCAACACAATCACCACGGCGCTTACCGACCACGCCATAACCAGCGATACCGACTTTTAAAACTTTTGTCTTCATATTATGAAATTTGGATTCTCAAACACCAGGCAAATTTCAATCACTTTGGCGCAGCAGCGCCGACATTCAAAAATACTGTATCGACACCGTAGGCAATGAACGTGTAGCCTTCGCGAATCCGCTGATCAAGCATTTTTATATCCGGCTGAACAACATGCATTCCGCAAGGCATTTTATGTTTGGCACACACTTTAAGAATTTGAGAAAGTGTTTCGAGATACTTTTTATTTTCAAAGTCTCCGGTGATGCCGAGTGATGCCGACAAGTCATATGGCCCGACCATGATCGCATCCAAACCATTCACGGCGACAATTGATTCAAGGTTGTTAACGGCGTCAATATGTTCGATTTGAGCGATGACTAGTGCCTCTTGCGATTCTTCTAGATACGCATCAAAAAACTTTCCAAAAACATTTGCTCGTTGAAAGCCCACTCCGCGTCGACCACGAGGCGGCCAGTGACATTCGTTAATTATCGCTTCGAGTTGAGACGCCGAAGAAATCATCGGAATCACTACGCCACCCGCGCCTTGGTCAAGGGCTTGTCGACAATTAATTGGCAATGGGCTTGCGACACGAGCCAATGGAAGTGTGCCCCCGAGTTCGAGCGCGCGAAAAACATCTGGCAATTGATTCAATGCAACAGGCCCATGCTCCATGTCAATTGCAACCCATTGATAACCAGCCCGACCCATAATTTCTGCGATATTTGAATCAGGAATCTGCATCCAACTTCCGATGACAGCCGAGCCTGCACCCAATGATTTGCGAATTGTTCGCACTCGTTCAAGCCTGTTCATGGATACCTCAACTTACTGAGAATTGGTGGCGGGGGTAGGATTTGAACCTACGACCTTTGGGTTATGAGCCCAACGAGCTACCGGACTGCTCCACCCCGCGTCGTACCACTCAGACTACCATCGGCGTGCCATAATCGCAGGTGCGATGGCTCTATTCTCCCGAACTCCAAAAGCATCACAGTCTGACTTGGAAACCCTAAAGACAGAACTCGTCGAACTGCGTGAAGAATTAACTAAACGAACGAATGCCTTGTCACTCGTGACAGCAATGACAAATGGTTTAGATCAAAAAATTTCTATCATTGATCAAAGAGTCACCAAGATGACGACCGAACTTTCGCATCAGATTCATGAACTTGGATCAGAAATTGAGACTTTGACAAAGTCTTCACAAGACAATGCATCGCGAGAAGCATTAGAGCAACTTCGTATTAATCAAATAAGAATTGCTAATGAACAAGCACGATACGAGATCGCTTTTAGACAAGACCTTGCCGAACTTGTTGAACAAATTCGTCGAACTCAATAATTCTAAAACCAACTCTTAGAAAGTTCTCAGCCGCCAATTAAAGAAATTGCTTGACTTATTAAACTTCTAGCTTCTGCAAGTTTCTGTTGATATAGAGCAAAATCTGGTGGAGTGTTACCAAGTGCTGCGTCGGCTTCTGCAAATAACTCTTCAGCCTTTGCGAGCAATGCGTTCGGAGTGTTCAATGCTGTATTGCCGCCAGCGCTCGATGGCAAAGTTGTATCAGTATTTGCAGTGCTGCCAGTTGTTGAACTGCCAGTTGCTGTGTCTTCGGCTGGCGTAGCAGTGCCATCATTAATTCTGTCGCCAAGATTGTCTTTGAATCCCGGGAATAATTTAGCGATTGCTGTAGTTAGATCGTCAGCAAGTACAACTTTGTTGTTATACGACGCGAGAAACTTTCGCACGAATATTTGTTTTGCCGATGGATCATCGGGTCGAACGAACAACGGCCGAACGTAGACGAGACCTTTTCCGACACTGACAATTTGCAAGTCACCAAAAATTACTCGAGAGCCTCTTTGGTCAAGCAAAGTGATCTGCTGCGAAACCGCGGGGTCGCTGCCAATTTCTGCAGCTATTGTCGCGGGCCCTTCTGGAAGTGGATCATTTATTTTGAACACTGTCAACTGACCATAAGTTGCTGGGTCGCTTGAAACTGTCATGAATGCGCGCAATTCTTTTCTCGCGTTATCTGCCGAGAATGGCACAAACGGACGCAACATCGAAAACACACCTGTTTTTCGGGCACTACCTGGCGCATGAAACATCGTGTAGTAAGGCTCAAACCGCGCCACACTTGCGTCACGCACATCTCCAGTGTTAACTGAATTTAAGTCACTGACGAGTCCGCCAGATACTGCGCCACTTACTCCTTCTGGCTCAATTGCAGGAGCTTGAGCAACGCTCCATGCAGCGTTACGATTAAAAAACATTGTCGCGTCGTTGAACTGATATCGGCCATAGGTATTTGTTTGCACTCTAAATAAATCTTCTGGATATCTGAAGTGTTCGACAAGTTGTTTTGGTGCGAGCGCAACTGAAGTGAATAACTTTGGAAATACCGATTGCCAAGTCGAGACAATTGGATCTTTTTGATCCACAACATAAAACTTCATTGACCCGTCATAGGCATCAACAACAACTTTCACGCTATTGCGGACGTAATTAAAGTCTGTATTTAGTCCGCTACCGCTATTCAATTGATCAATATTCGCTCGCTGTGCATATGGATAACGATCAGTTGTTGTAAATGCGTCCAACACCCACATGACTTTTCCGTCGACAACAACCGGATAGGGGTCAGCATCCATTTTTAAGAATGGTGCAATTTTTTCTGCCCGCTCACGAACGTTTCGAAAAAACATAATCTGCGACTGAGATGTGATCAAACCTGATCCAACAAGGTTGTACTCACCAAAATGCACAGCGAATGCTGCTCGGCGTACGAACGACGAAAGTTGCACACCGCCCGTTCCGGCGAATGCACTTGTTTTGCCATCAGCGCATGACTGTTCTGCTTCGCGACTGTTTACCAATGCATACGAATCAAGGCCTTCACCGAAATACAACTCAGGTTGCTTCACATCGAGATTTGTATAAATTGGTCTGCCGTCAACTGTGACTTTGCTTGCTGGTGCAATAACTAGACCGCAACCGTGCGTATATAGAAGATGTCGTGAAACCCACGTGCGGTTTGGAATGCCGTCAGTATTTAACTCTCGGGCTGCAACAAGTACTTGTTGAACTCGACCATCAATCGCGTAGCGGTCAACATCTAAATCACGAATCGCGTAATACGAAGTTTGACCTTCATCCAAGACAAATCGATCACGCATCTGGAGCGGGTCAAGTTGCCGAACATCGCGCAATGGTTCAACATCTGCAGAGACATCTGATGCGGTTATCAAGCCGTACTTGACATCAACCTGTTTGACATCACTCAGACCCATTGCATTCTTTGTTGCGATTAAGTTGCGTTCAATATATGGAAGTTCTTTTGTACTGACGTTGGGCTGCACAGAAAAACGCTGAACAAGCGAAGGATAAATTGTGCCAGCGACAAGTGCGACGACTACCCAAAGCATTGTTGCCAGAACAGGCAAGCGCCATCCTTTTTGTAGAACATTCCATAAAAATAAAACCGCTACCGCGAGCGAAACAAGAATCATCAAACTTGTTGCCGGTAGTTGTGCCGTTACATCTGTATAAGTTGCACCCTGCACCACGCCACGAGTTGATCTTGTTAATTCGAAGCGACCGAGCCAGTACGACGCTGCTCGTGATAACGCGATTAGAGCGAATAAAACCGAGAGATGGGCTTTTGCTTGCGGAGTAACCCGACGACCTTGCATTTGCATCTGAATCGAACCATTTAGATAATGGATCATCGTTGTAACAAGCGTGATTAGTACGAGAGCGGCCAACAACCAACCAACTAAAAATTCAAGAAATGGTAGACGGAAAATATAGAAGCTTAAATCGCGTGAAAACAGGGGATCTTTTATGCCGAACTGTTGAGCGTGACGAAACAATTGCCAATCTTGCCACTGTGCCGTGGCTGGTAGTCCGACAAGAAGTCCGAGCACAACTGAAACCACAATCCGAACAAGCCATTGACGCTTTGCGACTAACTGCCGATAGCCAGCGAGTGCTCGTTGCTCTGCGGACACCGGAACATTTTCTGGTGCGAGACGGTCAGCCAGCCACAAATTAATCAACATCGCAACTGCGAAAACCACTACAAATATTGCGGCGAGAGAAATCTTTGTTGTGATTACTCCCCAGAAAATATCTGTGCGACCCAACACATCGTGCCACAACAAGTCAACATAGAAACCAGAAATACTTCGAGCCGAAATTCCACCGACAACAAAAACTGCGAATATGACTGTCCAAATCGCTCGTCCTTTTTTAAAGGCGTTGAATCCAAAGCCACCTGTTGAACTACGACGGGGAAACGGAGATCTTGGTAAATCGGAGGAGTTCCGCACGAAACAAAGACTACCTCTGCGATGGAACTACTAGGCAGCGGCATCCTGAGTGAACAACAGGATGTTCGTGACCAGTGGGAAAGTTTTCTCCAAGTGCGATTGCGCCGGCAAGCGAATTATCTTCAGCATCTGAACATGCAGGACCATTCGGATCAACCATCCAGCAGACCTTTGTACCCGCATCAAGAACTAGATATGCACCTCGACTGTAAGCGAGACGAGCAATGTCGCTGACAAGTTTATCTATCTGCTGCATTTTCCATTCGCGGTAAACGGTGCGAATCAAACTTGACATCTCACTAGTGTCACCAGCGCTTTTTTCGACGCATTTTTGAATTCGCGTTCGTAACGGAAGCACAATCGCATCGGCAAGTTTTTTAGACATAACTTGCATCACGGACGTGTTACTAATTTTTTTTCGAAGATCAGCTTTAAGACTTTTCGAAAGTGATTGCGCACCAGCCATTGCGGCTTCAATCAAATCTTTGTTCGTGGCTTCAACAAATGATTGAACCTGACTATCAAAACTCGGCAGAACTGTCTCTAATGCAACTTGAGCTTTTTTATTTTGCAGATAGTTAAGTACTGAGTTCTCCTCGTCAGCGAGGACACGCTTAAGTTTTTTAGACAGTGCTTCAACTATTGGGTTCAGCGCTTCATCACGCTTGTTAAAAATTTGCAGATCAGGCTTCACCGAAACTGGTGCTTGATTAGTTGTACTAGTCGTACTAGTCGTTGCATTTGAAACGTCAGACTTAACGACTTTTTTCTGAACTGGCTCGACTCGTTTAATCGAACTTGCCACAGAACTTGCACCTGCCTCCCGTAATTTTGCAAAAAGATCGTCCACATTTGGCTTTTTTGGCGCAATGACATTTGGCGCAAGAACTGCAGTCTTTTGCTCCGACTTCGTATTTGTGTCGAGCGCTTGGGTAGCCGGCTTTACTTCTGGCTCTACTTCTGGCACTTCAGATACTTGAGATGGCGGAACATCAGTTGACGGATGCAAGCGGCGTGAAGTTCTGCCGAATAATTGAATGACATTCGCTCTGTGGCCTTCATCTGGTTCTGGCTTTATTTCTCGTTTTATTTCTGGC
>JBAXAW010000037.1:0-16706 GCA_037142305.1 Actinomycetota bacterium
TAGCACCAGTTTTTGCAAGCGACTCAATTTCGCTTTTTAAGTCTTGTGTTGCGACAAACACGAGGTGCAAATAACGTTCGACAAAATCGCCCAACAAAATGTCGTAGTACCGCTCAGAGCGGGATACCCCGTGATATTCGTCTAAAAGTTTTTTGATTCGATCAAATAATGCTGGTCTCGCTCTTTCAATTTCATCTAGTCCAGCACTAACGCGATGTGCGTTCCAGACGATACTCACTCGTTTAATCGTACCCGTGACCTACGACTAACAGAAGATATCTCGAGGTAAGTGAACAGACGTAATTACATGTCAGAATAGAGCGGTGCAATCTCCGCTCGATGACCTCATAAAATTATTAGATCTTGAAGTTATTGAAGTAAATATATTTCGCGGTTTATCGCCTGACGAAAGTCGGCAGAGAGTTTTTGGCGGTCAAGTTGCTGGCCAAGCATTAATTGCTGCATCGCGAACAGTTGACGACAAATCACGACATGTTCACTCGCTACACGCATATTTTTTGCGCCCTGGAGATCCGACTGTGCCGATTCTTTACGAAGTTGATCGCATTCGTGATGGCAAAAGTTTTACAACTCGTCGTGTGATTGCAATTCAACATGGCAAAGCAATTTTTAACTTACAGGCAAGTTTTCAAATTCACGAAGAAGGTTTGGAACACTACCTATCTATGCCAGGTGATTTACCAAAAGCCGAAACACTTCCAGACTTCAAAGAAAGAATGGCGCCCTATAAAGAGCAAATGGGTGATTGGTACGATCGCCCACGACCAATCGATTTACGGTATATCGACTCTGATCCGATCTCGAGAAAAAAGAAGGTAAGTGCTGGTCAGAAACTTTGGATGCGTGCTGATGGAAAACTTCCAGATGATCCGGTGTTGCATGCGTGCATCGTTACATACGCGAGCGATATGTCACTGCTAGACACCACACTTCTACCGCATGGTCGCGCGTGGACTGATCAAGGAATACAAATGGCAAGCCTCGATCACGTTATGTGGTTTCATCGACCGTTTCGAGCAGATGAGTGGTTACTCTACGACCAACTTGCGATTTCATCTTCTAACGCCCGCGGCATTGCGAGCGGCTCAATTTTTGCGGAGTCAGGTGAACTAGTGGTAACCGTTGTGCAAGAAGGACTTACACGACTAGTTAATTAGACAATTAGCTCGCTTACTCATTTCGATCTCGGCGTGAGTCCATAAATAACGAACGCAACTCAGAGAAGTTCTCAATGCAATGACCGGCACCAAGAACCACGGCCTCAAGCGCATCGTTTGAAAGAATCACTGGCACGTTCGTATCCATTGCGATGCGCTCTCCCATTCCAGTTAGAAGCGCTCCACCACCGACTAGATACATTCCCCGCTTAAGAAAATCGTTCGCTAACTCTGGAGGGGCATTCCCAAGACAACGAATTACCGAGTCAACCATCTGAGTCACAATCGGATTAATTGCTTCACGAATTTCAGCATCTGTCAAAACAACGGTCTTAGGTAAACCCGAAACCAAATCTCGCCCCCGCACTTCTGCATCAGTGAGATTTGGCATCGGTATTGCGGTTCCGATTGTTTTTTTAATCATCTCGGCCGTGCGTTCACCAATTGCAATGCCATGACTACGACGTACATACGCTTGAATCTCGGTGTCAATATCGAAACTTCCAACACGCACTGCCTCAAGGGCAACTATGCCTCCCAAACTGATAACTGCAGTCTCAGTTGTTCCACCTCCGATGTCAATAACCATGTTTCCAACGGGTTGATCAATCGGTAAATCTGCACCAATCGCTGCAGCAATTGGTTGCTCAAGTAACTGTGCGTCAGCCGCACCCGCTCTGCGTGTTGCATCGGTAACAGCCCGACGCTCAACTTCGGTAATTGCTGACGGCACGCAAATCAAAACTTTAGGACGAGAGAATCGGGACACACCAGCACGTTGCAGCAACATTCGAATCATTTTTTCGGTAACTTCAAAGTCGGTTATCGCACCACCACGCAATGGGCGAACGGCAACGATGTTTCCGGGCGTTCGTCCGATCATTTCCCAAGCCTTTTCGCCGTGAGCCAGAACCTCTCCGGTGCGGCGATTGACAGCAATCACAGTTGGTTCATTTATTACGATTCCGTCGCCTTTTCTATAAACGAGGGTGTTTGCAGTACCGAGATCAATTGCAAGATCTTTAGTCATTATTGATTCTCACTTGCATTTCGTTCATTGACGTCGCGCAACTGCCTGCGAACTTTGTCGCGCGAGAGACTTGAGAGCGCATTTAGATGACGATGAAATGCTTCGGGGCCTTGCGGTGAAAGTGGCTTTCGTTCTTGAGTTAAAGCCAAAAACGCAAGCGCACACGCACTGACGATTGAAACTGCGGCAAAGAAAACCGCTAGTGAAGAGGATGCGAGAATCATTATCAAACCGAACTATCTACAGAATGACTAGTTCGCGGGCGAGAAATCTCATTGCTATTTGTGCCCCAATCGGAACCTTGTTTCCAATGTTCTTGTTTCCAAATCGGTACTGATTCTTTTAATGTGTCAATTGCAAATTGGGCAGCCGAAAAGGCTTCAGGACGATGAGGCGAAGACACTGAAACTAAAACTGATGACTCACCGAGAGTGAGATTTCCTACTCGATGGATTAATGCGACGCGTCCGAGATCAGTCCACCGGACACGCATCTCATCAACTATTAATTGAAGTTTTGAAATTACTTGGGCGTTGTACGCCTCATAGGTCAGCGAAGTGACATCTGTTCTGCCTTCGGCATGATCTCGCACAACCCCAGAAAAAACAACCACGGCCCCACAAGATGGAAGCACAGACCAGTCGTAAACGTCGCCAACCTTCAAAACATTTTCAGTTAATTCAAGCCAAGTATCGTCGTTCTTGAGAATTTGCTTATTCGACATCGTTTTTAAGTGTACGGTCTGCGTAGCATCAGTCCATGTCTCAGGATCCACATGAGCAAGAACCATTGGGAATACCTTTTTTCTCGGAGATCATAAAGGCGATGTCAAGTCAAGCCCCAGTTCAGTGGGATATGGCGCGCCAGTTTGCGATGACAACTGCGACGAATTCAACTTCAAACACAACTAGCGAACCAAATGTTGACCCGGCCGACCGGATTGCAATTCAGCAACTCGCTGCTGTTGCAGATCTGCATGTTCGCGACGTAACTGGTTTGGCAACTAGCCATACGGGAGAGGTGCCCCACATTGATGTTGTGAATCGATCAATGTGGGTGCACCATACGCTCATTGCATACAAACCGCTGTTTACAGAATTCGCAACTTCTATTTCTGGACAAACAGTTATACAACCAGTCGGTTTAGAAGGTGAATTAAGTCAGACAGATCACACGGGCGAGATTAATGCGATGATGGGCAACCTAATAAAAATGATGGCACCAGCGATGCTCGGCATGTCAGTCGGCGCAATGATTGGTCAACTCGCATTGCGTGCATTCGGACAGTACGACTTGCCTTTACCACGCGAACCGCACGAGCAACTTTTATTTGTTGCACGCAACTGCGAGGAGTTTGCCAAAGATTGGAGTATCAACATCTCTGATATGCAAATGTGGCTGCTTGTTCAAGAACTGACTTTTCATGCCATTTATCAGAATCCAATTGTTCGCACCACAATCACTGATGCAGTTAAAAAACATGTAAGCGGATTCAGACCTAGCCCAAATGCGCTCGCTGAACGGTTAAGCAAGATTGATGTAACTAGCAACGACCCAGCCGCGATGATGCAAAAACTACTTGGCGATCCAAGTTTGCTGCTTGGCGCCGTGCGATCACCAGAACAAGAAATTCTTGCGCCAAAACTTGACGCGATGATAAGTGCGATAGTGGGATATGTTGATCATGTTGTCGACACTGTTGCCGAACGAATTATCGGTACTGGCTCCCAAATCGCAGAAGCCGTACGCAGGCGCAGGGTCGAGGCTCGCTCTCAAGATCAATTTGTTGAACAACTTCTCGGCTTGCGACTGACCACCAACCAAATTGATGAAGGTCATGCATTTATTACTGGAGTAATTGAACGCGCGGGTTTCGATGGTCTCGCAGGATTGTGGCTAAAGCCTGGAAATTTGCCAACGCCTAATGAAATTGTGGCGCCCGGTTTGTGGTTAGAAAGAATTAACTTTTAGGCACTACAAAATCAGCTGAAAGAAAATAAATCAATCCCGCAGCACTTGCAACACCAACGATTGCGAAACCGACTGCGCCAGAAAATGTAAAAACTACTGCGGCTAAGCCAGAACCAACCCAAACAAGTTGGTTAATCGTTTCGAACTTAACAAAAGTTCTGGCGCGATTTGCATCTGGCGCTTCACGTTGAATTATTGATTCGAAAGCCAAACGACCAATTGAGCCCATGCCATTACAAACTGCTATCAAAACTATTCCGGCAGTAATACCGCCGAACACTCCAGAGAGAACTCCAGTCATACTGATTACCGTTAGTGAAACAGTCATCATTGTTCGCTCAGAAATCAAACGACGCAACATCGGTGAGATTGCGTTGGCGATCATTGTCGCAAGCGACGATAAGCCGAGTGCCAATGCAAACCAAGCGGTACCTGCCCGTTCATCACGCAACCAAAATGCAACATGAAAAAACAAGAAGCCAATTATTCCGCGCAGAAGCATCATTGATAACGCTGCGTGCCGAACACCCGAACCGTGTAGCTCAATAATTTCAGCGTCATCAATTGTTTTAGGTGTCGTCGCGACATGGCGTGGTAACTGAAGTGATACGAATCCTGCTAAACCAAACATCAATGCCGACATTGAGAGCGTTAAACGCGAGTCAACTAGCTGTAGCAATCCTGCTGGTACAGCGGCACCGAAGCCAATCAGACCAGCAAGCAATCCCAAACTTCCATTTGCAGCTACTAATTCTTGATCACTACTGACCAGAGTCGGAACTAAAGCAGTTTTACTCACAGCGTATGTTCGCGAAAGTACAAGTGAGATAAACGCAAGTGGAAATAGCGCGACTGAATTAATTCGCGGAATCATCAACACAATAGTGATGCATCGCAAAACATTGACCATCAGCACAGTGATCCGTCTTCCACCAGGGACACGATCAATTACTGGGCCAATGAATGGTGCGATCACTGCAAATGGCGCGAGGCTAATCGCCAGAAACATCAAAACTTTACTGCGCGCAGCATCGGGACTAATCGAAAGAAAAAGAGAATCAGCGAGCGCGATCGCAAATGCGGCTTCGCCGCATGCAGTAAGTGCGTGAACTCGACCGAGTCGTCTAAGTGGTGATGCTGGTGTAAGCCCTGAGCTCGAAATTGCTATGCGACTATTTTCTCGTATTTATAGCCAAGTCCGCGGATGGTCACAACTAATTGTGGTTCTGACGGCTCTTTTTCAATTTTGGCACGCAGTCTCTTGACATGAACATCTAAAGTTTTCGTGTCACCGAAATAGTCAGAACCCCAAACCCGGTCAATCAAAGTTTCACGTGTCAATACGCGCCCAGCGTTAGACATCAAGATGTAGAGCAATTCAAATTCTTTTAGCGGCAGTTTTGTAACATCTCCACGGATAGTCACTATGTGTTGCTCTGGATCAATTGAGACTCCACCTATTGCCACTGTTCCGATTCCGATAGTTTCTTCTGCCGAACTCGAAAGTGCTCCACGACGAAGTGCCGCTCGTAATCGTGCAACTAGTTCTCTGAGTCGATATGGCTTAACAATGTAGTCATCTGCGCCGACTTCAAGGCCCACAACAGTGTCAATTTCTGCACCTTTGGCTGAAACCATGATGATCGGTACTGTGCTCTTTTTTCGAATTTCACGACAAACATCTGTGCCAGAGATTTTTGGCAACATCACATCTAATAACACAGCATCTGGACGAACTGCATCAAATACTGCGAGTGCTTCTGCGCCATCGCGCGCGACCTCTACGCGAAAACCTTCGCGCTTTAGACCAACTTGAAGTGCCTCAATAAATGATTCTTCATCATCGACTACCAGAATTGTCGGCAAAGAGTTACTTATACTCATATTAAAGCTCCTGTTTTATTTGGTTCTAGATTTGTCGGTTCTGCCGAAACCTGCGGAAGTCGAATAGTAAAAGTTGAGCCGACTCCTTCTTCTGAGACAACTTCAATTGTGCCACCATGTTCTAAAACTATGTGACGAACAATCGAGAGACCTAAGCCAGTTCCTCCTGTGGCCCGACTTCGAGCTTTATCAACTCGATAGAAGCGCTCAAAGATTCGATCTTGATGCTGTTTTGATATACCGATTCCGTGATCCGTTATCGCCACGACAACTTCTTCACCGACAATTGAGCTTGATACCGAAACTATCCCACCTGGTTCACTGTATTTAATCGCATTATCAACGAGATTTGAAAAACCCGATACCAATTGTGATCTATCGCCAAGCACATTTAGTTGTGATGCACCAGTTAATGAAAGCCCGATACCTTGTCGCTTTGCGGCATGTTGATTAGTGCTTACAACCTCGACGAGTACCGGTGCAAGATCAACTTGGGTCCAATCTTCGGTCCCACTGAATTCAATTCTCGATAAGTCGAGCAGGTCGTCCACGATTCGCGCCATACGATGAGATTCAGAAACAATTCTCTCCGCAAGTCGCCAAACCACTTCAGTCTCGGTCTCACCATTTAAAGAATCGGCTAGCGCAGCAACTGCGCCAATCGGAGTCTTCAATTCGTGACTCAAATTAGCAACGAAGTCGGTTTGCACGGTTTCAATTCGTGACTTCGCTGTGATGTCTTCAACAGTTACGAGTACGCATTCGTTTTTTAAATTATGGCCACGAATTTGAAGAAACCGTGTTGTTCCTGCAACAGCCTGGAGGATTCGACTTCCTGTATCTTCGTGCTCAACTTGCTTAATCATCTCATCAACTGCTTGATCAATTAAAATATCGACATATCTAATGCCAGTCATTGCAATAGCAGCTTTATTTCTGAATTTATGATTTGAACTGTTATCGGCAACAACTACGCCGGTTTCTAGAAAATCAAGAATCTCAAACAGTTGCACGAAACTATCTCGAGTAGTTGACTTCGTTACAGAACTCTCATTAGTCAATGCAAGCTGAATTTCTCTGGTTGATCGTTTTGAAATCAAAAAAGCGATTGCAGTAGCCATTAAAACGCCAACTAAAAAGTAAACGACGCCCATATCAAAACTTAAATTGAACTAATTCTGCTCAGGATTCAAAGTAAATTCTCCAGTTTGATCGCCGATACGAGCTTTGTAACGATTAATGCCGTCACGTTCTCGAACCCAGCCAGTCACGATGAATCGCGTTCGCTCACTTACATTGACAGCGTGATCGCCAATTCGTTCGTAAAAGCGAGCAACAACTGCCAATTGCACAGCAACTTGAAGGTCGATTTTAGAGTTCGAATGCGATTCAAAAATTTGCTGAATGAATTGGCGATGCAAACTATCTAAGTATGAATCCATGTCGTCAATTGCTGCGGCCTTAGCGGCGTCATTTTCTTCAAATGCTTCCATTGTTGACGCAAACAATTTTTGTGCCTGTTCGCTCATTTTAGAAATTACCCCGCGCAACATTGGGTCAATATTGTGGCCATAAATGCGTCGTGCTGCTTTACATATGTTCACAACAAGATCGGCGGAGCGCTCAAGTTCTCCGGCAATTTTAATAATTGCAATCACTTGGCGAAGGTCGGCGGCAACTGGCGCCTGCAATGCCAGTATTTCAAAACAGAGTGCTTCTAGTTCTGCGGACCGGGCATCAAACTCATCATCTGCTTGGACTAAATAATCAGCGCCCTCAAGATCTCCACTCAACAAAATTGCTGTCGCACGCGGAATCGATTCAGTTAAAGAAGCCCCTAAGCGAATTACCTCGGCACGCGCAGCATCAAGATTATTATGAAAATTTTTACGAATTTCATCCATTTGTCATTTCCCCAAAATTTTAAGATCAGTATTAACTACTTATATCTTACGAATTACCGTAGTCCTTGCTTCGTGAACTGCAGTCGTCCTTCAAGTGACTTAACGGTGAACAGATTAGGAGTTCTAGCGCAATTGGGTTGCCACTACCCACTCATGCAAACTCTGCTGGGCATCACCCATACGCTCTCCATCAGAAACCTTGGTCCAACTATTGTCAGATCCAAGAGCAAAGTGGCTTACGTCTTGCGCTAATAAAAATCCAAACACTTTATCTAGCCATGCCCGATGTTTCGGGTGAGTTAACGGCACGAGTACTTCAACTCGACCATCTAAGTTTCGACCCATCAAATCTGCTGAGCCAATTAAATGCAGCGGGGATTGATTATCAAAACCATGGGCGAATCGATAAATCCGAGAATGCTCGAGATAACGACCAAGGATTGAACGCACTGTGATGTTCTCAGACATTCCAGGTACGCCGGCACGCAGACAGCAAATTCCGCGGACGATTAACTCAATTTTCACACCAGCATTACTTGCCGCATACAACGCATCAATAATCGCCGGATCAGAAATAGAGTTAAGTTTTATCGTTATATGACCAGCATCTTTAAACGTTGCTTCGCGATTAATCAGTTCTAAAAGTCTTGGTCGCAACTGATGTGGCGCAACAAACAATCGCTGATAGTCCGGTTCACGGGCGTAGCCAGTTAAATAATTGAATAGCTCGGTAGCGTCTGCACCGATTGCTTCTTCGCAAGTAAAAAAGCCAATGTCTTCGTACATCCGCGCTGTCGTTGAGTTGTAATTTCCTGTGCCGATATGCACATATCTGCGCATCTGATCACTATCTTCACGAACAACCAAAATACATTTTGAATGAGTCTTTAGGCCGACGATGCCGTAAGTTACGTGCACACCTGCGTATTCAAGTTCTTTTGCCCAGGCGATATTTCTCGCTTCGTCGAAGCGTGCTTTAATCTCAAGAACTACTGCAACTTGCTTTCCCGACTCGGCAGCGCGAACTAAATATTTGGCAATAGACGAATCACCCGAAGTTCGGTACAGAGTCATCTTGATTGATTGAACCTTTGGATCATTGGATGCTTGCTCAACAAATGTCTCAACAGAAGAAGCAAACGACTCATGTGGGTGATGAACGAGGAGTTGTCGCTCGCGAATTACTTGAAACATACTTTGCCCATTAAATTCGGCTGCGGCAAGACGACCGGCAGTGAGCGGTGGCCATGGCTGAAATCGCAAACCCGAAATGTCAAGTGAAGCAATCTGGGCAAGAGAGCTCATCTCAATAACGCTGTGATGGTAGGTCACATCATCTGCTTCAAGTTCGAGTTCTTCGCACATCAAGTCGATAACCGACTGGGCTGTGCCGTGCGGAACTTCGAGTCGCACGGCACGACCAAACCTACGACGGCGCAGCTCTACTTCGACTGCGGCAAGAAGATCTTCGGCATCTTCATCATCAAGCGAAAGATCTGCGTTGCGTGTAACACGAAAAACAAAACACTGCTCAATCGTCATCCCCTGAAATAATCGTGAGAGATTTGCCGCAATCAATTCTTCGAGCAAGACAAAGTTGTTTGACTTTCCGACTCGCATAAACCGACTCATGTTTTTAGGAATCTTCAATCGCGCAAATCTTTGCTCACCAGAATTTGGATCACTGGCGACTACTGCCAGATTTAATGCAAGGTTCGAGATGTATGGAAAAGGATGCGCAGGATCAACTGCCAATGGAGTCAGAACCGGAAAAATTCTCTGATCAAAATCATTAGAAAGTTCTGTCTTTTCGTTGGCCGAGAGTTGCGACCAGCTCTGCACTCGAACATCAAATAATTCGAGCTGGGGCAATAACTCTTTTGTCCAGACATCTTCTTGTCGCTGTACAAAACTCTGCGTACGCGCAGTAATCTCTCTGAGCTGGTCAAGTGGCGAACGCCCATCGGGGGTTTTTGTAGAGATGTCTCCGGCAACTTGATCTTTAAGCGCGGCAACTCGAATTTGGTAAAACTCGTCGAGATTTGACGAGCAAATTGCGACGAAGCGACAGCGCTCAAGTAGTGGAACATTCTCGTCACTCGCAAGTGCCAGCACCCGATCATTGAAGTCAAGCCAACTTAACTCACGATTTATATATCGATTTATATCCTGTTTTATGTTTTTCGGTTCAATACTTTCAGCGTATAAATGTTGTGCAGATCGATAAACCGTTGATAGTCGATTTCGCCAAGATGTCACTTTGATTTCATTTCAGCGACATATTGGGCTGTCGCAACTCGTGACTATTTTTGCTGTTTAGCGGCAAACTTTGGGATACGTCTATTCGCTTGGCACCGCGGCTACAGCATCAGCAGCATTAACTGCTGGCGTTGACGCTGAGTCTGACGAAACCGGATAGCCCAGCTCCCACTCGATGCTGATTCGTTCACGCTCAGCATCCTTGCTAACTCGCTCTTGATTTCGGCGAAACTGAGGATCATTTCGAGGCAGAAGTATCAATCGCGCAAGAACACGAGCTCGGAAATCTTCAAGTAGGTTCTGGTCTCCGTAATCACCATAAACCTCCCAATGAGGAGACACTGAGCCTAAGTAGACAATTCGGGCATGCCCGCGCGGCGGCTCGTTAAGAGTTGTTGGTTCAGCAAAGTTCGACATGTGGTACCTCGATTCGAATTTGAATCCTACCGTCAAACAATCTCATTCTAAGATGAGTAGCCGTGTGGTCTAAATCTGAGGGAATGTTTGCTGCACTTGATATCGGAACAAATAGTTTTCATTTGGTTGTCGCAAAACCAGTCGAAACTGGTTTTGAGGTAATCGCAAGTGAAAAAGAAGTAATCCGATTAGGTCACGGCTCAGGGGATATGAAACTACTTGAGCAAGATGCAATGGATCGGGGTATTGCGGCGTTGACACGTATGCGATCAATCGCAGATGTGCACAACGCAAAATTGCGTGCCGTCGCAACAAGTGCCGTGCGCGAAGCCCAAAATCGAAATGAATTTATTAAGCGTGCACGCAAAGAAGCAAATGTCGAAGTCGAGGTTGTTTCAGGAATCGAAGAAGCTCGACTAATTCATCTGGGTGTAAGGCACGCAATTGCGATCGGCGAACGACAAATGCTGTTGTGCGATATTGGCGGGGGTTCAACCGAAATTGTTTTAGCAACGGGCGAGAATATTTTGCTGTCGCGAAGTTTCAAACTTGGCGCAGTTCGCTTAACAGACCGATTTTTTGCAACAGAAGTATTGCACCCGAGCGCCGTAGGAAGTTGTCGAAAATTCGTGCGCTCAATGCTGTCAACAATTGAACCGCAAGTTGAACAACTTGGCTTTGAAGTGGCGGTTGGCTCTTCTGGCACGATTGAAGCAATCGCCAAACTTATTGCCAAGCAGAATAAACAATCAGAGCCAAAGTCATTCAACCGCTATGAATTCGCAGCTAACGATGTCAGCAAAGTTGTTGAATTGCTCGCTGATCAACCAACCGTGAAGCAACGAGAAAAAATATTTGACCTTGAGTCTTCTCGCGCTGACATTATTTTGGCTGGGGCAATAATTTTAGAAGGCATCGCATTGTCTTTTGGGGTCACGAACTTTACATATTCAGACTATGCATTACGCGAAGGCGTGCTATTTGACACTTTACAAAGACGAGACTTACTTGATCATCCAGATGGTGTCGACCCGGCACTTACGAGTGTGCGGCAATTAGCAGATCGTTGTGATGACCAACCAGCGCACAGCAGAAATGTTGCCAAAATTGCTTTATCGCTTTTTGAAAACCTACAGAAGAAACTAGATCTTGATGAATCATGTCGAAGATATCTTGAGGCTGCAGCACTTCTTACAAATGTCGGCGTAGTCGTCTCACATTCGAAGCATCATCTGCACTCATATTATGTAATTCGCAATTCAGAACTCGTCGGGCTTACTGATCGCGAAATTGAGTTGATCGCACAGATCGCCCGCTACCACCGAAAGAGCGTGCCAAAAGATTCTCACCCTGAGTTCGCACTGCTGTCTGAAACTGACCAGTACATCGTTAGATCACTTGCCGGTTTGTTGAGAATTGCGATTGGGCTAGATCGCACTCAAGATGGACGGGTGAAGAAAGTATCTACTCGATCAGAAGATGAGCAACTAATGATTTTTGTGAAGGCATCAACAAAATCAGATTTAGAACTGAACTTATACGCGGCAAACGAAAGACGCGGACTTTTAAGTGATGTGCTCGGGACGAAAGTAAAAATCGTCGCGATTGAATGAGCGAATTATTTGCTGTCGGTTTTTGGAGTTTCGTCTTTTTTCGCTT
Organism: Actinomycetota bacterium; assembly: GCA_037142305.1. Taxonomy (GTDB): domain Bacteria; phylum Actinomycetota; class Acidimicrobiia; order Acidimicrobiales; family Ilumatobacteraceae; genus BACL27. The sequence goes on from JBAXAW010000037.1 coordinate 12,303, forward strand.
CGGCAGCACCCTCAGCAAGCCCTTTTTTGAGTTCGCTTTGAGCTTTACCTAGGTTTCGGGCGATATTCGGAAGGCGCTTGCCTCCGAATAGCACGACAACAAGCAAGATGATGATCCAAATTTCAGGTCCGTTGAACATACGACAACTCTAGCATCACCCACCAAAAGTGCGCTAAGAATTACAGATGCTTGAATGCGTTATAAACATCAGTGAGGGGCGTCAAATAGACGTGATTGCCAAAATTCGTAGCCAAATCGGTCACGATGTTTTAGACATCCATAGTGATTACCACCATCACCGCAGCGTATTCACAATCGTGGGTTCTAAAACCCCCCACCAACTTGCTGAGCTTTGCGCCAAACAATTTGATTTATCCGAGCATGTTGGAGTTCATCCACGTATTGGAATAATCGATGTCGTGCCATTTGTGCCACTCGATGACTCGACAATTGAAGATGCTATTAATGCGCGCAACGAGTTTGCCGAATATGCGGCAAGCCAACTGAATATTCCGAGTTTCGTTTACGGCCCCGAGCGCGACCTGCCCGAGGTTCGCAAGCGAGCATTCGTTGACTTAACGCCGGATTTTGGACCGAACAAACCTCACCCTACGGCTGGTGCAATTTGTGTGGGTGCAAGGCAAATTCTCGTTGCTTACAACGTCTTTTTAAAAAACTCGACTATTGAAGAAGGTCGTCGAATTGCTCGTGAATTGCGTAGCCGCGAAGTGCGAACTTTAGGACTAAAACTTGGTGACGAGATTCAAGTAAGCATGAACTTGATTGCCCCAGATGTTGCCGGACCTGCTTTCGTTTTTGACGAAATTGCGAAGCACGCAGAGATTGATCGCGCCGAGTTAGTCGGTCTCGTGCCAGCGCGAGTGATGACTCAAACTACAAAATCACGATGGGCTGAATTGGATCTGAGTAAAGAAAAAACGATCGAATGGTGTCTGGCTGCGCGCAACCGCGCGATGCAAAACTTCGAGTGAACTGTCTAATCGTCGGCGCGCACGCGCTGGTGGTAATGCAAAAAGCTGTTGGCGGTTAAGCGCTGGCGATGTTGCGAGTGCCTTGCGCACGTTGACGACGCAGACGGCGACGCTCACGCTCAGAAAGTCCACCCCAGATACCGAACTTCTCGCCATTTTCAAGTGCATATTCAAGACAATCATTTTTTACAACACAGCCACGACAAACTTCTTTGGCTTCGCGAGTTGATGCACCTCGCTCTGGAAAAAAGAGATCGGGATCAACACCTAAACAGTTGGCTTCGTCTTGCCATGCATGGTCACTACTTGATGATCTGTTCGCTCTAAAATCCAATTTGGCTCCCGAATTAAATGTCTTCTATAAACTTTTCTGTTTCAGTTACGAGAACTAGACGTGCTAGCACCTTGTAACTACAAGTATGTAATTTAGCCCCAAACTCAAGAAAATGCAAATATTTCTTAGCTGGCGCGACGAGAACCCCGATGCCGAGAAAGTTGTCGCTTGTGTTCGATGAAATCAACAAGCAAATATTCGCCAAGATTTTCTGGGCTCGTAAAAAATGCCCGACCATGATTGATCGCTGTTAGTTGCTCAATAAATGCCTGTAACGCATGTGATGCGTCAAGCATGAAAGTGTTTATCCGTATGCCTTCGCGGGTCGCCCGCATGACTTCGCTCAAGGTTGCTTCAACCGTTTCACGAACTGGCGGGTAGTTGAAAAATACTTCTCCGGACTTTGAAATATGAGCCGTCGGTTCGCCATCCGTGATCATAATTATTTGCTTTGTGCCACTCTGACGAGCCAACATCTTGCGAGCCAACATAAACCCATGTTGCATGTTGGTGCCGTAAACAAAATCCCAAGAAACCTCAGGCAATTGCTGTGGGGTGAGTTCGCGAGCCACTTCGCTGAAACCGACAATACCCAAATAGTCACGCGGAAACTGCGTGCTCATCAAAGAGTGCAATGCCATTGCAACTTTCTTGGCGGGCAAAAAGTAGTCGCGCATCGGCATCGATAATGAAAGATCAAGCATCAACACAGTTGATGATCTTGTTAAATGTTCTGTCTGCTCAATTTCAAAATCATCGGCCGAGAGCTTAAGCGGAACTGTCGGACCTTGCCGCTGCAAAGCGTTACGCAATGTTTGCTGCAGATCTAGTTGAAACGGGTCACCGTATTCGTATGGCTTTGTATCGTAAGTTCGCTCATGTCCGACACCGAGTCGCTCAACTTGGTGTTGCCCAAGACGATCTTTTTCTAGGGATCCAAACACATCGCGCAAAGCATTCGCACCAATTTTTCGCAAACCGCTGGGTGTAAGTTCGAGTTTGCCTTCTACCTGATCAATCAACCCAGAGTCTTTTAACTTCTTTGTCAATTGAGCCATTTGTTCAAGCGACTTTGCCGCATCTTCGCCCAACATTTCTCGAACACGATCTAGGTCGGCTTCAGCCAAAGCTGATGGCGATGATGCATTGCGCAACAAATTATCTAATTGATCGAGTTCACCGAGCTCTTGCATTGCTTGCATTGCCTGACCAAAACCCATTGGTTCATCGCCAGTGAACTCATGCGACTGACCCCAGCCCTTTTGCGGAAACATGCCCTGTAGTTTTTGCGAAAGTTGATCCATTTGCCATCGCAGATCCATGTCTTCTAAAAGTTTTTCGCTAAGTTGGCGCATCTGATCACGCTGCTCAGGTGTCATAGAATTCAACATCGCTTGGGCATTTGCCATTCGTTGAGCCATGATTTCAAGTAACTCATCAAGTGTCTGCGGGTTTTCAGGAAAAAAATCTCCGAAATTCTCCATGAACTGCTCAAATTTTGGATCTTCACCGCGTTCACGAGATTCAAGCATTTCATTTAACGCAGCCATCATGTCTTTCATTCTCTGCATATCTTGCGGGGTTAGGTTTTCTACCTCACCAGACATTTGGTCAAGCATCTGTTGCATTATTTGTTGACGAAGTTTTTCGAGGAGCGCTTCGAATCGCTGCTTTGATTCAGACGATTGAAAGTCGTAATGTTCAAGTTCGTTTATTTTGCCCGCTAGGTCACTCGGCAACATGTCAAGGCGAAAATTGCGCTCTTGCGCTGACTCTTTGGCGACCTCAGCACGACGTTGATCGCCTGATTTTTCGGCCGCCATAAGTGCATCGTCAATCGCATGCCGTTCTTCATCAACGAGATCATCTAGTTCTGCTGCGACTTCGCTGTACACGCCACCCAGATCGCCACGATCTTTTATCTCTTCGCGGCGCTCACGCAGTCGTTGCATCAGTTCGCGAAGTCCCATTAACTGGTCGCCACGTTCGTTGCGCATACCTTCTTGCATCAACCGACGCAGTGCGGCGTTGACATCACCGTGATACAACAGGTCGTCGGTTATCTCATCAACGATGCTTTGGGCATCAAATTCAAAACCACGCTGTGTTCCATCCCAACGTGAATAATTAAAGCGACTAACCATAATCGCACGCTAGTACTGACGGCCGTAGACTGATAATTCGTATGAGATTTCCGAGAACTTTTATTTTCGTAGACCTTTCGGGGTTTACGAACTTTATGGAGACCAATGGTGACCGCAAGGCGACTGCGTTACTGGCCGAGTTTCGCGCCGTAGCCCGGGCGATTGCCTCAGAACGTGGCGTGCGAATCGACAAGTTTCTCGGTGACGGGTTAATGGCCGTGGCTGTTGAGCAAATAGAGGGCATTACATTTGCCTTAGAACTTGACCGCCGAGCCGAAACAGTTTGCGCACCACTGAAACTGCGTATTGGCATTGCCACGGGTGACACAATGCTGTTTGAAGGCGACGACTACATCGGGCCGGCACCAAATCTTGCGGCACGACTTTGTGACCAAGCCGTCGGAATTGGAGTATTGATTGCGACTGAGCAGATAATCGATCTTCCGCAGGGCGTTAAGACAAAACAACACGATGCGATCAAACTTCATGGATTCAATGAGCCCGTCAATGTATCGGTACTTGTAGGTCGACCCGAGATCGCTGAGCGCCACGACACCACCGAAATCTGGACGCAACGGCCAGTTAGCAATTAATTTTTAGCGCGATACACCGCTCGCCCGGCAGTTGCATCTTTGTTCAACCGTTTCGAAAGATGTAAACCTTCAAGAACGAATTCGACGGCACTTGCGATTGCTGCCGGAGATTCATCACCATTTGTAAGCCCATTTACGGTTGTGCGAAGCGCTGGCATTTTTTCGAGAAGTGCAACATAGTCGGTTGAAATAATATCTTCACCGGTTTGCACAACAACACCTTCACTAAATTCTTCTGCGACTGCACGAAGATTTTCTAAGTCACTGTGTTGTTTGAAAACTTGTAGCACTGCTCCACGAACTAGTTGCTGAAAAATTTGACCTTCACGACCATCTTCAAC
>JBAXAW010000038.1:0-16502 GCA_037142305.1 Actinomycetota bacterium
AGTGATGAAATCTTCGAAAGGCAAAGCCGACGGCAAAGTGATTACTGCGCTATTACAGGCAAAGCGCCAGTAAATTCAAGCTGTGATGGCCATTGCAAAATGTTAGGCTAACCTAACAAATCAAGTTGAAAGGAATTTATTAGTGGGTTCTAGTTTTTTGATCACCTTGCGCGAAGGTCTTGAAGCGTCATTAATTATTTCTATTCTTCTGACTTATTTGGTGAAGACAAATCGGCGCGCCGAAAATCGAGTGGTGTGGTTTGGCACTTTTGTTGCAATTGCAGTTTGTGCAGTCGTTGGCACGCTTGTCTATATTTTTGTTAACGGGCTAAATGGCAAAGTTGAACAAGCTGTTGAGGGCGTAATTGCAGTGGCTGCGATGTTGGTATTAACGCAAATGATTTTTTGGATGCGCGCAAACGCACGGAATTTAAGCACTGAGCTTCGCAGCAAAGTTGATGGTTCATCAAAAACCGTTTTGTTTACGATCGCATTCGTTGCGGTTTTTCGCGAAGGATTAGAAACTGCATTATTTTTACTCGGCGCGAAAACTGAAACTGCATCTGGGTCATCAGTTGTAATCGGTGGTCTTATTGGGTTGGTTGTTTCAGCCGGACTTGGTCTAGTCGTGTTTAAAGCAGGCAGTCGAATCAACCTAAAAGCATTTTTTAATGTCACGGCAATTTTGCTGTTGCTATTTGCTGCCGGTCTTGCAGGTAAGGCCGTGCATGAGCTTCGTGAATTAATTGGCTGGGAGACTGGGCTATTGATTACACCGGCTTGGACTATCAACTCAGGCGTATGGTCAGCATCGGGCGGAACGTTTTACGATTTCATGAAAGGTTTATTTGGTTGGCACGCAAGCCCTGAGCGTCTGCGAGTTGGTGCATATTTCGTATATCTAATCCCCGTATTGGCCAGCTACTTAAAGAGTTCGAAAGACGATAAGCAACTAGTCTCGTAATTATGAACACTCGCGATCCTGGCACGCCTGTAAATATCAAACCGCGAAGTCGCGATGTAACCGACGGAATTCAAAAAGCCGCATCGCGAGCAATGTTGCGTGCCGTTGGTCTTGGTGATGACGATTGGGTAAAACCGCAAGTTGCGATCGCATCTTCATGGAATGAAGTAACGCCGTGCAATGTTTCGCTGAAGCGACTTGCTGCTCGCGCCAAAATCGGAGTGCGTGAAGCGGGCGGCGTTGCACTTGAGTTTGGCACGATCACCGTTAGCGATGGCATCAGTATGGGTCACGAAGGAATGCGCGCATCGCTAGTTAGCCGTGAAGTTATTTGCGACAGTGTTGAAACAGTGATGCACGCCGAACGTTTTGATGGCTTTGTCGGTTTGGCGGGTTGTGACAAGAGCATTCCGGCAATGTTGATGGCTGCGGCACGACTTAATCTGCCGAGCGTGTTTGTGTATAACGGCTCAACTTTGCCAGGCGTTCATAATGGCAAAAACATAGACATCACAACTGTGTTTGAAGCAATCGGCGCATGTGCGGCCGGCAAGATGAGCGAAGACGAACTTGGCGAAATTGAACGCGAGGCTTGCCCCGGCGAAGGTGCATGTGGCGGAATGTTCACCGCCAACACGATGTCGAGTATTGCCGAAGCACTTGGCATGAGTTTGCCAGGCAGTGCGTCGCCACCAGCGATTGATTCGCGTCGCGATGATGATGCGCAACGTGCCGGCGCAGCCGTCGTCAACTTGTTAAGTCTTGGTATTTATCCGCGCGACATCATGACCAAGAAAGCATTCGAGAATGCGATCGCAGTTGTCAATGCGTTGGGCGGCAGCACAAATGCTGTGTTGCATTTGTTGGCGATTGCTAATGAAGCGGGTGTCGCTTTAGAACTTGATGACTTCAATCGCATCGCGGCCAAAGTTCCGCACATAGCCGACACAAAACCTGGCGGCAAATATCACATGACCGACATTGATCGTGTTGGTGGCGTGCCAGTTGTGATGAAGCATTTGCTTGACGCTGGTTTATTGCACGGCGATGTTCTGACGGTTACAGGCAAGACAATGGCTGAGAATTTGGCAGAGTTGAATCCGCCAGCACCCGATGGCGAAGTGATTCACCCATTGTCGAATGCAATTCATGCTCAAGGCGGATTAAACATTTTGCGGGGTTCGCTTGCGCCGAACGGTGCAGTTGTAAAAGTTGCAGGCTTGTCGGCTGATCAAATGCACTTCGAAGGGCCGGCTCGAGTTTTCGACGGCGAAGACGGTGCGATGGCGGCAATTATGTCGGGCGATATTAAACCTGGCACTGTGCTTGTGATTCGTTACGAAGGACCAAAAGGTGGCCCGGGCATGCGCGAAATGTTGGCGATCACTGGCGCAATGAAAGGTGCAGGTCGCGGCAGCGACTGCGCATTAATTACCGACGGCCGATTTAGCGGCGGAACTTGGGGTTTTTGCATCGGCCATGTCGCACCAGAAGCAACCGATGGTGGGCCAATTGCATTTATTAATGACGGCGACAAAATTTTAATTGATGTGCCATCGTTGAAAATTGATTTGCTAATTTCTGATGCAGAAATGCTAGATCGTAAAAAAGGGTGGAAGCCAAACCCGCCGCGTTACACCAGCGGTGTGTTGGCTAAATTTGCAAAACTTGCCCAAGGTGCAGATCGCGGCGCAATCACCAACATCATCGAATAACTCGCATAATTAGTCGGCGGCCAACCAGTAACACACCGAGCACAACAGTGGCGACGATAACAAATGGCGTAGCGGTACCGCGATCAAAAATTAAATTTCGCAAAAGTAAGCCAAGCACAACTGTGACTAACCAAATAACGACACCATTCTTGGTCGCATCTGGTTTTTGCCACGCTCGAGACACAACCCAACTACACACGAGCGCGATTAAAAACGGCAGAGCAACTTTGACGACTCCCGAGATACCTGCGCTTTCGTTGTGATTGCGTCGACCAATTGCAACAAATAACAGCACACTAAAAATATCTAGTAATAGCGCAATAACTATTTGGCGAGACTTATTCACAAAGACTAATCATTCTTAGTGCTTTTATTTGTTTGCTGCAATAAATTGATTGACGACATCAGCAAATTTTTCACCAGCGTCTTCTTGCAAAAAGTGTGCTGCGTTTGTAATTGTTGTGTGCGCTTGACCAGCACAACCAGGAATCTCGCGTTGAAAATATCTATCTCCACCTGCACTTACGGGGTCACTGTCGCTGAATGCAGTGAGAAACGGTTTTTCAAATTTGCGAAGCGACTTCCATGCTTCAACGTTTTCGCGTGCAGAAGGACTCTCGGGCGAAATTGGCACAAGCGTCGGGAAAACTCTGGCACCGGCTTTGTAACTGTCATCAGGAAAAGGTGCGTCATAAGCTTTACGCAATTCGTCTGCGAATGGTTTCACCTTGCATCCACCTCGCATAATTTTGCCTACGTCAAAAAGCGGTGTCTCTTGACTAAATTTTCGCCAAGCCATGAATGCTTCGCTTGCAGGACGTTCGCCAGTATTTAGAAACGTATTCGCAGCTACAACCCGCGAAAATCTTTCTGGCATCGCCGCGACTAGTCGCAAACCGATTAGTCCACCCCAATCTTGACAAACCAAAGTCAGATTTTTTAGATCATTGGCAACCAGCCATTGAGTCATCCAATGAACATGGCGCTCATATGTATAGTCAGTCGTTTCAGTTGGTTTATCGCTGCGACCAAAACCAATTAGGTCGGGCGCAACAACACGGTGACCCTCGGCCACAAATCGTGGAATCATTTTGCGATATAGATATGACCAACTTGGCTCACCATGCATACATAAAACAGTTTCGACAACATCGCCTGAGTTTGTGTTTTGCGGGCGAGCATCAATGTGATGTACCCGTAAGGCAACAGCGTCAGACGCAGACGCAGACATGGACGTAGCATCGATCATTGTGTAGATCGGCGGATATGGCCAGTCGGCAAGACCTTCAAATTGCGAATCCGGTGTTTGTAAGACTTTCATTGTTGTAACTCCTTGCCGTGTATGAGTATGGGCAGAGTATCTTTTTCAGCCGAAAAATAGCGATTCGTAGCGAGCGTTAGCCCTGCGCATTAACGGTTTAGATAGCTCTGATCGCAGGTTGCTAATGGTTCGTATCTGCTGCCACACTGAGAGGGATGTTTACAACAAAAGGTCTTTATAGCGCAACTGTCGTAGTTATTCTCTAGGCGCGCGCTCAAAGAGCGTGCGCCGAAAACCTCCCGTCAGGGAGGTTTTTTTATTACCCAAAATCAATTAGAAAAGCCAAAATCATTAAGCAGCAAAAGTAGGAGAGTAGAAATGAAATCAAATCAACAACTCACAGGCGCACAAGCGCTGATCAAAGGTCTCGAGCTAGAAAATGTTGATGTGATGTTTGGTCTGCCTGGTGGTTGTATCTTGCCCGCATATGACCCATTGATTAAGTCGAGCATTCGCCACATTCTTGTTCGCCACGAACAAGGTGCTGGCCACATGGCCGAAGGTTATGCCCACGTAACTGGTCGCCCAGGCGTCGCGATGGTTACGAGTGGTCCTGCTGCAACAAACTTAGTGACACCACTTTGTGATGCATTTATGGATTCAATCCCAATGGTTGCGATAACTGGTCAAGTACCAACAAGCGCAATCGGTACTGATGCATTTCAAGAATGCGACACCGTAGGCATCACGCGAAGCATCACAAAACACAACGAACTTGTAATGAGCGCAGATGATTTACCGATGGCGATTCGACAAGCATTTCACATTGCAACAACTGGTCGACCTGGACCAGTTCTGATTGATGTACCAAAAGATGTTTTGCAAAACATGATGGATTGGCATTGGCCAACAGATGACGAAGTTATAGATAGTTTGCCTGGATACAAGCCAACGACTAAAGGTCATCCGCGGATGATTAAAGAAGCGGCAAAATTAATCCTCGAATCAAAACAACCAATTCTTTATGTAGGTGGTGGCGTACTCAAAGCTCGTGCTGCTGATGCGTTGCGAGAACTTGCTGAACTTACACAAATACCGGTCGTCACAACTTTGATGGCACGCGGTGCGTTTCCTGATAATCATCCTTTGTGTTTAGGCATGCCAGGAATGCACGGCAACGCAACCGCTGTTACTGCATTACAAAAAGCAGACTTGTTGATCGCGCTTGGGTCGCGATTTGATGACCGCGTAACTGGCAAAGTTTCAGCATTTGCACCTGGTGCAAAAATTATTCATGTCGATATTGATCCTGCTGAGCAAGGCAAGGTTCGCAAGCCAGACGTGCCAATCGTTGGTGACTGTCGACTAGTAATCGAAGAAATGATTGTTGCTTTGCGTGATCTTCTTGCAGGCACGATGGTGCAAGAGGATATTTCAGCTTGGCGCAGTCGAGTCAACGGTTGGAAAGAAAATTTCCCGCTTGCTTATGAGCCAAGTGCGCCTGGTGCTGCGCTCAAGCCGCAATATTGTCTCGAAAAACTTCGTGATGCATCGCCAGACGGCACAATTCTCGTGTCCGGTGTTGGTCAACATCAAATGTGGTCAAGTCAGTACTGGCACTTCAACGAACCGTACACGTGGGTTAACTCTGGTGGTCTTGGCACGATGGGCTTTTCGGTGCCTGCTGCGATCGGCGCAAAAGTTGGTCGTCCAGACAAAACAGTTTGGGCAATTGACGGCGACGGCTGCTTTCAGATGACTGCTCAAGAATTAATAACAGCATCAGTTGAACAAATTCCAATCAAGGTTGGAATCTTGAATAACTCAAATCTTGGCATGGTTCGTCAATGGCAAGAGATGTTTTACGACAATCGTTACAGCCAAGTTCATTTTTCTGAGACAGTGCCTGACTACATCAAGTGGGCTGAAGCAATGGGATGCGTTGGCATTCGTGTTGACTCGCCAGAAGAAGTTGAATCAGCCATTGAGAAAGCAAACAGCATCAACGATCGTCCAGTTGTAGTTGAGTTTCGAGTCGAGCCAACTGAGCAAGTCTTTCCGATGGTTGCTGCTGGCAAAGGCAACGACGAAATTATGTTGCAACCATCTCAAGAAAAACGACGGGAGTTTTTGCGATGACCGGAAATAATCCACACGGAACGGCGTCAAATCATCATGTGCTTTCGGTGTTGGTACAAAACCGACCAGGTGTTCTGGCTCGTGTCGCATCATTGTTTGCACGTCGCGGGTACAACATTTTCTCGCTCGCAGTCGCCCCAACTGAGCAAGAAGATTGCAGTCGCATCACGATTGTTGTAGATCTTGAGAGCGCAACTCTCGAACAGATGGTCAAACAGTTGTTCAAACTTGTTGACGTAGTGCGAATTTCTGAGCTTGATCCGCGTAATTCTGTAGAGCGCGAGTTAATGGTCGCCACGGTGCGATCGACGCCAGAACAACGCGGTCAAATAGTTGAATTAACCAATATCTTCGAAGGCAAGATTCTTGGGGTGGGGCCTGAGGCTTTAAGCGTAAGCCTGGATGGAAGTCCAGAGAAATTGAACGATTTTTCAGAATTGCTGCGACAATATGGAATCATTGAATCACAGCGCACCGGTCGGGTTGCGCTGCCAAAACTAGATCGCATTGCACGAGTACGTGCGGTGAAAGAAACCAAGGGAAAGGCAAACTAATGGCTGCAAATGTTTACTACGAGAAAGATGCTGATCCATCAATTATTCGCTCAAAAAAAGTAGCGATTGTCGGTTACGGTTCGCAAGGTCACGCCCACGCGCTGAACCTTAAAGAGTCTGGTGTCGATGTAGTCGTTGGTTTGCGAGATGGTTCTTCATCGGCCGCCAAAGCAAGCGCTGCTGGTCTAAAAGTGATGTCAATTGCTGATGCAACAAAGTGGGCAGATGTGATCATGATTCTTGCACCAGACACTGAGCAAAAGAAGATTTATGACGAGCACATCAAAGCCAACCTCGCAGATGGTAAAGCGATTGCGTTCGCGCACGGTTTCAATATTCGCTTTGAGCGAATTGCGCCACCAAAAGGTGTCGACGTGATCATGATTGCGCCGAAGGGTCCAGGTCACTTGGTGAGACGAACTTTTACCGAAGGCGGCGGAGTCCCGGCGCTTATTGCCGTGCATCAAGATGCAACTGGTGGCGCCAAAGCACTTGCGCTTTCATATGCAGAAGCCATCGGTGGTGCGCGCGCTGGAGTTATTGAAACAACTTTCCCTGAAGAGACCGAAACTGATTTGTTCGGCGAGCAGGTTGTGTTGTGTGGTGGCGTAACTTCTCTCGTGATGGCAGGGTTTGAAACACTTGTTGAAGCCGGCTACGCACCAGAGATGGCATATTTTGAGTGCTTGCATGAAGTGAAACTGATCGTCGACTTAATGTACGAAGAGGGAATCGCAGGAATGCGTTATTCGATTTCGGACACAGCCGAATATGGCGATGTCACTCGCGGTCCTCGAATTATTGATGCCGACACGAAGAAGCGAATGAAAGTTATTCTCGAAGAAATTCAATCGGGTAAGTTTGCCGAAGAGTGGATCGCCGAAAGTGATTCAGGACGTAAGCGTTTCTCTGAACTTCGCAACGCTGGCAAAAATCATCCAATTGAAAAAGTTGGGTCTCACTTGCGCTCGATGATGCCATTTATTTCTAAAGGCAAGCAGAAGGTCTCAGAGATTTCGGGCGGTTAAATCGCTAGTTAATCGATATAAAACCCATATAAATAGGGCGTTTTAAATCCCGAGTTGTTTAGTCGGGATTAGAGTGCTATGTTGCCTGCATGACAAATCCAAATTGGGGCTTCGATACTCGTCAAATTCATGCTGGTCAAGAACCAGACTCAGCAACAGGCGCTCGCGCAGTGCCGGTTTACCGCACAACTAGTTATGTATTTCGCGATGCACAACATGCGCAAAACCTGTTTGCGCTTGCCGAGATCGGCAACATTTACACCCGAATTATGAACCCTACGCAGGGTGTGCTTGAGGCACGGTTGTCGTCACTTGAAGGTGGCACCGCGACTGCAGTTGGTTTACCTGGTGCACTTGCTGTCAGTTCGGGTCAGTCGGCTGAGTTGCTTGCAATTTTGACTTTGGCTGAGGCTGGTTCGCACATCGTTTCATCGCCAACTTTGTACGGTGGCACTTACAATTTGTTTCACTACACGCTGCCAAAACTTGGCATCGAAGTTTCATTTGTTGATGACCCAGACAATTTGGATCAATGGCGCGCAGCGGTCAAGCCAAACACAAAAGCGTTCTACGGTGAAGTTCTCGCCAACCCGCGCAACAGTGTGCTTGATATCGAAGGCGTCAGCAAAGTTGCTCACGAAGCTGGAGTTCCGTTGATTGTTGACAACACAGTGCCGACTCCATATTTGATTCGTCCAATTGAGTGGGGCGCAGACATCGTCGTGCATTCGCTGACAAAATTCATTGGTGGTCACGGCACGAGCATTGGTGGCGCAATCATCGACGGCGGTACATTTGATTTTGGTAAGGGCGACAAGTTTCCAAACTTCACAAAACCTGATCCGAGTTATCACGGCTTGGCATACTGGCCAGCACTCGGTGCAGGTTCGTACATCATCAAGGCGCGCGTGCAAATGTTGCGCGACTTGGGCATGGCGACAACTCCAGACAATGCTTTTAACTTCTTGCAAGGTCTTGAAACCTTGTCTTTAAGAATGGATCGTCACTGGGCGAATGCGCAACGCGTCGGCGAGTATCTCGCCAGTCATGCACAAGTTGAAGAGGTCTTTTATGCCGGGCTTAAAACGAGCAAGTGGCATGAGCGAGCAAAGAAATACGGCCGCGGTCTTGGCTATGGTTCGGTGCTGGCGTTCAACATCAAAGGCGGAGTTGAAGCGGGGCAAAAGTTCGTCGCGGGGCTCAAATTGCACAGCCACGTAGCCAACATTGGCGATGTGCGAAGTCTCGTGATTCACCCAGCTTCGACAACCCACAGTCAACTTTCGCCTGAAGAACAAGCTTCAACGGGTGTGTTTCCTGGGTTAGTTCGTCTCTCGGTTGGCCTTGAGTCAATTGAAGACATTTTGGCTGACCTGGAAGAGGGCTTCAAAGCTGCCAAATAATTAGCTAGTTAATTCACTCGTTAATTCATCTCTAGTTCACTTTGGCGACAGATTGAAGTAATCCGAGAAGGCGAGACTTAGGTCTCATGGGCGACGTGGCAAATACTGAGAATATTCCAGTTCCACGAGAGCTAGCGGTTGTTTATAACCGTGCCGATCGAATTTTCAGGCGGATTGTTACTTCTGGTGCGCTGACATCGCTTATTTTGCTTGGTCTTATCGGCATGTTTTTGTTTGTCAAGAGTGCGCAGATTTTTAACGATCGCGGTCTGAGTTTTATCACTGGCTCTAACTGGACTGCCGGAAGTGGCGACGGAGTGATTCCTGATGATTTCTCAATCGGACCAATGCTTACTGGCACTATTCTTGTATCTCTAATTGCATTGATTATTGCGGTGCCACTTGCAATTGGTGGCGCGTTGTACATTGAATTTTATGCGCAGCCAAAAATCAGAAAAGTATTGAGCACGTTGCTTGACTTGGCTGCAGCGATACCTTCTTTGATATTTGGTCTTTGGGGCGTTGTGATTTTTACTTCGTTTGGTGAGCGTTGGTCAGCGTTATTTAACGCAAGATTCGGATGGGTGCCGTTCATCAGAGTTCAGAACGAAATTTTTGGTCGGAGTCCTTTTGTCGCTGGTTGTGTTTTGGCGTCGCTGATTACGCCAATCATTACTTCGGTTTCCCGTGAAGTCTTTTCGCGAACACCGCGTGACTTGGTTGATACTTGTTATGCGCTCGGTAGTTCTCGTTGGGGAGCAATTCGTACAGTTGTATTGCCATTTGGAAAAAGCGGTGTAATCGGTGGTGCGATGCTCGGACTGGGTCGCGCACTCGGTGAAACGGTTGCTGTTTATTTGTTGTTGAATATTGTGTTTCGATACAACTTTAGAATTTTAGAGTCCGAAGGTGGCAATATCGCTTCGTTGATTGCAACAAAGTTCGGAGAAGCAACTGAATATGAACTCAAAGCTCTTATCGCTGCAGGTTTTGTATTATTTATGTTGACGCTTGTCGTAAATATGCTGGCGGCAACGATTGTTCAAAAGTCGACGGTTCGAAAATGAGTGCGACTGTGACTGATCTTCAACAAACAACAGCGATTCCAGAGCCGACAACGCCATGGGCGCGCACGCGTGGTGAGAAGCTTGGCACAGTTGTTACATTTTTGATTTCAGCAATAGCAGCAGCATGCATTGTTTTGGTTACTGGTCTTGCAGGAGTTGATGGTTTCGGGCTGACGCTTTTCGTTATTTTTGTGGTTATTACGTTCGTGCGCACGATTCGTCTGAATGCAAAAGTGCGTAAAGATGAATTTGTTAAAATCGCGATTTTCGCGGCTGCAGTTCTTGCATTTTCGCCATGGATGTCGATTTTTGCGAGCGTGATCATTAAGGGAGCAAAAGGATTTAGACCAAATTTCTTTGTAGAGACAATGCAAACGACAACCCCAGATGATGAGTTAAACCTAGGTGGTGCTGGTCACGCGATAATCGGCTCAATGTTGATGGTGATTATTGCAACATTTATCACTTTGCCATTGGGTATTCTCAGTGGTGTTTATCTAACAGAGGTTCGCGGGCGATTGACTTTTTGGGTCAGGTTTGTCGTGCAATCAATGAGTGGGGTGCCGTCAATCGTTGCGGGATTATTTATTTATACAACCTTTATTGATCTCACCAATTCATTCAGTGGCATGGCAGGTTCGCTTGCTCTTGCTGTTTTGATGCTGCCGACTGTTGCTCGCACCGCTGAAGAAGTTTTGAAGTTGGTGCCAGATGACTTGCGCTCAGCCAGTTATGCACTCGGCGCACGACAGTGGCGAACTTCATTAATGGTTGTGTTACCAACTGTTCGTAGTGGTTTAACGACTGCTGCGATTCTTGGTGTAGCTAGAGTCATTGGTGAAACTGCGCCGTTGTTGTTGACATCTCTTTCAAGTAACAGTTACGTCTTTAATCCGATTGGTTCTCCCATTGGTTCATTGCCGACATATGTCTTTGGTCTTTTGCAAATCGGAACCGAGAATGCAAGTAATCGCGCGTGGACTGGAGCACTTGTGCTGATGCTTATCGTGTTTGCATTGTTTTCAATCGCCAGATTTGTCGGTGGAAAGGATCGTAGATAACACGATGGATACTTTAAAACAGGGAGAAAGAAATATGGAACAGGATCTTGAAAACAATGTCTTGGCTGGTAATGACGCGAAAGATATTAAAACTACTTTTCGCGGTCTTGAGGCAAAAAACGTACACGCGTGGTTCGGTAATCACCATGCGTTGTCGAATGTGTCGTTACGTTTTCCTGAGCAAACAGTTACTGGGTTAATCGGGCCATCAGGTTGTGGAAAGTCAACATTTATTCGGTTACTAAATCGAATGCACGAATTCATCCCTAGCGCGGCAATGGCCGGACAAGTTCTGCAAAACGGTGAAGATATTTATGCAACTGATGTAGATGCAGCGGCAGTTCGCCTCAAAATTGGCATGGTGTTTCAAAAGCCGAATCCGTTTCCAGCGATGAATATTCGTGAAAATGTACTTTCAGGCATCAAACTCGCGCACCTCAAAGTGGCTGATCACGATTCAATTGTTGAAAATTGCCTCACTCGCGCAGGCCTTTGGAAAGAAGTAAAAGATCGATTGAACGCCACAGGCGGCTCACTTTCCGGTGGTCAACAACAACGATTGTGCATCGCTCGGTCATTGGCTGTTGAGCCAAGTGTGCTGTTGATGGATGAACCATGCTCTGCGCTTGACCCTGGCAGCACATTACGAATAGAAGAAACCATAAAAGAATTAGCACAAAAAATTGCTGTAGTTATCGTCACACACAATATGCAACAAGCTGCTCGAGTCAGTGACTTCTGTGCTTTCTTTCTCACTGATGGTGGGCCTGGGTACTTAGTTGAGGCCGCGCCAACCAAAATTTTATTCACGAACCCAAGTGACACACGTACTGCTGACTATGTACAAGGTAAATTCGGCTGAGTTTTTTGTAATTAGTTGGTTAACCAACTGTTCACCTGAAAGATAGTTCGAGTTTGCTTTACGTACAGTTTGTCGCAATCTCGCGCTCTTAGTCTTTCCCCTGTTAATCAACAATCAACAATCAGGAGAAACAAATGCAAAAACTCAGGAAACCAATTGTCGCTATCGCACTTGCGTTAGTCGGCAGCCTCTCAGCCGGAACCATCGCGTTGGCCGAGAGTGCAAGCGGTTCTGGTGCAACATTCCCACAGAACTTTTTAGCGTCAGCAACAGTTGCATTTAATGCAGCAACAGGACACAACGTGTCTTACGCAAACCCAGGTGGTGGCTCATCAAAAGGTAAAGCAGACTTCAAAGCTGGTCTCACAGATTTCGGTGGCTCTGACTCCGCAGTGACAACAGCTCAAGCAGCATCATTTGATTGGGTTTATGTTCCTTACGTCGCTGGCTCACTTGCAGTTGCTTACCGTCTTGATGAAATTAAGGGAACAACACTTTCGTTGAGCCCAGCAACGATCAACGGCATCTTTGGTGGAACAATCACAAAATGGAATGATGCGTCAATTGTTAATGACATGAAGACAAACCCAGCATGGGCGAACTCGCAACAGAAGAGTGGGCTCAAGGGCGCATCTTCTGTTTGGTCAACACCTTCACTCAATACTGCTCTAGTAACAGTGACTTTGATTCCTTCAGTTTTGAAGTCATCGAAGGGCAAGACAGTTGAGCTTTATGACGAGACCAAAAAGAAGTCAGTTAAGACTGCAACAATCGGCGCAAAAGGCCAAATTGAGATCACTGCTGGTGTTGACATTGCCAACACATACTCAGTGAAAGTTGCTGGCAAAGTTGTCGGCAAGTACGGCGTGGTTGCAGTTAATTTGCCAGACAAGGCAATCACAGTTGTGTATCGCTCCGATGGTTCAGGCACAACAAACAACTTCTGTAACTTCATGCAAAATGCTGCCAACTCTGACTGGGCTAAGAACGATGCATTCACATCGTGCATTCCTGGTGGTTCGACAAAAGTTGCATCGTTCGGTTCAACTTTTCAAGGCCAAAGTGGTTCAGCAAACTTATCGAATTATGTTGCTGATACAAACGGCACAATCGGATACACCGAAGTTTCATTCGTAACTGATGCAACTCGTGCCGCTAAGGGCATTCAGTCGGCAAACGTAAAAAATGCAGCAGGTAAATTCGTTGGACCAACTGCAGCAGCAGCCTCAGCGTTTATTTCTGGAGCTTCAGTTGATGCAACCGGATTCGTAACATTCGATTTCAAGCAGACAGCAAATAGCGCTGCTTACCCAATCGTTGCTGTAACTTATCTTCTTGGTAAAACAGAAAAGAGTGCTAAGAACGCAGTTGTTAGCGATTTTGCATCTTGGATGTTGTCAACATACGCACCAGCAAATGCTGATGCGCTTGGTTACGCACCTTTGACTGGCGCAATGCAAACTGCAGGACTTGCACAAGCAAAAAAGGTTAACTCGAAGTAATTAGTAACTTAATTAATTCAAATTTCAGTGCCCCCTCGCACTGATAAAAAGTGCCCCGGGCTTATGTCCGGGGCACTTTTATTTTTCAGGGTTTCCGTCTGGCTGTTCGCGAAGAAACTGCTCGAGTTGAGCGCCGAGGTCGTCGGCTGTCGGTATTTCTATTTGTGACAGACGGTCAAAATCGCTTTCGAGCATCGTTACAAAATTTGCAATTTGTTCTTCACCTTCAACTGCCGCATCGTGAAGTTCTGACCACCGACGGATTTCTTCATATAGATCAGCATGACGAGTTGGCACGCCGAGCACAAGTTCTAATTTTCGCAGTAGAGCAGCCGACGATTTTGGGTGCTGGGCATTCAGCAAATACTTTGGCACGCCGACTCGTAACGACACCGACGGAATCTGCTCGCGCTCGAATCTTTCGTGAAGAACGCCAATCAACCCGGTTGGTCCTTGATATTTCGGCAGATCTAGTTTTAGTCGACGGGCAAGTGCAACATTGGATGTGCTTCCAATCACATTTGGGGTTCGCGTATGCGGTATCGAGTCATCGTTTGCACCGACGGTTACAACAACACTGCAGTTCAAGCGTTGAGCGCATTGAACGATGCACTCGGCAAAAATATTCCAGTTCATATGAGGTTCAACGCCTGACAGCACCACCAAGTCACGTGCTCCATCAGGAAACCGAGCGACGATAAATTCATTCTCTGGCCAAATAATTTGACGCTCGTTGTCTTCGTCTAAGTAAACCTCTGGACGCTGAGCGGTGAAATCAAAAAATGGATCCGGGTCAATGCTGGCGACGACAGTTGTAGTGCGATCTTCAAGGCACCAGTCAAGTGCGCCCGTAGCGGCACCTGCGATATCAAAATATCCACGTAATGCAATGACTAGAACAGGGTCGCGCAACCCGCCGACGGCATCCCAGTCGGCTTCAAGTACATCCTCAACGTTCATAGATAGCCAAGAAAATAACCGTGACAAATTACTTCCACTGTGTAAGCATGGCAGCCATGGTCGCATCTTCACACCCCAAATCTCGAGTATCAAAACGTTTGTCGGCAATTAATGAGTCGGCAACTTTGGCAGTTGACGCCAAGGCGAAAGCATTGCAGGCCAAGGGTGAACACGTAATCGGTTTTGGTGCGGGCGAGCCAGACTTTCCTACGCCTGAATACATTGTCGAAGCCGCAGTTCGCGCGGCGCGAGACCCGAAGGCGCATCGTTATACGCCGGCTGCAGGTTTACCACAATTGCGCGAAGCGATCGCCGCTAAAACTAAACGTGATTCGGGTTTTGAGTGTGCTGCATCGCAAGTACTAGTCACGGTCGGTGGAAAGTATGCAGTGTTTGTTGCATTCGCTGCACTGTGCGACCCAGGTGATGAAGTGATTTGCCCTGCGCCTTATTGGACAACTTACCCAGAGGCGATCACGCTTGCTGGCGGTGTGCCGGTCATCGTTGACACCACTCAAGAAACAGAATTCAAAGTAACTGTTGAGCAACTCGAGAGCGTCAAAACTGCGAAGACAAAAGTATTGCTATTTGTTTCACCAGATAATCCGAGTGGCGCTGTCTATTCGCGTGAAGAAACTATTGCAATCGGCAAGTGGGCTGTTGCAAATGATATTTGGGTTGTAACCGATGAAATCTACGAGCACTTGACATACGGCAAACATGTTTTCACTTCAATGCCTACTGTCGTGCCTGAGATCGCCGATCGCTGTGTGATTGTTAACGGTGTTGCTAAAACCTACGCAATGACAGGTTGGCGTGTGGGTTGGATGATCGGGCCACCAGATGTGATGAAAGCAGCAATCAACTTTCAAAGTCACACAACTTCAAATGTTTCAAATGTTGCGCAATATGCGGCATTGGCCGCCGTGTCGGGTGACTTATCGGCAGTTGCGATGATGCGCGAAGCATTTGCTCGTCGCGGGACATTGATGCATGAGATGTTGAATAAAATACCTGGCGTCAGTTGCATGCAACCACAGGGCGCGTTTTATTGTTTCCCCGATTTTTCTGGGTTGTTAAATCGCAACTTGAGAGGCACAACCGCAGCGACAACTCTTGAGCTAGCCGACGTTGTGCTTGACCGTGTCAAAGTTGCGTTTGTGCCTGGTGAAGCATTTGGTTTGCCGAGATACGCGCGGTTCTCGTTTGCTCTCGGCGATGATGACCTGCGCGAAGGCATCAACCGCCTCGCCGCTTTCGTCAACGGCTAAATGCTGAGAGTTATAAACATCGTTTAGACTTTCGTGGATGATGGCGAAAGTTTTAATCGCAATTCTGGCTGGAATTATTGTTGCGATACCATCAACATTTTGGCTCTTAAAAAAGGTACGAATTAAATCCAAAGTCCGCCATTTTCAAGTTTCTACGGCACTCGGTATGCCGATCGCATTATTCATCTATCTTTTGCAAACCAGTTTCGTGGTGCCCGTCATTGTCATCACCATCGTATTTTCTCTCCTCGTAGTAGCTCTCGAACTTACCCTCAGATGGATTGTTTCGAGTTCGTTGAGTCAGGACACTATTGATGGACTGGGAAAAATTGGTTCTGGAGTGAGTTTTAAAGAAGCAAGAAATGCTGCTGGGGAATATCCGGATGACTATATGACCGAGGCCGTTTGGCTTGAGATGCAAGAGTTTATGAAAAGCCGAAGTCTTCAGAAGCAAAACTTTAAGTCATCATCAAGTCCAGATTCCCCAGTCAAATCATTCGAAATGCACGCGAATATTAATTTTGTAGGCACCAATTATTCAATGATTGATGGAATTCGGAGTACAACAGATGCCAAAAATTCAAGTGACCAGCCAAATCTATTTCTGTTTGGTGGATCAACCGTTCTCTGCGAGGAAGTCCCTGACCGGCTGACGAACGCGTCAATTTTGCAACGAATATTGAATTCGCATTCAGAATTTGTTCAAGTTCTTAAT
>JBAXAW010000039.1:0-16147 GCA_037142305.1 Actinomycetota bacterium
ATTTGCGTTGTTGTGCGATCGTGCCATTTCGGCTAAATAAAGATCGTTACACAGTGCAGCGCGTATGCCGATTACTTTGTTGGCCGCAATTTGCTCACCCTGACCGCTACCGCCGAGCACGATGCCCATGTCTGCTTTTTTATCGCGCACTGATCGAGCAACATTGGCACAAATTTCGGGGTAGTCGACACTCTGCGTTGAGTTGGTGCCGTGGTCGTTAACAGTTAGCCCTTTAGTGGCTAGATACGAAATTAAATGTTGCTTGAGTTCAAAACCAGCATGATCTGACCCAATCGCAATACGGTTCATGCCAAAAGTGTATTGCACCAACCACACTGCCCGAAAGTAGCCTGCCCGATATCTCGATGAGTGCCAAAAGTTACGGCGTATTGTGAGTAGTTGTGTCAATTGACCCGCGAACTCCTGTGCTTGTTGGACAAGGGCAAATTGTCAATCACGCGGCGACTTTGGCAGACGCACGCGAGCCCGTGCAACTAATCGCAGAAGCGATTCAAAGTGCCACAACTGATGCTGGCTTGAGCAATGTGCCAGATGTTGACGCACTAAATATCGTGCGCATGTTGTCGTGGCGATACGCAAACCCTGCGCACACTGTGGCCAAAATTCTTGGGATTAACACCCGCGCTGATGGCATAACTCCGCACGGTGGCAACATGCCGCAGTTGGTTGTCAACAAACTTGCAGTTGAAATTCAAAAGGGAGAATTAGATATCGCGATAATTGCTGGCGGTGAGTCGAGTTATTCGCGATCACGAGCGCAACGCGAAAGTACAACACTCAACTGGACGCCAGAAGCGCAGGGTACCCCAGCACCGCTACAAATTATCGATGATGCGGCGATGAGTAGCCCTGAAGAAATTGCACGCAAGATTTTTTTACCTGTGCAGATTTATCCAATGTTTGAAACTGCAATTCGCGCCAAAGCAAAACGAAGCATCGCCGATCATGATCGACTCATTAGCGAACTTTGGTCAAGGTTCAGCAGCGTGGCTGCGAGAAATACGAACGCGTGGAGCCAAACTGCGCTCAGTGAAGAGCAGATTCGCACCGTTACACCCAAAAATCGGATGATCGGCTCGCCATATCGCAAAGTGATGAACTCAAATAATCAAGTCGATATGGCTGCGGCATTAATCATTTGCTCAGCCGAGAAAGCAACTCAACTTGGCATCGCCCGAGACCGTTGGGTTTTTCCAATTTCTGGCACAGATTGCCACGAGCACTACTACATTTCGAATCGATTTTCATTTTCTGATACACCTGCCGTACGACTTGGCGGTGCAATGGCTTGCGACCTCGCTGATGTTTCGCTTAGCGAAATTTCGTTAGTTGATTTATATTCGTGTTTTCCATCTGCGGTGCAACTCGGCGCACAATCGTTGAACTTGTCGCTTGATCAACAACTCACAATCACCGGCGGTTTATCTTTCGCTGGCGGCCCGTGGAACAACTACGTAATGCACGCAATCGCCACGATGATGACAAAACTTCGCAACGACACAGGTTCAAAGCAAAATGGTTTCATCTGGGCCAATGGTGGTTACGCAACAAAACATTCATTTGGCATTTATTCGACTGAGCCAGCAAAAAATAGTTTTCGCTACGGTTCGCCACAAATGGAAATCGATTCGCTTGATAAGCGCGAGTTGGCTTCAACAAGCGAAGCCGCAAGCGATGTGGCTGGCCAAGCAACTATTGAGGCTTACACCGTGATGCATGATCGCGACGGCGAACCAGAAACTGCGATTGCCGCAGTATTGCTCAACGATTCGCGACGCGCATGGGCAACTTCAACTGACCGGCAAGTAGCGACTGCAATGTCTACCGACGAATGGGTCGGCCGCAAAGTCACCCTCAACCCCCACGGAAATCTTTACATTTAAGGTTATTTAACCTTAAGAATCTTGGTTAAAGCCTCTATAAAAACTGGTGTTAACAATTTCGAACCAGAGTGACTTAGGTGATCTCGATCGACGAAAACCATTTTCCCGTTATTGAACGGTTTACAGAGTTGCTCTGGACAAATTATCGGACGTGGATCGAAAAATAAGTGATTACTAACTTGTGAAGTCACTTCTTTCGTGGACTTTAAAAGCCACAGATGATCTCGCTGAGAGTCAAAATTATTCAGACAATTTTGTCTTTTTGAATAGACCTTTGAAATCAAACTTATACTGAAATCGCAAAGTGGAATTTCGCCTTGAACAATTGCCGGAACCTTGAACTTGTTGAGCAAATCAAGAGTCTCGCTAAGACTCAAAATCATATTTTTGGGTGTGTTCCAAGGGCTGAAATTACTGTTTCCTAAATAATCACTTTGTTGGTTCACAATAATGACAGCATCTGGCTTGTACTTTTTAACAGCATCAAAGCGCTTAACATTAAATTCATCACAACTACGCGAAGGACTAGATATTAGAAATGGGCACCCGCTACTTGTCGCAATAGTCAATGAACCACCCAAAGTCAAGACCGCATCTTGAACACCATCGGAAGCAGCTTTGGCATTCGAATCCCCAAATAAAAATACGGAAAAAGTTGGGGTTTTTACGCCAACTTTACACAGCATTAGGAAATCACTCGGATATTCATCGCACCCACCTCCAGATTGTTTTGCAATTGTGTGCGCAGCATTCGTACTTCGCCACTCGATACCAGTTATTCCAAGTCCGGTGTTCGCTGCTTTTTGGAAGCAAAACGAAAAAACCAACGGGATAATTGCGACGACACTAAGAATTGATTTACCGTATTTTTTCTCCTCGGTTGGCTTTGAACGTAATCTGGCTTCAACGAAGCGGTAAGACAATCCTGCAGGAATGAATGACAACCCAGCTGCAATAACCGAGACTCCTAGAGTGGCTGGCCAAACTATTCGAGCAAAAACAATTATCGGCCAGTGCCAGAGATATAGCGAATACGAAATATCTCCGAAATATACAAGTTGCTTAGAACTCAGAAAATCATTACAAACTCTTAATTGTCGACCAAATAAAATTAGCAGCGCAGTACTAGCAACAGGAAACAAAGCGATGAAGCCTGGAAATTTAGATACTGGACTAAACATGAATGTCGCCCAAGAAATCGATCCAACACCGACGCCAACAAGCACACGTGACCCAAATTTTGATTTCACATCAAAATTATTTGCGCAAACGGCCAAGACTGCTCCTACAAGAATTTCCCAAAATCTTGCGGGAGCTCCAAAGAATGCAAACCTAGTTGGCCAACCACCACCAGGCTGAAAACCAATTTTTGAAAGAATCCCAAACCGAAATGACAGTGCTGAGCCTTTTGTATAGCCAAATTCAAATCCATAAGTCAAAAGAACGCAGATGCCAAATGAGATGATGGCAAAAACTGTCAAGACTGCAACGAGTCGTTTTTTATAAAAAATATTTCTTGATGCACGTAAAACACCAACAAAAAACAAAGGATAAACCCAATAAAATTGCTCTTCAACACCCAAAGACCAAAGATGGCGTAACGGATTATTCTTTAACGCATCATAAGTATTTGTCGCAAAAAGATGGATGTTGCCGGCAAAAAACACTGAAGCAACAGCAGTTTTAATTATTTGTTGCTGCTCACCAAATGGCGACATCGCAACAAGTGAAATCAGAAGCGTGAAAACAACCATCAAACTAAGCGCAGGTATCAGACGGCGTGCTCGGCGAGCATAGAAGTTCCGTAGGCGAATTGTTCCGGTTTCTTCAAATTCGCGCATTAAAACTTGGGTGATAACGAAACCAGAAATCACAAAAAACATGTCCACGCCGATGAAACCACCTGGCAGTGCAATCCCAGTGTGATAAATAACGACCAACAAAACAGCCACTCCACGCAAACCCTGAATATCGGGGCGGTGATACGACTTCAAGTCAGAACTCTCAGCGATCACCAAAATATTATAGGAGAGTTAATGCTTGCGGGCGAGGGCGATGCGGTCGCGCTGAGAATAATCTTGGCGAATTTCAATATCCCTGAAGTTATTTTCGTCAAGCAAACTACGAATAATCAGTGCTTGATCGTGGCCAATTTCGAGCGCCAGTAAACCATCGGTGACGAGCCACTCACCTGCTTGCGAAATAATCTGACGATACGCATCCAACCCATCGGTGCCTGCATAAAGCGCGAGATGCGGCTCATAGTCCCGGACCGCCGGTTCAACACTTGAATCATAAATAGCGATGTATGGCGGATTGCTAATAACCAGATCAAAACTATTTTTAAGTTCGCTTGGCAGGGCTAAAAACCAGTCACCCTGTGCAAGGCGCACATCACCGTCGACCAAACCTAATCCCGCCAGGTTCGCTCGAGCGACATCCAATGCATCATTCGAAACATCAGTTAACCAAACTTCGGTTTTACCAAGTGGCAGTTCACTAGCGATTGCCAAACCGATTACGCCACTGCCGGTGCCAAGATCAACGACTCGCATCTTTCGGTTAATTTTTTGAGCAGTGATTCGCAGTGAGTCAAGTGCAACTTGCACGACGAGTTCTGTTTCGGGTCGCGGGATCAATACGCGTGGGTCGACCAACACATCAAGATGTCGAAACGACCAGCGCTGCATTACATATTGCAACGGCTCGCCAGCCAATCGTCTGCCGACCAGTTTTTGCAAAGCAAGACCACAGCGCTCACTAACAAGTTCTGATAAACCCGAACTAAATTCGCTGGCGTCTAATCCACTGGCATGCTCACAAAGCCATCGTGCTTCTTGCTCGCTGCCAAGATCAACCGAAGTTCTCTGAAATAACTCGCCCCATGAAAATGTTTCGTCGCTATTCACGACAGAAATTATTTCTCGCCGGCGTAGGCCAACTGCTCGGTCTGATACTCAAGTGTCAACGCATCAATCACTGGATCTAAGTTGCCCGCCAAAACTTCTTGCAACTGATGCAACGTAAAACCAATTCGATGGTCAGTAACTCGACTGTCTTTGAAGTTGTATGTGCGAATTTTTTCACCACGTCCGCCGCCACCGACCTGTGCTTTTCGTTCTGCCGAAGCACGTGCCTGCGATTCTTCTTCTTGACGCTTAAGTAACCGCGCACGCAATACCTGCATCGCCCGCAAACGGTTTTGCAACTGACTTCGCTCATCTTGCATTGCAACGACAACACCACTCGGTCGGTGAGTGATGCGCACCGCAGAGTCGGTGGTGTTAACGCCTTGACCGCCAGGGCCACTCGCACGATAAACATCGATCTGTAAATCTTTTTCATCAATGTGCAGTTCAACTTCTTCAACCTCTGGCAAGACCATCACTGTTGCCGAACTTGTATGAATTCGACCTTGGTTTTCTGTGGCCGGAACTCGTTGCACACGATGAGGCCCGCCCTCAAAGCGCATTCGAGTCCATGCGGTTTCTCCCTTGAAGATCATTACAACTTGGTTGATTCCACCTTTTGGCGAAAGGTCAAGCGACAAAACTTCAACTGCCCAGTTGTTGCGAGCGGCGAAGGCTTTGTACATGTCAAACAAATCAGTTGCGAATAAGTTGGCCTCTTCTCCGCCTTCTGCGCCGCGAATTTCGACGATGATGTTTTTACCGGCATTTGGATCTGGCGGTAATAATAAAATCTTGAGTTCGTTCTCAAGAGATGCAATCGCCGAAGTCGCAGAAATTAATTCTTCTTGCAACTGATCTCGCTCAGCTCCAATTGCGTCAGCAATCAACTCTTTTGCCGCTTGCGCATTGCCGGTCGCAGCCTGATATTTGCGAATGCACTCGACTAAAGGCGTCAACTGTTTATATTTGCGAGAAACTTCACGCAATTTGTCTTGATTTTCAAGCACCTCTGGTGTAGCCATGCTCGATTCAAGATCGAGAAAATCTCGTTCGATGATGTCAAGTCGTTCAAGCACGATGATCAGACTATTGCTTTAATCTCGACCCCGTGTAGGAGCATCTAGAAGATTGCAACCAACGAAGCGTGCGGGGATGTACAACAACTCGGCAAGTTGAACGATCGCAGGCACAATGTCGCGCTGTGGTGAAACAAAAATCAGTTCTGCCTGAGCATCAATTGCCTGTCGCGCATCAGCACCAAATGAGATCACATCTGGGTCTATTCCGATACTGAAAATCACAACCATGGTTTTGCCATTACGAGAGACACCCGTGGCACAACATGGCACTTGGTCTTTAAGATTGGCGCGTGGCATCGCTGGAGACACAGTTTCAAGCGAAATTGCGTCAACCAAATCTGGAGATGCACAAATCAAATGTCGCAATAATCGCTCTCGACCAAGTTGATTTAATGGATGAGGATTCGCACCAGCAATTCTCTTTGATGCAACTTCGTCAACGACTTTGCGTAAAGACTCAATCGTTGCTGTGCGGCCGTGCAATAACTGAAATGTTTCACGGTCATGAGTGCCGACACCAATTTCAAGTCGCGATTCGACTACTTGAGAGTCAGCAGTTTCGTGAACGACACGACAAACTTCAAGACCACAAACTTCACCAGCCAACACTCCATGCTCACGCGTAATTTCTGCGCCACTACTTGAAATAAAACCACTAAACGATTCATCAGCAGCACTGATTTCTTTCATCGGCACAGCGCACGGCAGAGCCAGCACAGGTCTAACTGCGAGATCGCTCGCAATTTCATAAACATCTATTTTGAAATTAAAGAAACCTGCACGACGCGCAAGGTCACCAGCATTGTGTTCGGTAAAGATATTTAGCGAAGTTGCACCGTTACGTAACGCCCAAATCATTGCTGGCCCAAGCCCAAATTCGTGACGCGAAGTTAACAACACCCAGCCGATATTTTTACTAACAACACCAACGGTCGAACCGAACTCAATGACTTGTTGATGTTGTAACTCAGGATCGGCATTTTGCGTCGAGACGAGTGTGCGTAAACGCAGACCAGCCAACCGCAATGCGTGACTATCGTTCGTCATCATGACGCGACGAAACTTAAGACGTCGGTTGTTTGGCGATTTCGGCGAGGAACTCGTCATTGTTCTTGAAAGTCTTTAGACGATCAATCAACAACTCGAGTCCTGGTGCGGCACTGCCTTCAGCGGCAAGCCCGCTCAGCACGCGACGCAACTTCCAGACCATCTGCAACTGTTGCCGATTAAACAACAACTCTTCGTGACGAGTGCTCGACGCATCAACATCAATCGCCGGATAAATTCGTCGTTCTGCAAGTTTGCGATCAAGACGAAGCTCCATGTTGCCCGTTCCCTTGAACTCTTCGAAAATTGCATCGTCCATTCGGCTGTTCGTTTCAACAAGTGCCGTCGCCAAAATTGTGAGACTGCCGCCTTCTTCAATGTTGCGGGCAGCACCAAAGAATTTTTTAGGCGGATACAACGCACCTGCATCAATACCACCCGACATCACACGGCCAGTTGTTGGCGCAGCAAGGTTATAAGCACGCGACAAACGAGTGATTCCGTCGAGAATGATTACGACGTCTTGACCCATTTCGACCATGCGCTTTGCTTTTTCAATCACGAGTTCGGCGACATGAGTGTGCTCCTCAGATGGTCGGTCAAAAGTTGAAGATACAACTTCACCTTTTACTGTTCGACGCATGTCGGTAACTTCTTCAGGGCGTTCATCAATTAATAGAACAATCAACTTCACTTCTGGATAATTCTTTTCAATCGAAGTTGCGATCGTCTTCATCACAGTTGTCTTACCGGCTTTTGGTGGCGAAACGATGATCCCGCGTTGGCCTTTACCAATTGGCGAAATCAAGTCAATGATGCGTGCTGTCATGTTTGTCGGGTCACTTGCACTCGAGAGTTCTAATTTCTCGTCAGGAAACAACGGTGTCAGGTCTTCGAACTTCGGACGCGGCTTCATTTTGTCGACGTCAATGCCGTTGATCGTGCGAATGTCAAGCATGCCAGGATTCTTTTCGTTTCGACCAGCAGGTCGTGACATACCAGTTACATGATCGCCTTTGCGCAAATTAAATTGCCGCGTTAAGCGAACTGAAACATAGGCATCACCTTGCGAGGCGAGATATCCGTTAACACGCAAGAATCCGTAGCCCTCGTCACGCAAATCTAAGTAACCCGAAACTTCAATCGGATCATTATTGATTGGTTCGTTAGATTCTTGAATTTCATTGGATTCATATCGGTCTGCACCTTGTGGGCCGTCATCACGTGTATTGCGAAAACCACCTGGTGTGCGACGACGACGATTGCGGTTGCGATTGCGATTGCCAGCATCTTGATCGTTGTAATTTCGCGGTGGATTATTTCGATTATCGCGATTATCGTTGCGCGGTTCACGCGGGCCCCGATTATCACGAAACTCACGATTGTCGCTGCGAGATTCGGTCTGCTCAGTTCGACGACGAGCATCAGGAGCAATTGGTGTGCCCTCATGCTCGGCAAGTTCAATCTCCCATTCTGATAATGACTGACCGTCAGCACCAAGCGCAGCAACTTGCGAACTTGTCGCATTCTCTGACTCTGGCTTTGCTGACGAACTCGACGCGCGCGAAGATGTCGGCGCAGGCGCGGCAGCAGCAGGCGCAGGCGCGGTCTGTTCGAGAATCATCTCGATAATCTCTTCTTTTTTTGCACGTCCTGCCGATTTCACGCCAAGCGCTTTAGCAATCGCCAAAAGTTGGTCGCGATCTTTTGCTTCGAGTGCCGATTGTTCGAGGGCTCCACTAGCCACAAATGCCTACTTTCAGGGCAACTATTATTTGCCGCCCAATTTGCCGCTCATTCTCAATATGCAGTTGCACAGATCGGTTTGCGTTGAAATGTGTCTGCCAAGAAATGGCGGGGACTCGCTCGGGAACCCGAGCAACACAACCCTAGCCGACTACTTACTACTTGGCAACAACAGTTTCTGCAAAAAAATTTAACGACATTTTGCTACAAATGCCTGAACTGACTTCAAATTATTTGGCAATGAAGTGATTCGCTCAGGACGACTCATTAAGTCGGCAAGGTGTTCTGGCAACTCGGGTGTCTGACCCGTTGCGCGACGCACAGCATCCGGAAATTTCGCTGGGTGTGCAGTTGCCAAAGTAATTATTGATTGATCTTTTGGATAATTAACACCGATGCTTTGCCGAGCCGCAGACAAGCCAACTGCCGTGTGTGGGTCAATCAACATCCCCGAATTTTGATATACATCTTTCATTGTCGCCAAAGTTTGCTCATCGTTGCAGCGGTAACCCGCAAACACGCCACTGATCCACTTTGCATAAATACTTGGAGTGACGATCAATTCGCCGTTGCTGCGAAACTCAGTCAGTTGTTTTGCAGTCGCCGCACCATCGCGATTGTTCATTTCAAACAACAACCGTTCGAAGTTCGACGAAACCTGAATATCCATGCTCGGACTCAGAGTTGGCACGACCCCATGTGCCGTCATCTGCTGCGACTCAAAGAATCGCGTCAGAATATCATTGGTATTTGACGCCACGACAAAACCGTCAATCGAAGCGCCCATCTGCTTGGCAATCCATCCTGCCAAGACATTGCCGAAGTTTCCAGTCGGCACGCTAAACACTGCAGAGTCGCCGAGTTTTTCAAGTGCAGTGAAGTAATAAACGACTTGCGCCATCACGCGCACCCAGTTAATTGAATTGACTGCTGAAAGTTGATTTGCGTCGCGAAACTTCTGGTCATTGAACATTGCTTTAACTAAGTCTTGACAGTCATCAAATGTGCCGTCTATCGCCACAGCATGCACATTCGGTGACATAACTGTGGTCATCTGGCGACGCTGCACATCGCTGACTCGATTATTCGGATACAGCATCACAATGTCAACATTGCGACAAGAAGCGACGCCGTCAAATGCTGCCCCGCCAGTATCGCCGCTAGTCGCACCAACGATCATCACTCGCTCGTTGCGCTGCGTTAGTACATGATCAAACAACTTGCCGACTAATTGCAGAGCAACATCTTTAAACGCCAAAGTTGGCCCATGAAACAACTCGAGCAAGTATTCATCTGGTGCTATTTCGATCAACGGTGCGACGTCTGGATGGCGAAATGTTGAGTAAGCGTCAACACATAATTGTTGAAAAACTTTGGCGTCAATTTCGTCGCCAACAAACGGCGCCATGATGCTGGCTGCGCGGTTCGCATAAGTAGCGTTCAATTTTTTGTCAGTTGATTTGGCAGATGCGGGCCAGGTTTCTGGCACATACAACCCGCCGTCGCGCGCTAAACCCGCTAGTAAAACATCACAAAAACCAATTTCTGGCGCAGTGCCACGCGTCGAGATATATCGCATTATTTACTAGCCAGCGACAACACGAAGCAATGCGCCGACATGCTTCACGACATCTAGAGATTTGAATTCAGCGAGGCAACTTTGCACGGCTGATTCTTTGGCATCGTGCGTTAAGAAAACAAGTCGTGCATCAGAACCTATGCCGTCTTGCTCGGCTGCACGAATACTGACACTATTGCGGGCAAACACACCGGTTACGGCGTGTAACACACCTGGTCGGTCGGCAACTTCAAGCCCGATCATATATTCACAGTTTATTTCGCTGATTGGCAATAATTTTGCATCGGTAAACGCTCCGAGTGGCGCATGAGTACCTTTACGCAAATTAATTGCTGCGTCAATTACATCACCGAGTACCGCCGATGCCGTCGGTTCGCCACCTGCTCCACGACCATAAAACATCAATGAACCAGATGCGCGACCGTCAACAACCACAGCATTAAAACTTTCACGCACAGTGGCAAGCGGATTCGTAAGTGGCACAAGTGCTGGGTGCACGCGAACTGAAAGTTTTGAACTTGCCTTATCTACTTCGGCAACGCCGAGAAGTTTCACAGCGAAACCAAATTTATGCGCAATCGTAATATCGGCTGCAGTAATTTTTGTAATTCCTTCGCAATAAACATCGTCTGCACGAACAGTTGTACCAAACGCAATACTGGCGATGATTGCGATTTTGGCGGCGGCATCGTGGCCCTGAACATCGGCAGTTGGGTCTGCTTCAGCAAAACCAAGTTGTTGTGCTTCGGCAAGCGCAACTTGATAGTCGGCACCAAGTTCACTCATTTTGGTGAGAATAAAGTTTGTTGTGCCGTTGACGATTCCCATTACACGAGTAATCGGCTCGCCCCGCAAACTTTCGCGCAACGGTCTAATTAGTGGAATCCCGCCACAAACAGCGGCCTCGAACAACAAGTCAGTGCTCGCAGCATCGGCAGCGCCAAACAACTCGGCACCATGACGCGCAAGCAGTGCCTTATTGGCAGTGATAACTGGTTTATTCGCCTTAAGGGCCGCAAAAATAAGTTCTGACGCAGGGTCAATTCCACCCATCAGCTCAACCACCAAGTCAACATCAGATGACTGCACAAGTGCATGCGGATCACTAACTAGCACTGCACCTTTAGGCAACGTGTGCTTTTTCTTTGTGTCGCGAATGCAAACTTGCGTGACTTCAAGACGCACTCCACTGCGCGCCAAAATATCGTCTGACTGTTGACTAACTAACGCAACAAACGCCGAGCCAACTACACCGTGACCCAACACACCGAGGCGTACAACATGAGCGCTCGGTTGAGACGGCATATTTATACGCTATCTGCGACGTCAAGATTGACGAGATCAATAAATGTTTCGCGACGAACAACTAATCGCGCCGAGCCCTTACAAACAAAAACAACTGGTGGGCGAGTGACTTTGTTGTAATTAGAACCCATGCTGTGCCCGTATGCACCAGTAACTGGAGTCGCAATTATGTCGCCGACTTTGTAACCAACCGGAAGTAATGCATCATCAATTAACACATCACCACTCTCGCAATGTTTGCCGACAATTCGTGCATGTTCGGTGCGATCATCGTTGACCCGTGCTGGCAAAAATGCTTCGTACCCCGAGTCGTACAGCACTGGTCTCGGGTTATCGCTCATGCCACCATCGACTGCGACATATGTCCTAATATTTGGCAAATGTTTGATCGACCCAATGCGATACATCGTCACAGCAGCAGACGCA
Organism: Actinomycetota bacterium; assembly: GCA_037142305.1. Lineage (GTDB taxonomy): Bacteria > Actinomycetota > Acidimicrobiia > Acidimicrobiales > Ilumatobacteraceae > BACL27. The sequence goes on from JBAXAW010000039.1 coordinate 11,999, forward strand.
ACTATTGCTCGTCCAGGTTCGACGAAAACTTTTGTACCTGAGCGTAATTTCGCCGTCGCTGGAGCAAGCGCTGCTGCCCACTCAGTGATTGTCGGTGCGTGCTCACTCTCAACATAGGCAACACCAAGACCGCCACCCAAAGTTAATTCGGCGACTTCTAATTGATTAGCGAAGTTAACCATAATTTCTGCGGCCTGCTCAAAGTTCTCTGCGGCGAAAACATTTGAACCAATGTGACAGTGAATGCCAACGAATTCGACGCTCGCCGATGATCGCACACGATCAACAGCGCGCTGCGCGTCACCATTGCGCAAATTGAAACCAAACTTTGAATCATCTTGACCAGTTGAAACAAACTCGTGAGTGTGAACCGCCACGCCAGGAGTAATTCGCAATTGAATTCGCGCTCGAGGCAAACCCTGACTGTGCAGTTCGTCGAGGCGATCTAGTTCGTCGAAGTTATCTACAACAATGTGGCGAACTTTTGCCTCAAGTGCCATCTTGAGTTCTTCAATGCTTTTGTTGTTGCCGTGCAAAACACAAGCTGAGCCCGGCACACCAGCATGCAAGACAACAAATAATTCACCGCCTGTTGCGACATCAAGCATTAGACCTTCTTCGTGGGCCAATCGTGCCATTGCTCCGCACAAAAATGCTTTCGTTGCGTAGACGACTTGGTTTCTGCCAAAAACTTCTACCGCCTCTCGGCATCGAGCGCGAAGATGATCTTCGTCATAAACAAAAACAGGTGTACCAAATTTTTCTGCTAGTTCGACTAGATCGCAGCCACCGATCTCTAAATGCCCCAGTTTGTTTTCAACTGCCGTGTCTGGCAGCAAGTGATTGGCGATGCGACTCACATTTGCTCCGGGGCTTCAATGCCAAGCACACCAAGGCCTGCCTGCATTACTCGCGCAGTCAGATCACAAAGCATCAATCGGCTATTTCGCTGGTCGTCTGTGTCTGCTTTTAGCACCGAGCATTGTTCATAGAACGATGAGAAACATGACGCCAAGTCATAGAGATAAGTACACAAACGATGCGGACTGTACTTATCTATAGTGTCCCAAAAAGCCGAATCAAATTGCAACACTCGCATTGCAAGTTCGCGTTCGGCTGTGTGCTCGATTATCGGCGTCACAGTGCGCACACTTTGGCGTTCAACATTCGCACGTCTAAAGATGCTGCAAATTCGTGCGTGCGCATACTGCAAGTATGGCGACGTGTTGCCATCAAACGAAAGCATCCGATCCCAATCAAATGTGTAATCTTTGATTCGATCAGTCGAAAGATCTGCGTATTTAACTGCACCGATCCCAACGATGCGTGCAATCTCACTCTGTTTTTCAGCCGATAGTTCTGGATTTTTTTCAGCAACTGCGGCCGCGGCGCGTTCAACAGCCTCAGTTAGTAACGCATCAAGTTTTATCGTGTCACCACTACGGGTCTTCAACATTTTGCGATCGGCACCTAACACGTTGCCGAAAGCGACATGAACCATTTCTCGCGGTGTCTGCAACCAACCGGCTTGTTTGGCCACTGCTGACACCATTTGCAAATGTTGCGCCTGGGGTGAACCGACAACATAAAGCAAAAGCGATGCGTCGAGTCTTTCAACACGATCAATCACACATGCAAGATCACTGGTCGCATAGTTGTAGCCACCGTCAGTTTTGCGGATAATCAGTGGCAACGGTTGATTCTCGCGGTTAGTGAACCCCTCTGGGAATACAACATCCGCACCATCGCTATTTGTCAACAATCCAAGATCAGATAATCGTTGCGCAACTTGCGGTAGCAACGAGTTGTAAGCGCTCTCACCCATCACATCTGAATCTTGCAACAGCACACCAAGAGTTTCGTAGATAGTTTGAAAATATCTCGTGCTTTCGGTGACTAAAAGTTTCCAGAGTCGAAGCGTCTCGGCGTCACCGCTCTGCAGCGCAACAACCCGAGTGCGCGCTCGATTTTGAAACTCTTCAGATTCATCAAACTTTTTTCGAGCACTTCGATAAAACGAATCTAAGTCTCCAATTGAAAGTTCTTCCGCAGCACTCGTCTCTCCTAAATCAATGAGATGTTCGATCAACATCCCAAACGGTGTACCCCAGTCACCAACATGGTTTTCACGCACGACAGTGTTGCCCACGTACATCAGCATTCGCACGAGTGCATCGCCGATCACTGTTGAACGCAGATGCCCAACATGCATTTCTTTGGCAACATTGGGTGCCGAATAATCGATTACGACTCGACGCGACGCGGGTGCGCTAGCCACACCAAGTTTCTCATTGCCGCTGGCGACAACTAGTTCTTGCGCTAAAAATTCATTAGCAAATGTGAGGTTAATAAAACCAGGTCCAGCAACTTCTGTTGCGCTGCAAATATCTTGCAACTCTGCAACTTCGAGAACTTTGACTGCAATGTCTCGCGGCGCTGCACCCATTGCCTTGGCAAGTGCCAGCGAGCCATTAACTTGAGCGTCAGCACGGTCACTTTGGCGCACTGCAGTGTCGATGCCAAAGGCTCGCTCTCCGGCCACCTTTGCGAACGCAATCTCCATTCGTTGCGCTACTAAACCAACCGGATCTGCCACCCTTTCATTGTTGCCGAGATGGCACCACGAAACGCGCTGATTTGTTGAGTATCTTCTGTTTATTAAGGCTTGCTGGCGACAAGTACGAGATTTTTACCAACTAATCGCCCGCGCATGATCTTGTGCAAAATCATTGAAAGCGGAATAATCACTTTGTTATAAAAGCCCGATGAAGATCCAGTCACGACTCGGCGACGCAATAATTTATAAACAATCAAATAAGGGATTATGCCGACGACCTCAAAATAATCTAATGAAACTAACTTAAAACCTGACTTTGCCGAAACTTCTCGAAGCAGTTTCTTTGTGTACCGACGAACATGGCCAGTTTCGGCATCTATCTGCGAGTAAAGCCACGGAAGTGCCGGCACATAAACCAACAGTTTGCCACCTGGTTTCAGCACTGCTTTGGCTTTATTGAACTCACCGAGATCATCAGCGATATGTTCCATCACGTTCAAATAAATTACTGTGTCAAAAACTTTTTTGCTTTCGGCAAGTTGTCGATATGCATCAACCGAGCCGCCGATAATCACTTCAATATCATCGGCTGGTGAAAATCGCAGTGAGATCTTTTTCGCCAAAACAGGCTCAGGCTCGACGGCTGTTACCGATGCACCGCGTTGCACTAGCCAGTGAGCAATTGCGCCGGTGCCAGAACCAATCTCAAGAACTTGATCGCCAATATGCGAACCAAATAGCGACTCAATCGCTGGGATGCTCTCGTCTTCATTGTAGAAATACTTGTTTTCGTCAACTAGTTCGCCAACTTTTTGAACGCCGACATCATGTTTTTTATTAGCAGACTCTTCAGAACTCATGAATTAACTTTTAACGCACGAACTAACTGCATCAACGATTATTGCGAAAGCCGCGTCAGCATCAATTGTTTCAAGCACTTGAGTATTCGCTTTTGTTCGAGACTTCACGTGGCGGTCATCAATTACTGTCATTCCGCGCGTATGACTACCATCAAGTTCGACGACCACATGTGTTTGCTTTGAAGTAAATAGTTCTGGGTGCGTCAACGCCAACACGGCACAAACATCATGCAACGGTGCACCTTCAAAGTCGTCATGAAGCGACTTGTACATCTTGCTGAAAAATTCAAGTAGCCCTGCCAACATCGGGCCGACAACAGCATGTGCCTCACGCACCATCTCAATTCGTTTTGGATTCGCCATTATTTGATGTGTCAAGTGCAAACCACTCATAATAATTTTCGCACCCGAATCAAAAACCGCAGCAGCAGCCTCTGGGTCACACCAGATATTAAATTCAGCCGTTGCAGTGCGATTGCCGAACCTGCCACCACCCATAAGTGATATTCCAGAAATTTTGTCGACTAAATCTGGGGCGGCACGCAATGCCAAGGCGATATTGGTCAAAGGCCCAGTTGGCACCAACCACAAGCCAGGGTTTGCGCGAACCGTATCAATAATAAAATAGACAGCGTTAGCACCGTCTGCTGGGCGAGATGGCTCAGGCAAATTTGCACCGTCCATTCCGCTTTCGCCGTGAATATATGCAGCGTGAATCGGTTCGGCAACTAA
>JBAXAW010000040.1:0-16083 GCA_037142305.1 Actinomycetota bacterium
CTGATTATTTTAATGAAAGTTGATTTGCCTGCGCCGTTGTCACCAAGCACGCAAGTAACTTCACCTGCCTTAACAGTCGTTGAAACATTTTCAAGCGCTTTAACGTTTCCGAAATATTTACCAATATTTTGAAGTTCAAGTAGCGGAGTTGAATTGCTCATCGTTGCTCATTCGCTTTCTTTCTTACAAAGTTGTTTACGATCACAGCGACAAGCAATACAGCACCCAAGAAAATAAATCGTCCGTCTTGATTCCATTGAGCGCCAGGAATTCCATTTTTAGATATAGCCATAATCAAAGCACCAAGCGATGCGCCAACTACTGAGCCGTAACCGCCTGTCATTAGGTTTCCACCGACAACCGCAGCAATGATGTATTCAAATTCTTGACCGTTGCCCTGTTGTGCTTGAACTGAGTTAAGTCGCATCAAAATCATTGCACCAACGAAAGCACCCATTAGCGAAGTAGCCATGAACAACGCGGTCTTGACTTTGTCAGCCGGAACTCCTGTCGCACGAGCAGCTTCTTTGTTGCCACCCACTGCGAAAATCCAGTTGCCATATTTAGTCTTGGTCAAGACAAACGCACCAACTGCAGTGAAGAACAGCCACCAGAACACCGACATTCGAAACACGCCGTCAGAAAATACAAGTCGTACACCAAGAGCAATTGATCCGATAATCATGCCTATTAGGACGAGTCGCTTACCGAGCCGATCAGCATTTGAGTCAGCCAATATTCTTTTTTGTTGCTTGGCCTCAACCAAAGTTGTAGCAAGTATGAGGGCTGCACCTATTAAAAGCGTCGTGAAGATTCCACCACGAAAGCGCGGCGCACTTGAGTCAGCACGAACAGCAAACGCAACGATAACGAAACATGCCGACATCAATACACCCAAATTAATAAAGTGTTTTGACGAATGCTTACTAGCGATACTTCGTGCACGATATAAACAAGTCGCCGCACCAGTGCCCGCCACTGTTATCAAAACTGCACGAACTGCTTGGACTGTTGTCAATTGCAACAATGAGACAATGCCGATCAGCGAGACTAAACAGATGATTGGCAGACGCACCATAATTATTGCAACAGTTTTCGCTCGAAATTCAACATCTCCACGCTTTACTTGGCGTGCAAAGAACCACAGCGGCAACGCACCTGCGGCGACGGCGACGACCAGCCTCAACCAACTTGGAAGCCATTGCAGAACCACATTGTTTTCACCGCGATCAAATAGTTGACCAGCCAATGATGCAACTGCTGTGCCGAGCAACCCGAGACCAATCAATGGGCGAGCCGAGTCTGGAAGCGAACCAATAATAAGTTGCCTGCTTTGAAATCGTGAACGAGAATACGAAACGATCGCCAGCACCGAACCCGATAAACCAATAACACCAGCTAGGACGTTTCCTTTGATTGAATCTGTGCGGTGAAGCACTAAAACACTGAAAACCGCAGCGACTGCTCCGATAATCGCTACAAGCATCGCTGACGTTGTGGTTTTTTCTGCTCTCAGAAGCGACTGCTCAACGAAACCAATAATCAGTAATACACCGAACAGAATGCCACCAACTAAGAAAATTACATCGCGATATTTTGTATCACCGAACTTATTTTCGCCACCTAAGACGGCCTTAAAAAACTTGTATCCATGAGCCTTGTCAACATCTGAGACATTGACCAGTGAGTTGATTCTCTTCGAGAAAACCAGGTTGGCTCCCTTGATTACAAAGAACGAACCAAGCGTGACAATAAAGCTGGGTAGACCAGTTTTGTTGACCAAAAACCCGTTCCACCAACCCACGCAACCTGCCAATAAAAATGCAGCAGGGATACAAACCCAAAGTGAAATACCGCCATCAGTAAAATATTTCGCCATCAAAGCAATCGTCACGCCGCTAGCACCAGTCATTACACCGGCCGAAAGATCAAACTCGCCACCGATCATTAACAGCGATACAGCAACTGCCATGATCCCGAGTGGTGCTGCCACGTCTAAAAAGTTTGCAGTGCTACCGGCAGTACCGAACTTGTCTCCATTGCCCCAGAAAAACGCCCACACTACGACAGCACCAATCAGCGCGCCGATTTCTGGAGAGATGAGTAATCGTTTTAGAGGCCCGCGATAAGTGATTCTCTCATCACTTGGCTTGAGCGGAGTTACGTCATCAAATTCGCTCACTCTGTCATCCCCCGTCGCATTCTGTAAATACTAAACAACTAACTAAATCAAAATCAAATTTGCTTCTAAAAATTAATCGAGTTGGTTCGTCCGCTCGAAATACTGAGCAGACGAACCAACTTCGACAAATAGTTACTTATCGATTAATTCGTTATTTACGAATTAATTAACGAGTTCCCTTAGCTACGAGTGCCTGAACTGCGACAACGTTTGTCTTGTCAACAAATCCTGGACCTGTCATAACTGGCAATCCGCCACCAACAGTGTTCTTGTTAGTGATGTTGAGGTAGAGGAACACAACAGCGAGGTATCCCTGAAGGAACTGCTGTTGGTCAATTGTGAATGTCATTTTGTCAGTATTGATGTACTCAAGAATTTCTGTTGAGAGGTCAAAACCGCCTGTTGGCATTACACGACCGAGTTCAGCGGCTGCATTTGCGCCGTCAACTGCGATAACTGGACCTGTTCCAAGGAACGAGTCAATCGTTGGATCTGCATCCATCGCTGCCTTGATCTCACCTTGCTGAGTAACACGGTCTGCGTCACCTGAAGTTGTGATCTGAATAACTTTGCCACCGAATGTTTCGGCTGCTGCGTTACAACGAGTTTCGAGTGCAACGTTGCTCTGCTCTTGCTTTGCGCAAAGAAGAACTTTTCCGCCTGCGGCCTTAAGACGCTCACCAGCACCGTGACCAGCAACAGTCTCATCTTGACCAACGTGCGTAATTGCGCCGAGGCCCTTGAAGAGGTCTGAACCTGAGTTAAGTGTGATTAATGGAATTCCTGCAGCGATTACTTTTTTGATTGCACCGTCAAGAGCTTTTGGATCAGCAAGTGAAACGGCAATACCGTCTACACCGTCAGTAACTGCTTGCTCAATCATTTGTGCTTGATCTTGTGCGTTGTTGTTTGCACCCTGGTACTTCATTGTGATACCGAGAGCTGCACCAGCAGCCTCTGCACCCTTTTGAGCGACTGACCAGAACACGCCGTCGTCACCGTGGGTGATAACTGCGATTGTGATGTCTTCGCCTGCTGTAACAGTTGCATTCTTTGTAGCAGCGGTTGTGTCAGATGCTGAATCTGACGAACCACCACATGCGGCGAGGGCCAAAAGTGCTACTGCACCCATGACTACTCCCCATGTTTTTTGGATCTTCATTTACTTTCCCCTTTATGCATAGTTATTCGAACAGGATGATTCCTGCCCGAAGTACGGTAGCCGACACAAACTTGTGCCACAAGTCATTCACTGAAAATATTGTAAAAATTAGTTGATTTTTGAGAGAAAATTAATACTTCTACGAACGCCTGTAGTTGAAATCTTTGCATCACGGGGTTGGTCGCCAACGATCGCCATGTCCTGTTCAAGAACATACCAACCCTCATAGCCATTGGATTCCATTACCCCGATGGCTTCGGCAAGTTTGACGTCGCCATCACCCGCAGCACAAAACACCCCATCACGGGTTGCTTCCATCAAATTTATTTCACCGGCCAAAAATCGTTCCGCAATCTCCATCTTTACGTCTTTAACATGAAAGTGATCGATTCGAGAAAAGTTTTCACGCGCAAACTTCACAGGGTCGGTGCCACCAATCAGCATGTGACCCGTATCAAGAAGCCATCGAACATTCGATCCAGCGAGTACTCGATTCACGTCATCTTGTGTTTCAACCAGTGTGTTTAGATGCGGATGCAATACTTGGCGGATTCCATAACTCGCGCAAATCTCATCGACTTCTGCAAACCCGTCAAACATTGCTTGCCACTGAGCATCCGATAATTTAAAACGCTTGCCCCAAGATTCGTCGACTACGACAGCAGTGATGAAAAAACCTTTACCGGTTTCACTTAGAAGTTTCGCCGAAAAATGAATTGCTTTGCGCATCGCATCGCGTTGAGCGAGATCGTGCATTACTAATGGAACAAAAGCGCCAACGATTGGCAAACCAAATTCGTTCGCAACTTTTGACACTTCTTCAGGCGTGCTGCCCAAATAACCAACTGGCCCCTGCTCGGTCGCTTTAAGACCAACAGCCTTCATCTCGCTGAGCACGATACGTGCGTCTAGTTGAAAGCCCCAGTCAGGCACTTCACAAACACCCCACGAAATTGGGTTACCAACTAGGCGATCAACTACTGAAACTTTGGTCTTAGCCATTTTAAATGTCCTCTAATATTTGATTATTAATTGAATAATTTCCTCAAACAAACTAGTAGAAAACTAACTGCTGAGATACTATTTTGACACGGCTTCGGATTAAATCTTTGTTTAAATTATTTGAATTCGGTTTGGGGGATTCGCAATGTTGACACTTGAAATGTCGCAGGTCAAAAATAAGACCGCGGACATTGTTAATGAATTACTCATCGGTGACGGAGCTGTACTAATCAAGGGTGCATTTAGCGCCGACGAAGTCAAAGTTGCCCGAGATGCCATCTTGCATTACTCAACTAATGAATCTGACAAAGCGACGCACTTTCATGGTGCCAATGAAGACAAAATTCACTTGCAACGCCGAGTATGGAATCTTCTGAACAAAGGTCAGGTTTTTGAACGGATGGTTCAAAATTCTGAAGTCGTGACAGTTTTAAATGAGTTTTTAGGAAACGAGTTCATTTTGGGTTCGATTGCCGCGAATCGATTGATGCCCGGTGCTGCAGGTCAAGAGCCACATGTTGACTATCCATACTTAGACATATTTAAACCTGGCTCGTTTCCCAAGAATATGAATTCAAGTTTTGCGTTAAATGCTCAAGTGACAATATTGCTCGATGAATTCACCACAGACAATGGGGCAACCGCTTACTCGCCCGGCTCGCAACGAGAACTTTCATGGCCCGTAAGTGCTGACGAATTTTACAAAGGTGCATCACGACAACTAGGCGAAGCTGGTGACTGTGTAATTTTCAATGGCATGGTTTGGCATTGCGCAATGCCGAATACCTCGAATACAGACCGTATAGGTGTGTTGATTCAATATCTTGCAAAATTTGTAACACCATTTGAAGATCAAAAAAATGGAGTTTCGCCAGAAGTTTTATCCCGGGCGACTCCGATATTGAAACGACTGCTCGGAGGAAACTACCCTTTCCCCCACTTGATGGACGAACTCCCTGCCGAAAACGCCTACGGGCTTACCAGCAAAAACTGAGACACCGACCGAAGTACGGCTGACGGTGGCAACTAGTAGAAAAGTTCTCTGTCAACTATCGTTTTTATAAATCAGACCAAAAAAAATCTCAGCCGTTGCCGCACTAGTTCTTACGATCATCTTTGGGATCAACTATCTGCTCCCCGACCCGTGGCCCAACCACTATGACTCGGTCGTATTGATCACCTCAATTGGCTGCAAAAGTGCACCAACGCAGACCGTCGGAACAGTAATTGGTAAAGATCTGATCATTACCGTCGCCCACGGAGTCGCGGGCCAGACTTCGACTTCAATAACTACGATCAACGGTCAAGTATTGAATGCAAAAGTAGTCGCGATTGACATCAACCTCGATCTGGCTCTCATATACGTAGACAGCACAAAGTCAACAACTAACTTGGCACCCTTAAAATTTGCTGACGCTGTGGAAGGCTCCGAAACCCGATTCGTCGCGTTTGAAGATTCACAACAGTTTGCTATTTCAGCCAAGATTAAAGAAATACTTCGGATTGACACCGAAAATATTTATCTGAAAAATAAAATTTCTCGCCCTGGTCTTGAAGTTGAAACAATGGTTGTAGTTGGTAATTCGGGCGGACCATTGATCAACCACAAAGGCGAAATCGTCGGTTTAGTTTGGGCGACTAGTCGAACTGAGAAAAACCTAGCGTGGGCCACTCGAATTGAAGCTGCACACGATTTACTTTCGCGAGTTTCTACCGATAATCCGTCGACGCAGTCTCTACAAGTCGTAGCGTGCGTGGGGTGAATCCTGAGATAATTGCGAAGCCAACTTCACATTCACATCGCGCATATTTCGGCGTGTTTTTAGTTGTCGGTGTAGCTTTCGGCTTGATCGGACCGTCTATCTCATTATTGGCCGAGCAAGTCGGCACAAATATTGCCTCAGTCGGCATCGTTCTTGTTACATATGGCTTGGGATACATCATCGGCACGCAAATTTTTGCACGTGGTTACGACAAAGGTTTTGGCAATCGTTTGATCGGAACCGCACTATTTACGGGCTCTTGTTGCCTTGCAACTATTCCATTTGTTTCGAATCGACTCATTTTGGCATTGATGTTTTTATTGTTTGGAACATCAATCTCAACTTCAGATGTTGGCTGCAACACATTGATCGTATGGGAGCTCAAAGAACGAGTTGGCCCGCGTCTTGCGCTAATGCACACGATGTTCGGAGTCGGCGCGATTTTGAGCCCGCTTATAGTTCGTGGATCAGACGCATTAACTGGAGATGCGTCTCTTGCATTTTGGTTCGTCGCCGCCGCGCTATGCACTATTGCGATGATTGTTGTGTTTCATAAATCACCGGCTGACCCGCATCTTGAGACTCGATCAAGTCACGAAAAAATTTCAAGACGACAACTCGCATTGATCATGATGTTTTTTCTTGGCTATGTTGCACTTGAAGTTGCATTTGTTACTTGGATTTATACCTACGGAATCAAAACTGGTTTGTCAAAGAACGAAGCTGCAGTTTTAACTTCGACATTTTGGGTTGGTTTTATGGTCTGTAGATTTGCAACTGTATTTTTAGCTCGCCGTAGCCACGGAATCATATTTATTAAAATTGCAGCCCTCACTAATATCGCTGTGTGCGCAGCACTATATTTCAGATTTGATTCAATCTTGCTGCCTTGTGCGTTTATCTATGGTCTGGCTGCAGCACCGCAGTTTCCGTTGATGTTTAGTTTCATCGGCAGCCGAACTTCACTTTCTGGCAAAACAACAGCGCGAATAGTTGGCACTGCCGGCCTAAGTTCAATGACTTTGCCTTGGGTGGCTGGTCAGTTACTTGAACGAGTCGGAATATCGACTTATCCAATTTTCTTGGCATGTACAGCAGCAGTTGTGCTTATGGCTACGCGAATGATCACGAAGAGTTTTGGGATACCACAACATATTTCAAAAACAAACTAATTAACGAGTTTTTTATTTCGCTAGACGCATTTCGTCACGAAGTTCGCGCATTCCGATTGGTTTAATTTCTTTTTTTGCAAGCCATGACAGATAGTTATTTGAACTAAATATTTCATACTCTCGGGTGCGCACGTGAAACTGGTCTGGTTCGATTACTTCAACTTCACCTGGTGCATTTGGGTGCAGCGCGGCAAATGTTAAACCAGTCAGATTTTGCGTAAACATTGTTTGGTATGCATAATCACCAAGCTGCGTAGTCGCTTTACGGTTGAAATCTGTTTCAAGCACTCGATCAAAAATTGGCATGCTCTTTTCTGCTGCGAACACAACGAACTCGGCGAATTGATCGTCAGATACCCCTACTACGTGATTGTTCGGTCCGTATTGCGAGAGTTTTTTCGTCAGCAATACTGGGAGTTGATATTCAACTCCCAGCGAGATATAAATCGCACAAAACTCTGGTGCAAGCGTCGCCCCCATATGCGCGTCAAGATGAGTCACATCAAAACCACTAGCGAGAGCAAAATCAATTTGCGCGCGAAGTTCTAACGCAACTGCATCAACATTCGCATTACGACGAACCGAACTGACGTCTCGCCACATATATCCGTCGTCATCTACCAATCCGCTTGATTTGCTGGTCGACGTAAGTGGCCGCCAACGATAAAACTCTTTTTCGGCCGTCAGCGTTAAGTGCACACCAAGATCAAGGCTTTTGTTTGCAGCAGCCATTTCGGCGGCTTCTCGAAACCATGGGCATGGCACCATCACTGATCCACTTGTTATTGAGCCAAGATCTGACAGTTCGCTGAAAGCAACGTTCGCTCCGTGACACATTCCAACATCGTCTTGGTGCAGCACAATTCGGCCCTCAAATTTTTCATACATCTCAGACCTCGATTCGATCGGCAGTTTTTGCAGCCAAATTTACAGCATGACCAATCTGCGTAGCCCGTGCACTTGAATGACCATCAGGTAGATCAGTTGACCCGCGCGAAAAAACTTCAGCAGCAAATGAATCAATTTGATTTTCAACGCCAGCGGCCGTCGCATCTAGCGCTTGCGAACCTTCAACTTCAAGCACACCGTCCTTAGTTGCTAATCGTGTGCGACCTGTGGGCAATAAATCAACATATATTGCTCCATCACTGCCGAGTATTTCTGTTCGCACATCATCGCCGTAACGACAATTTCGCGAGAGATCAACGAACGCTGCGCGTGAGTCATCAAACTCGAGCACTGCACACAAATTATCTACATCACCAACTGCGGCTAATGATTTCTCAACCAAGGTCAAGTTCCATGCTCGCACTGCTCTTACTGGCGAACCGAAGAACCACTCGGCAAGATCGTATTCGTGGACGCCACAATCAATTGCCAAGCCGCCGCTAACAGTTGCATCGCAAAAACTTGCCGGTGGTGAATTTGCGTCCCACTGTGAAAGTCGAATCATGATCGGTGCGCCAATTACGCCGCTGTCTAACATTTGTTTTGCAGTTGCCCAAGGTGGCGAGAACCTTCGCCAGTGGCCAATCTGTAAAACCAAATTTGCTTTCGTCGCCAAATTGGCAAGTTCGTTTGCAACTTTAATATTCAGCGCGAGTGGCTTTTCACAAAGCACATGCAAGCCGCGTGCGAGTGCGTCTCGCACCATTTGTGGATGCAATGGTGTTGGCGATGCAATCAGGCAGGCTTCAACTTTGTCGTTAGTTAAGGCCTGTTGATAGTCATCAAACATTGCAGCACTCGGAAAAACAGTTTTGGCGAACTCACGCGACTGTGGCGACGGGTCTGCCACGGCGACTACTTCAACAGTTTTAGATTTTGCAAGTGCCGCTGCGTGAACTCGACCCATGCGTCCGAGACCAATTAATGCAACTCTCAACCGAGTCATGATCCTCTAACTTCAGCAACCTTTACAACGCGTTTTTCTCTTGACGAGATTTCACAGGCGATCGCAACGCAAATACCACTGCGCGCCGAATCTGGCGGGCATGGATTATTTCGATTACCTGCAATCCATTCGATGTATGCCTTTGTTTCTTCTCTGAAGGCTTCTCTGAATCGATCAACAAAGCCCGTAAACGGCGAAGTGCTTAGTTCAATGCCGGCGTCGAGCAAATTGAGTGGAGTTCGCGGAGAAAGACCTGCGCTCAACGAATCTTTTGAACCGAAAACTTCAAAACGCACATCGTGACCGCGCGGGTCGTGACGAGTGCCTGAGATACTGATTTGCACACCAGATTGTGTCATCGCGTGAATAAGCGAAACATCGCCGTCATCAAACTCGGCATACTGCTGATGTTCGCGAACTCGGCGAGTCGCAAATACTTCTGCAATCGGCTCGTCACAAAGCCACTCTGCCAAGTCAAAATCATGTACGTGAAGATCACGAAACACTCCGCCACTGCCAGCGAGAAACTCTCGAGATGACGGCTCAATATCATTTGACAAGAAACGAATGTGATACATCGTGCCGACCGAACCGCTGTCAATTAGTTGCTTGGCTTTTGCAATTGGCGGATCAAATCGTCTTTGAAAGCCAACTTGAATCTCAGCGCCAGCTTTTTTTGCTCGATCCAAAACGGCATCAGTGTCTGCGAGTTCGAGAGCAATTGGCTTCTCACATAAAATCTTGCGATTGGGCCCCAAAACTAAATCAAGTGCTTGGGCATGATGTGAAGTGCCGGTCGTAATCACATATGAATCAAAATCTTGTGGCTTGAAATCTTTTTCAGAAACGATCTCAACACCAAATCTTGACCTAAGCGACTCGGCTTTTTCAGGCGAACGATTGATCACCGAAATATTTTTAATCCGAGGATCTTTAACCATGTCTTCAATTCGAATTTCGGCCATTCGACCAGCCCCAAAAACTGCAATACGCATGAAATAAAACTAGTCGCTTACCACCAACGATTCAAAGAAACGCTTGCCCGCAACCTAAACTCAAACCTGATGAAAAACACTGTTGTCACGGTCGGTCGAGTAAGTATCGACCTTTACGGAGTCGAAGCCGGAGCTTCATTTGGTAGCGAGCAAACTTTTTCGAAAAGCGTTGGGGGCAGCCCAAGCAATGTTGCAGTAGCGGCGGCCAAACTTGGTAACCATGCTGTGCTACTGACAAAAGTCGGCTCAGACGCTTTAGGTCAATACATCGTCAACAAACTCAATACCTGGAATGTTGATACGAAATTTGTTTCAAGTGAACCAAATGGACTTACGCCAGTTGTGCTCGCAGCCCTTGACCCACCTGAAGATCCAAAACTTATTTTTCACAGGCAACCGAATGCCCCTGATACAACCATCGTCGCAAATTCAGTGCCAGCGTCACTGATCGATGACTGCGCCGTTTTTTGGATGAGTGGATGCGCGCTGTCACATGGCGAGACTGCGAAGTCTTCGATGCATTGGCTTGCACAACGAACTCGCAAAAAGCACACGGTGATTGATCTTGATTATCGCCCAAGTTTCTGGTCGTCTATAGATGCTGCTGGCGCTGCTGCTCGTGCTGCGATCGCCCACTGCTCAGTTGTTGTTGGCAATAAAACAGAATGCGAAATGGCAATCGGTCTCACCGACCCGGACAAAATCGCCGACAAGTTTCTCGCTGACGGAGTTTCGCTTGCCATTGTCAAACTTGGTGCTGAGGGCGTGATGTTGGCAACTGCCGAAGAGCGAATTCACATTGCCCCACTCAAGATCAAACTCGTGTGCGGCCTCGGCTCAGGCGACGCATTTGGCGGTGCTCTTTCACACGGATTAATTCATAATTGGTCAATTCGCGAAATCGGCGAGTTTGCAAATGCCGCTGGTGCTTATGTCGCAACCAAACTTACTTGCGCTGATGCGATGCCGACTGAAGAAATTTTGCGTTCTTTCATCGCTGAGCAAGCAAAAATCAAGAGTTAGTTTGTGTCTTCACTCAACAGATCGCAATATCAAAAACTTCTTGAAGCGCGAGTCCGCGATCCGCAATCATTCGTAAAAGCCGTCTCTAATCGTAAACGTCGCAAACTAATCGGCAAAGACGGCAGATTATTGATTGTTGCCGCAGACCACACCGCTAGAGGCATACTCGCCGCCGGTAAAGATGAATTTGCAATTGCTGATAGATACTCACTGCTTGACCGACTGATGAGAAGTTTGAGCAACCCATTGGTTGATGGTTTATTGGCAAGTGCAGACATTGTTGAAGAACTCGCTTGGCTCGGCGCACTTGAATCAAAACTCATTTTTGGCACGATGAATCGTGGTGGCTATCTCGGTTCAATGTGGGGACTTGACGACCCGATGACCGCATACGATGCCGACCACATTGCGTCGCTAGGTCTTGACGGCGGCAAAGTTCTGTTGCGTATCGAAAACACCGATGCGGGTGTTGGCAAAACTATTGAATATGTTGTTGATGCGATGCGCCTGTTAGCCGAGCGCAATATTGTTTGCTTAGTCGAACCACTGCCGTACATAAAGGATGTCATCGGCTTGCCGGCACTTGATCGATCTACAGATCGTCTAGATAAAATAATTTCAATTGCTGCAGGTCTTGGTTCTTACTCAGGTCTGACTTGGCTGAAACTTCCTGCATGGACAAACCACAAATCTTTAGGTGGCTCTACAACAATGCCGATTTTATTGCTCGGCGGTGATCCTGGCGAAAAACTAGATGCAACTTTCAGCGAATGGGCCGGCGCATTACAAATTCCCAATGTGATCGGATTAGTTGCAGGTCGACCGTTACTATTTCCGTATGATGACGACGTCGAGAACGCCATCGGCCGAGCAGCAATACTTGTTCATGGTTCAAATAATTAGAGTGGAGAACTAAGGGCGATGAGTAAAACTTCGAGTTGGTATTACCCGCAAGGTTCGCTCGCTCGTGCCAATCAACCAGTTGCTTTAGATGTCAAGACTGCTGGCTGGACATATTGCGGCATCGATGTTTATGACTTTTCAAGCATGTCAAAAACCAATGCGGTCGAAATTGATCTTGCTAATCGCGAAGCCGTGATAGTTCCGCTCTCATCAATTTCGGCGAGCGTTCGATGCAACGACAAGAAGTATGAGCTCGCTGGTCGCCCTGGAGTATTCGCAGCAGTCGCCGACTGGTTTTATGCGCCAGTTGGGTCTAAGTTGACACTTTCTGCAGATGCTGGCGAAGTTGCGGTGTGCACGGCTATGGCTACAAAAGAGTTTCCAGCTCACCATGGCTTAGCCAGCGCAGTTCCAGTTGAACCACGAGGTGCAGGGTTTGCAACTCGTCAAGTGAACAACATCGCTACACCCGATTCGTTTCAAGGTGCAGACAGAATAATTATTTGTGAAGTATTGACACCAGGAGGCAATTGGTCTTCGTGGCCACCACATCGACATGACGGCATTGCGGGCTGTCCAAATATGAACGAAGAGATCTATTACTTCAGAATTGGCAAACAACAGTCTGATCATGGCGACCGAGACGGTCGCGGCTACTTTCACGCGTACACGGTTGATGGTTCTGTTGATGACACCGTCACACTTAGCGATGGCGATGTTTATATTTTGCCTGCGGGATATCACGGACCTTCAATCGCCGCGCCAGAGTACCCGATGTATTTCTTAAATGTTCTGGCCGGACCTGCTGAAGATCGCACGATGGCATTTTGTGATGACCCGAGCCACCATTGGATTCGCGACGAATGGAAGTCGCAAAAAACTGACCCACGAGTACCAATGACTTCTGCTCGCGGTCGAGTTAACGCTTAATCAAAATACAACTAATTCACTAAACACAACGGAGAAAAATATGAAAAAACGAATCGGTATTGCTGTATTAGGTCTCGGGTGGATGGGTCAAGCCCACAGTCGTGCCGCGTTGAGAATTTCTTCGCTGTTTCCAGATGCAGAGTTCAAGCCTGAACTCGTTGTCTGCGCCGATGTCGAACAGAGTCGGCGTGACCGAGCAGTAAATGATTTTGGTTTTGCTCGGGCGGTGGCTGGCTTTGAAGAAGCAGTATCCGCCAAAGATGTTGACGCAGTCTGGGTTACTGCGCCAAACATGTTGCACGTGCCGATGATTGCGGCTGCAGCAGCCGCAGGCAAAGCAATATTCAGCGAGAAGCCGATCGGTGGCACGCCAGCTCAAACAGTCGAGGCTTACAACATTGCGAAAAAACATTCAACACCAACAGGCGTTGGCTACAACTATTTGTGGTCACCTCTGGTGATTCACGCGCGTGAACTAATTAAGAGCGGAGCAATCGGCCGCGTTACCCACTATCGCGGAAGATTCTTGTCGATGTATGGCAGCGACGAACTTGGCTTGTTAACTTGGCGCTTCAAATTTGCACAAGCAGGTTACGGCGTGACCAGTGACATCTTGAGCCATTCAGTTTCACTCGCCCACTTTTTAGTCGGCGGTATTTCAGAAGTAACCGGAATGAAGAATAATACGATCACACATCGGCCGTTACCAAGTGGCGCAGCGAGTCATTACGGTCGAGGCAAGGCGACAGACCCAAAGGGCGAAGTTGAAAACGAAGACTTCGCGTCAATGTTGTGCAACTTTGAAAATGGTGCGACCGGTACTTTCGAAACAAGTCGTTCAATGGTTGGCCCAGAAAGCCAGAATGCTTTTGAGGTTTACGGAACCGAAGGTTCGTTGTCGTGGAATCTTGAGAAACTGAACGAGTTGCAGTTCTATAAGCGCGAAGATGACGTCAACACTGGATACAAGACAATTTTCGGCGGAGATCGCTTTCCGTTTCATGGTGCGTTTGCCCCGGGCATGGCAAATGCGATTGGCTTCGAAGACCTTGTTGCAATCGAAGATTTAAACTTTATGAATGCGTTGGCAACTGGCAAGACCTATACGCCTGGATTCAAAGAAGCCGTTGATGTTGTCAGCGTTCAACAAGCGCTAATTAACTCATGGACTTCGCGCAAGTGGGAGCCGGTCTTAGACCTCACCAAATAAACGCCGATAAATAACTAGTTATTTATCCTCAAAAAATGCGCGCAGATTGGCACTGTTATGCGGGTGCCGCATACGAGCCAACGTCTTTTGCTCGATTTGCCGAACGCGTTCTCTAGTTACGTGCATTTTGTCGGCGACTTCTTCAAGCGTGTAAATACGTTTGTGCTCACCAATACCAAAACGCATAGCAACTATTTCTTGCTCACGAGGTGGCAAATCTTTTAGCGTTTGCTCAACCGCATCATGTAATTGGCTTCTCTCAGTTGCTCCAAGCGGATCATTCTGGTCACTGTCGGCAATTGTGTCGCCGACAGTTAAGTCGTCAGTATTGTGGCCTACTGGGGCATCCAAGCTTGTCGTCGGTATCGCTAATTGCATTATCTCCAACAGTCTTTCAACCGAAAGACTGCAACGCGCAGCAACTTCTTCTGGTGTTGGGTTACGTCGAAGTTCGCTCGTCAAGTCGCGCTCCGAGCGCTGCACACGGTTTACTATCTCCATCATGTGACCAGGAATTCGAATATTTCTACCTTGATCTGCAAGAGCACGTGTCATTGACTGACGAATCCACCAAGTTGCATAGGTCGAGAACTTAAAACCTTTTTCATAGTCGTATTTGTCAGCGGCGTGCATGAGCCCGATGTTGCCTTCTTGAATCAGATCAGCTAACTGAAGTTCTTTACGGTCGTATCTGCGAGCAATCGACACCACGAGTCGCAAATTCGCACGCACCATATGATCTTTCGCTTTTTCGCCATCCTTAACAGTGCGCTGCAAACGACGACGACCTGAGAAATCTAAACCTTCAGAAGTTTGATGAAGTTTTTCTTGAGCAACAATGCCAGCCTTGATTTTTTTACCAAGATCTTTTTCTTCATCGGCGGTCAGAAGATCAACATGTCCGATTTCGTTTAAGTAAAGACGAACAGAGTCAGACCCGAGAGTGTCCCTTGTTGACGATGTCGTCATTCGTGTTCCCCCACCCGAAGATTTAACCAACCCAATAATTGCTCTGCTGAAGATTCTGCCATACTTGGCACCTCAAGATTTTCAAGCAGCAAACGCGCAGATCTGTCAACGCGAATCTGCTCTGGATCACTCAAAGTCACCCGATGTGCGAGTTCACGGCGCACCGCGGCAGAAAGTAAGTTCCAGGCTTCGCGAATCGGTTGAGTCTCTACATCGGCAACTGCGGCCCGCTCTAAAACTTCGCGCGCTTCCGGATCGGCTATTTCTAAGGCCTTTGAGACATTCCCTTCGGCTTGAGCGACTGACAAAAACGCGCGGCGATTTACTTCATCGGTGAACAATGCCTCTGATAACCAATTCGCAATTATCTCCCACTGAGAAAACATCAGTGCCAAAACAACAAACTCGGCTGATTCACTGCGTCGCGAGTTTGGTGACCCCGGGATATTGATCGTTGGTTTTCTTATTCCTCGTTCGGCAAGCTTCACTAAGTCAACAACAGGAATACCGACATGAGTCGCAACTTGACCCGCGTAAATTTTGCGCACATTTGTATCGGGATGTTCGTTGATCACAGCCATTGCTTGCTCTGCTGTGCGCGAACGAGCCTCGGGCGACGTGACTGATCCTGCATCAAGAACTCGTTGCAGTCGAAAACCTAAAAACGGTTGAGCGTTTACAACTGCACTCGCCAGCGCTGTCGGGTCGCTGTTTGCTAAATCTCCAGGATCTTTGCCTTGCGGAAAATGTGCGACACTCACCTGCACTTTGTAACGCTGCTCCCATTCATAAAATCTTTCGGCGGCGCCTTGACCAGCTTTATCAGCATCAAACGCCAACACGACTTTTGTCGCGAATCGCTTAAGCAATCGAACGTG
>JBAXAW010000041.1:0-15973 GCA_037142305.1 Actinomycetota bacterium
GCTTTGGTTGCAACACAACTCAAAACAAGATGACCTAGTCGCAACAAATTTCGTTGCTGGTGAAGAAATCAGAGATTTCTTCACCTCTGCGACTTTTTCAAGTTCAAACCTTGCGATTTCAGCAATAAGCAGACGACGAGTGCTCGTTGAAGGCGACGCTTGGGGAAATGTCGGGCTTGTCTTCACCAACGTGGCTCGAGTACCTCTGCCGATTAAGGGAGAAGGAATATTTACTATTCAAAATATCGCGCCTACATGGCTCAACGAACGACTTCGAATGAGCCACAATTTTGCAAAAAAACCTGACGCGGAGTCAGCCGAATATATGAGGAAGATGAATATCAATTGGTTTGTTGTTGATAAGTCAAAACAAATGCCCACAACATGGGAGCCTTACGCAAGTGTTGCCTTTGAAAATAGTGAAGTAATAATTTTAAAACTTAACTAAATTGCTCGGCTTTTGCCTTTTTTGAGCCGTTGCGCAGGAAATCTGCATTCAAATCAGCCATCACTCCTTTGAGCCCGACACTGATCCGAGTTTTACAAAAAGAGTCAGCATCTAAAAGTGAAACCGATTTGAAGTTAATGCTTCGAGGCTGCTTATTTATTTTTGTGTTACTTGAAGAAGTAATCAATGGTTTAATACGAAATACAGTCTTGGCGACACTAAGAATGTTTCCGATTGTTAAGTTTTCATCTGCTACAACCAGTTTCATGAATTTACGAGTTGGCCCAGAATCTGCAAGAGCGATTTTGGCTGAATCAACAATGATCCGTGAAGCATCGGCAACATACACATAGTTTCGCGAGGTCTCCAGTGGTACAAATAAATTTATTGGTTGCCGGTGCAGAATTGAAGAACAAATTGTTGAGATCAGCCCTTGGTTTTTCGATAAGTCTTGATTTGCGCCATAGAGATTAGAGATTCTTCCAATGACTGCTCGAACACCTATTCGGTCAGAAAACTCCGCCAAACAATGCTCCTGCTTTAGCTTTGCCGCACCATACGCTGTCGTGGGTCGCGGAGTCGTGAGTTCTGTGAACGGTTGATTTTCGCTACCTGCGTAAACCCCACCAGCAGATGACGCATGAAAAATTAGTCCATTTTGTAATAATTTTCGTCCGAAATTATTCTCAACCGATTTCAAGAATTCCTCAAAAATTCTAGTTTCTTCAAACATTTGCTCGGTCGTGCTGGACAATGTTCCCTTTCCCGCACACCAAAAAATCGCCCACTGGTCATCTCTAGCAATTTCGGAAAACTGCGTACAACTATCAGCAATTTGTGTCTGCAGTTGAGCACTATCAGACCAGACAAATTCTCCTGTGGGTGAATATATATCAGCAAAATTTATGCACTGTTTTTCGACGCTATTGCCTAGCAATCCACCGCGACCGATTACCCAAACTTTCATCAGTTCGTTTGTTTACTTTTTCTCGTTCGCGACAGTGCATCATTAAATGGACTCGAGCGGATCAAATAAAGCGGCCGACCAATCGCATTACGAACCACAACGCCAAGATATTCGGCCAAGATTCCTAACGAGAACAAAATCGCACCGCTACCCATCGAGACGAAAATAATTACAGTTGTCCAGCCTTCAACTGGATATCCATGCGCGATCTTTCCGTAAAGTGCGTACGCCGCATAAATAAAGCCAACGAAAAACGAAGAAAAACCGATCAAACTTACAAGCCGAAGTGGACGAGTGCCAGAACTCAAAACCAGTCTCAAGAAATGGCCCAGCAATCGGTGAAAGGTGAATCCGGTTTGGCGGGGGTATTCGACTCGCGGGGCAATCTCACATGCGACTGAGCGGTCAACTACCCAAGTCAAAGCAACATCAAGGTAAACCCCCGACCCTGCATATGCTCCGACACTTCTGCCGATTTCGCCTGTCATCAATCTGTAACTACTAAAAAACTCTCCGTCTTGCGGCGAGAGAAGTTTTGTGTAAAGCCACTTCGCAAGTGTTGAGAAAAAATTTCGCCAGCGAGAATGCAAGGCGCCACCAGCGAACTTGCCGTAAACCAGTTGAGAGTTTTCTGCAACCGCAGTATCTAAAAGTTTGGCGATTTCCTTTGGATCATGTTGGCCATCTTCGTCAAGAGTAACAATCCAATCAGAGACGCTCGCTGACATTCCAGCCAAAGTTGCAGCATGTTGCCCGAAATTGCGCGACAACCAGACTGGACGAACCCAGTCATGGTTCGTACTCAAATCGTTGATCACAATCGCCGAATTATCTGGACCAGAGTCATGGACCAATAGAACTTCGCTAATCACATACTTGATGCCAGAAGCCGAAGTTGAAGTTTCGGTAAAATTTGCCAGTTCACTAACCAAAGTCGCGATAGTTTTTTCGCCCTGATAAACAGGAACCACCACAGAAACAGTTGCAATATATTGATTGTCTGTGAACTTTTCCATCCCGAATAACCTTATCCGCAATGAACAATCGCTAACCCGTCTAGCGTATGACTGTGGGTTTCAATGAAAAATAGCAATCTAGGAATTGACTTAAGCACGATTCAAGCGGCCCGCGAAGTTGGGCGATCGGTAGTTGAACATACCCCAGTTACACCTGCGGCATATTTGTCAAATGAATTCGGTGGAAAAATTATTTTGAAAGCCGAGAACTTGCAGCGGACGGGGGCCTTTAAAATTCGCGGTGCGATAAACAAGTTGCACCAGCTCGGAGAACTGGCTCAGAACGGAGTTGTAGCAGGCAGTGCCGGTAATCATGCACAAGGTCTTGCATTCGCGGCAAAACATTTCGGTGTAAGGGCGGAAATTTTTATTCCACTCGGGGCATCGCTTTCAAAAATTAATGCGTGCAAGGGTTACGGCGGAGTCGTTTTGGATGGTGGCGAAAGTGTTGACACTGCAGTCAGCGCAGCCCAGGCTCGAGCGATTGAGACGGGCATGGCTTTTTGCCATCCATTTGACGATGTTGACGTGATAGCGGGTCAAGGCACGCTTGGTCTTGAACTGCTTGAAGATATTTCAGATTTAGCGCAGGTGATTGTTCCACTCGGTGGTGGCGGACTACTTTCTGGTGTGGCACTAGCAATTAAACAACAACGACCAGATGTAAAAATCATCGGTGTTCAAGTTTCATCTTGCGCGCCATACATTTATGGAAACGCTCCAAGTGGCGCAATCGCGACACTGGCCGACGGTATCGCAGTCAAACAACCTGGCAATGTGACGCGACCGCTAATTGAATCGTGGGTAGATGAACTTGTAGATGTCGATGAGGACAGTGTCGCCAACGCAATGATGATTTTGTTGGAACGATCAAAGATGTATGTTGAAGGTGGCGGAGCAGTTGGCGTTTCAGCACTTCTCACATCGTGCGTTAAACCCGCAAAAAAGGGTTCAACTTGTGTTGTGTTGTCTGGTGGCAATGTTGACATGGGTTTGATTCCGAATTTGATACGACGGCACGAAACCAAGGCTGGTCGTCGCGCACTTTTGTTTGTTCGAGTTCCAGATCGCCCGGGTGCACTTGCCAATTTCTTAGATGTGATTGCAAAATCGGGGGCGAACTTGATCGAAGTTAGTCATGTGCGTGAAGGTTTAAATCTAAAGGTTCGCGAAACTGGTGTTCAAGTTGTTCTTGAAGTACGCGGCCACGACCATACGGCAGAGATCATCACGGCAGCGAAAATTGCTGGATTTGATGTTTCGCAAGTCACGAATTAACAGTGATGACACCACTCATTTTGTTACCTGGCAAGTTGACTACCGACGCAAAAGGCGTTCGCGGAGATTCATTTTCAACTGGGCGTCTTTATAGCCAAGCTATTGCTCATGCTGGAGGTGTCGCTCTGCAAGTGCCACCAGTTGCTCAGAGTGTTGAATCAGCAATCGAACTCGTATCAAGATTTGACGGTGTAATTATTCAAGGTGGAGGGGATATCGACCCATCGCTTTATGGTCAGAAACAGATCAGCAGCAAGATTTATGGAATCAGCGCCGAACATGATGCCCTTGAGATGGCGATTGTCCGTGCTGCGGTTGATCAAAACAAACCAGTTCTGGCAATATGTCGTGGAATGCAAATACTTAACGTTGCTCTCAGTGGAACACTGCACCAAGATCTAGGCGAGGTTCTCGAAGATGGCGAGGCACACTGGAATACTTATCACGAGATTGTGCTGACTGCCGATAGTCGCGTTGCCCGAGCAATGAAAACGACTTCGCCAAAAAAATCACATTCTTTTCATCATCAGGCACTTGACATGGTCGCAAAAGACTTAATAGTTACTGGTCGCGCTACAGACAACACGGTCGAGGCAGTTGAACACGCGTCAGCAAAATGGATTGTCGGCGTGCAATGGCACCCAGAAGACGACGCGAAGACTGAACCAGATCAACAAAACCTATTTGATGGGTTCATCGACGCTATTCGCAACAAATAATATGCTGCGAATTATTTGCTGGCGAGTTGAGTGAGATTAGAAGTTAAGTCAAGCAACAGGCTTGGAAGAACACCAATAACTAAAGTTACTGAAACTGCAATTGCAATTGCGATCGTTGAAAACAGTGGAACTTTGACGGACACAGAATTTGTTGCATCGCTCAACCACATACTGACCATGATTCGTAAATAAACAAACGCCGCAATAACAGCACACACCATGGCGATGACCGCAAGTTTATAACTACCTACATTTACTGCCGCCTGAATTACTCCGAACTTGGCGACGAACCCACTGGTTAATGGCACACCTGCTTGCGCCAATAACAGAACCGTCATCGCTAGCGCAAGTAGTGGATTATTTTTGCCAATGCCTTTGAAAGCATCCAGCGATGCTGATCCATCGTTTGAATTTTGTGCCACAACTGTAACAACGCTGAATGTGCCAACCACCAAGGCCGCGTAAAGCACGACATAAACGGCGATTGCGGTTAATCCATCACCAACTTCAGGCGATGAGCGATGTGATGATGCTTCTAAACCAACAAGAATGAAACCTGCATGGCTAATTGATGAGTAAGCAAGCATGCGCTTTACATCAGTTTGTACGACAGCAACGACTGACCCGACGACGAGTGTCAGTGCGGCCAATACGAAAACTGCTGGACCCCAATCATCGGCACGCGAAGGAAACGCGGTTATCAAAACTCGCACGAGTGCAACAAGTGCGGCAACTTTTCCGGCTGAAGCCATAAACGCCGTAACGGGAGTTGGCGAACCTTGATAAACATCTGGGGTCCATGCTTGAAATGGCACAAGGGAAACTTTGAAACCAAACCCAACAAGCATCAAACCGACACCTACGAGCAGCAAAGTGTCATTGCGTGGAATGGTGATGTAAGAATTCAACGCCAAATTAATATCAACTAAACGAGTAGTGCCAGTCGCGCCGTAGGTAAGTGCGACACCGTACAGAAAGAATGCCGATGCGAAACCACCGAGTATGAAATATTTCAATCCTGCTTCTTGGCTTTCTGCGCGTTTGCGATTGCTTGCTGCCAATAAATAAAGCGACAAGCTAAGAGTTTCTAATCCGAGAAACAAGACGATTAGATCGTTCGCCGCAACCATCACGATGCCACCGATTGCCGCGGTTAGATAGAGAGCATAAATCTCGGGCATATCAGACTTTTCGCCAGCAAGATAGTCACTAGTAACAAGACTGACAAGCAATACTGCCGAGCAAATCGCAATTGACGCCAGCACAGCAAAATGGTCGAGAGCAAGAGCGCCACCAACTAGAAGTTTTGGGCCAGAACTTGAAATATCGCGCCATAAAAATATTGAGAGAACAATTGCAGCACTCGCTGTTAGCGCACTGACTAATCCATACCAGCCACGTCGCCACTGCGGAGTCAACGACCCGATAAGCAACAGCAACAGCGCGCCGAACAGCAAAACTATTAAAGGCGAAACCGAAAACCAATTAATTACAGGGCCTGCAAATTCAGGTACTTGATCGTTCACTTGGTTTGTCCTTCTACATGCTCAATGAGTGCAGCCACGCTTGGTTGAATTCTGTCAAGAATTGGTTTTGGATAGATGCCAGATACGACGATGATCGCCACAAACACAGACATCAAGAGGCCTTCACGAATTGTAATTTCTTTAAAAGTTGAATTCGCTTCATCTGGCTCACCGTGAAATACGCGTTGATAAGCCCACAATAAATAGAGCGCAGCAAGAATAACTCCAATTGAAGCGACAACTGTCCACCAGCGTGCAGGACCAAATGATCCGATCAAAATCAAAAACTCACCGACGAAACCATTGAGGCCAGGCAAACCAACTGAAGACAGCATGACCACTGTGAAAACACCAGCAAAGATTGGTGCAACATGCTGAATGCCACGTAACTCAGCGATTTCGCGGGTGTGGCGACGTTCGTAAATCATGCCAACGAGTAAAAACAATGCACCTGTCGAGACTCCATGACTCACCATTTGCATCACCGCACCAGTTACTGCCTGCGAACTGAGGGCGAAGGTTCCAAGAACAATGAACCCGAGGTGAGCAACAGAAGAATAAGCGACGAGACGTTTTAGATCGCGTTGCATCGTTGCGGCAATAGCACCGTAAATGATTCCGATGACGGCGAGAGTAAATATCGCTGGTCTTGCCCACATCGCGGCCTGTGGAAACAAATAAACTCCGAACCGCAAGAAACCATAGGTTCCCATTTTGAGTAACACGCCAGCGAGAATTACTGAGCCCCCGGTTGGCGCCTGTGTGTGAGCATCGGGCAACCAAGTATGAAAGGGAAATAGAGGCACCTTGACCGCGAACGCAATCGCAAACGATAAAAACAGCCATCGCGCTGCATTCGTTGAAAACTTCGCGCCTTCAGCGATTTTGACAAGATCGAAAGTCACCACGCCAAGGTCGCGATGTGCAAGCGCAACTGTTGCAATGATCCCGACGAGCATGAACGCCGAACCAGCCATTGTGTATAAAAAGAATTTCGTTGCCGCGTAGACCCGCTGGTCATAACCCCAACCACCGATCAAGAAATACATTGGCACCAAAACAATTTCGAACATTACAAAAAACAAGAACAGGTCAAGCGACAAAAACGAGCCCATTACTCCGGCTTGCAATAACAGCATCCAAGCGAAATAAGAGGTTTCATTATGGTGCGGATCAATTCCGACAATCACTAATGGAAACAAGATTCCGGTGAGAACTATCAAAAACAACGAGATGCCGTCCACACCTAAATGCCATGAGATTCCCCATTGGCTAATCCAGACATGCTGCGAGACGAACTGAAAACCCGCCTCGCCAGATTTGAATGCTGCTAACAACCACAACGAAAGCGCTGCAGTTGAGACGCTTGAAATTAGTGCCGCGAGTTTCATCCATTCTGGACGCGAACCACCAAGTAGTGCCACAAATATCGAACCGATAACGGGCATAACAACTAGCAACGTCAAAATTGGAAAGTTAAGAACTTCTAGATTTGAGGCGATCACAACAGTGCTCCACGCAAAAAGAACCAAGCCAAAATAACGACAGCGCCGAAACTTATCAATAATGCATATGCACGAACGAAACCGCTCTGAGCCCGGCGCAATGATGTTGCGATATTTCGAATCAACTTGCCGACTCCGTTGACAATGCCATCAACGATGTTGGCATCAATCCATGCAATTAAATTAAAAGTTTTCGCGCCAGGCCCGGCGATCAGACGGCTTGCAGCATTGTCGTAGTACCACGCTTGCTCAAGAACTTTAGGCTCAATTGGCTTGACCCATGATTTTGCATAAACCACAATTGACGCCGCGATTCCAACTAGTGCAACGACAATTGCTACAGCTAACAGCAAATATTTATTTTGATATGCCCAGGTCTCATGTATTTGTGCTTCGGATTCTTCGACAACAGGCGCAAGCCAACGTTCTAGAAAATTAAAGTCTTTGCCGAAAGGCAATTGCATCGCACCACCGACTAAAGATAAACCCGAAAGCACAACAAGTGGCGTCAACATCACCCAACTACTTTCATGGGGTGTTAAGTCGCCGTGTGAGCCGTGTTCGGCGCTGTGGTCATTCCATTTTGCTTTGCCGTAAAACACCATGATTACTTGTCGTGTCATGTAGAACGCCGTTAATAGTGCGGTAATCAAACCAACTACATACAGACCACGATTATTTGCGTAAACATAAAGCAATATTTCATCTTTCGACCAGAAGCCAGCAAACGGTGGAACTCCGGCGATTGCAAGCCAGCCGATAATAAAAGTGAACGCAGTAACTGGCATCACTTTGCGTAGCGCGCCCATGCGACGCATGTCTTGCTCATGATGCATACCGTGAATCACAGAACCTGAGCCAAGAAACAATAGCGCCTTAAAAAATGCGTGAGTCACCATGTGAAAAATTGCAGCGACATATGCACCAGATCCCACTGCTAAAAACATGTAGCCCAACTGCGAAACAGTGCTGTAGGCGAGAACTTTTTTAATATCGTTTTGTGCAACGGCGACAGTTGCGGCATAAAACGCAGTCGCCGCGCCAACTACGGCAATAACTGTTGGTACCCAATTATACGAAGCATGCAAAACAGGACTCATACGCGTCATTAAAAACACACCCGATGTCACCATCGTCGCGGCGTGAATTAACGCCGAAACTGGAGTTGGGCCTTCCATCGCATCTGGCAACCAAAGATAAAGCGGAAGTTGGGCGCTCTTACCGCAAGCACCAACAAAGAGTAGAAGCCCAATTGCCGTTGCCGTCACTGCAGCAAGTTCACCACTATGCGCGGACTCATTAATAGCGTGATACGAAAGTGTGCCAAGACTATTGAATGCCAAAAACATTGCGGCCATTACACCGAAGTCACCAATGCGATTTGTGACGAAGGCTTTTTTGCCGGCGACCGCTGCGCTGTTACGAGTGTGCCAAAACGAAATCAAGAAGTAACTACAAGCACCGACACCTTCCCAGCCCAAGAATGTGACAAGTAGATTCTCGCCGAGAACCAGCATCAACATGCTGAAAACGAAGAGATTTAAATACAAAAAGAATTTCGAGAACTTGGCATCGCCGTGCATGTAGCCAATTGCGTAAAGATGAATCAAAGTCGAAATGCCTGTAACAAATAATGCCATCACAATGCTGAGTGGGTCAGCTAGAACAGCAAGATCAACTTGAAGTGAGCCGACTCCGATCCACGAAAACATTTTTACGACATGACTGCGTTCTTCGGCTGGTAGCCCTAACATCTCAAAATAAGTCAGCACCGTCACTAGAAACGACGAGGCTGTTGCGATTGTGGCAACCCAACCTGCGCGCGGGTCACCAAGTTTGCGACCCAAAACTAAATTAAGCACAGCCCCTGCAAGAGGTAGTACTGGTATCAGCCAGATCAAACCGAGCATGATTAGCCCTTCAACTCGGCGAGATCGTCGGCAGTCACCGAACTTCGATTGCGCATGATCGCCACAATGATGCCGAGACCCACGACTACTTCAGCAGCAGCGACGACCATTACGAAAAAAACTATTGTTTGCCCGTTGATGTCATTGAGTTTTCGCGCCAAAGTAACAAAACTGAGATTCACAGCATTAAGCATCAATTCAATGCACATGAACATCACTAACGGGTTTCGACGAATTAAAACCCCAAATGTTCCGATACCAAAAAGCACAGCACTTAGCACGAGATACCAAGATGCGGTTGGTACGAGCAAGAACGCGATCATTTTGAATTCTCCGTGACTGCACTTTTGGTTCGCCGCGCGAGAAGCACAGTGCCGACTACTGCAACAACTAACAGCACCGAAGTTACTTCAAATGCAACGACATATTGAGAAAAAATAGATTGTGCAAGTTGTGTGGTGTTGGCGTCGGACGCATTAGCCACATCTGGGATATTTAATCCTGCGCCACGCTCATGCAACACACCACTACCTGTTGCAAACGCAGCCACGAGAATTCCGATTAAGCCGAGACTCACGATTACGGCAAGCGGACGTTGGGTCGTAAGCGGTTCTGTTCGAAGATTTTCAACTCGGTCAACACCTAACAACATGATCACGAATAAAAACAACACGACAATCGCGCCGGCATAAACAATCACTTGTACCGCGGCAAGAAAGTGTGCCTGTTGAATAACAAATAAAACCGCCACACCAAAAAGCGTCAGCACCAAACTTAATGCAGCATGTACTGGGTGCTTTCGAGTGATTACTCCGACTGCGCCAACTACAACCATTAATGCTGCACAGCCAAAAACGAAGAGTTCCATTATTCGCTCTTGTCTTCAGCCGGGCGAATGCCGTAACCTAACTCGCCACTCCACGACACGACTCCAGTGAAGTTCGCATCGCCGGATGCAGCAGTTGCTCGCATCCAGCCTGAAGTATTTAGATCTTCACCTTCGCGCCAATCTTCCCACGCAAGTTGCTGAGGTTTGCCAGAATTGTCAACGAGAAGTTCACTCTTTGTATAGATCGCATCTTGGCGATTTGTGAAGGAGAACTCAAAAAGTTTTGTTTCGGTTATCGCTTCGGTTGGACAGGCCTCGACGCACAAATCACAATGAATACAACGCAGATAATTGATCTCGTAAATCCAACCGAATCGTTCGCCGGGTGAAGTTGGCTTCATCGCGTCGTTATCGGCACCGCGAACATGAATGCACTTCGCTGGGCAAACCGCTGCACACAATTCACAGCCGATGCATTTTTCCATACCGTCTTCGTATCGATTGAGAACATGACGACCATGTAGCCGCTCTGGCTTCTCAAGTTTTTCGTCCATCTTGACAGCGCGTTTTTTATTGCGACGAAACACGCGACCACCTGAATATTGAGTTGTGACACGATTCTTTTCTCCGCGTTGACGAAGTGTGACAATAAATCCACCGAGGTAGCCCATTAGAACATTGGTCCTTGTGTCTCGCGCTGCCGCGCACTTTGAGTAAACGCCGCTTGTAGAAGTAAATAACAACCAATCATCACGATGACCGAGACAGATGTAACCAAAATAATATTCCAATCGTTTTGTCGGGCCATGCGTTGTGATGCCAGCAACATGAACCAACCAAGTCCACCAGGAATCAGAACCTTCCAGCCGAGATCCATCAATTGGTCGTAACGCAATCGTGGAAGAGTTGCGCGGAACCAAATATATATATACAGAAATACAAGCACTTTGGCTAACAACCAGAATGTGCCCTCAAGAGCATTCGGTATCAATGGAATATCAAAAACGAAATTTCCGAATGCGATTGGTTGTGGACCACCAAAAAATAGCGTGACAATTAGCGCCGACATCGTCACTGTGTTCATAAATTCTGCAAGATAAAACAAAGCAAACCGAATTGACGAATATTCTGTATTGAAGCCACCGACGAGTTCTTGCTCGGCTTCAACTAAGTCAAATGGTGGACGGTTTAACTCGGCCGTGGCAGCAATTAGAAAAATAATGAACGGCACGAATCCGGTTGAAATAACGTGCCATTGAGTAATCGTCGCCTGCGCAGCAACGATGCCACTGGTTGAGAGTGTGCCCGCGAGCAAGAGAACGCAGGCCAAAGACAAACCGAGTGCTGCTTCATAACTCACCATTTGTGCCGATGCTCGAACAGAACCAATTAACGGATACTTGGATCCACTTGACCAACCTGCGAGCATGATGCCGTAAACAGCAATCGACGAAATCGCGAGCGCAAACAGAACTCCGATCGGCGGGTCAGCTAGTTGCACTTTTGTGACATGACCAAACCAAGTGACTTCGCCACCGTTGCCGTTGCGAAAGTCTCCGCCAAGTGGAATAATCGCAAACGCCAAAAATGCCGGAACAAAAGACAAAAACGGTGCAAGCGCAAAAACAAAACGATCTGACCTATTTGGGATCAAATCTTCTTTAAAAAAAAGTTTGATGCCATCGGCAAGAGTTTGCATGATCCCGAACGGGCCAGTTTTGTTCGGTCCGATGCGATTTTGCATCCCGGCAATTGCCTTACGCTCAAACCAGACCATCAACATCGTCGCCAATAGACCAACAACAAATACAACCACAACCTTTAACAACACGATCAGCAAAGGCGCCCAAAGTATTTCGTCTAACAACAGAGTGTCTAGAGCGATCATTTGATTTGCTCAATTCGAACGTCGATCACGTCGGCTGCGATATTCAACAATGGACGAATATCCACATTCGTGTGGTTGTATGGCAACCAAGCAGTACCACGATGAATTCCGCTATGAGCCCTGACTGGTAGGACAATATTTATTTCATCAACGCCGACTCGAATATGCGTACCGTCTACAACACCAATCCGAGCAAGGTCTAATGGGTGAACATAAATTGTTGACTCGGTAATTATCCCCACGAGCGAGTTACTCGTGATAGTTGACTGAGCCGCGTCATACATTGTTCGAGACACAATTAGTCGATAGTCATATGAATTTCGATCTACCAAAATTTTAGATCCACGTGAAATAGTCGCTGATGTTTCATGAACCATCAGCACACCATCGCTTTGAATTGCCGCATTATTATCACATGAAGAAAACTCTGGAATTGCCGAAATCATTTTTTCGTGCAACTCATCAAGACTTGACACGCCAAGATCAATCCCAAGACTCAGCCCAAGTTCGGTAGCGATCATCCAATCTGGACGCGACGTGCCACGGGGAGTGATCTGTTGAGTGACATTACTGACTCGACCTTCAAGGTTCGTAGTCGTGCCATTTTTTTCGGCGAACGCCGCCGCTGGAAAAACAACATCAGCATTTTGATTTGAACTTGTGACAAAAGTGTCGATGCTGATGACACTCTTGATTTGTGCGAGTGCTTGTTTGACAAGTATCGAATCAGCGACATCGGCGAGTGGATTTGCCCCGAGCAAAATTAGGCAGTTAATTTTTCCGGCGGCGGCTTTCGTCAAAATATCAATTGCATCACCAGAGTTTTGTTGAGGTGTAAGACCGACAGCCACCGCGCCGCGAACATTGCCGCGACGCAAGACTGGAAGAATTTTCGCATTTGGAATCGCATGTAAAACTTCGCCCAGTGCATGCAATGTGAACGCTTCGTTTTCTGCCAAATTTGCGCGACCAAGTACGACGACTACTTCACCTCGCTGAATTTGCTCTTTCATGTCTTGGGTTTCTAACGTCTCAAGCACAACTTGAGCCTGACGGCCTGGTTCAAATGCGATACTTCTCCATGCATATGGTGTCAAGCCAGAGTCGTGCGAAGAAAACTCAATGATTCGTGATTTGCGCTTTTGTGCGGCATCTCGAATTCTTAGATAAAGAACTGGTAATTCTTCTTTAAGATCAGGAGCCAACAAGATAATCGTGCTAGCTGCACAAGTTTCGTCGATTGTTGCTTGTGCAAGATTAAAAATTTCTGGAGTCAAACCATCACCGAGTTGCGAGTCGCGTTGATTGATCTTCAATTCGTCTGCCAACATTGCCCAGGCAAATGCATCTTCGTTAGTGCCTCGCGCGCCACCGAGAATCGCAACTGAATCTGCATTGTTAGTGAGTGCATGGCGAATAATTCTTGCTGCCGAATCAAGCGCGACCGACCACGAACTCTGGACAAGACCCGCATCAGACTTGATTAATGGTGTTGTGAGTCGCTCGGTTGAGTTAACTGATTCGAAGTTATAACGACCGCGATCACACAACCAGCCCCAGTTGACTGGGTCGATATCTACACCTTGAAATCGCACAAGTTCATCTCGGCTGCTTTGCACAACGATGCGACATCCAACCGAACACGAGGTACAAGTCGTTTCAGTTTCATTTAAATCCCATGGACGGGCCTTGAATCGATATGGTTTTGCAGTCAACGCACCGACTGGGCAAATTTGAACCGTATTGCCGGAGAAATAACTACTGAATGGTTCTTCAGGAAACGTCATGACCTGTGTGTCATTACCACGACTAGTAAATGAAATTAGCGGATCACCTGCAACTTCGTCGGCGAATCTCGTGCACCGATCGCACAAAATGCAACGCTCACGATCAAGATAAACAATGTCACTAATTGCGATTGGCTTTTCATAGTGGCGCTTTTCTTCAACGAACCGACTTTCGCCTGGTCCGTGACTGAATGCCTGATCTTGCAACGGGCATTCGCCACCCTTATCGCAAACAGGGCAATCAAGTGGATGATTAGCGAGCAATAACTCAAGCACACCCTCTTGGGCTTTTTTAACATTGTCTGTTGCTGTACGAACGATTTGGCCTTCAGCAACTGGAGTCATGCACGACACAACCATCATTGGTCCGCGCGGTGTTTCTACTTCTACTAGACACTGACGGCACATGCCGACAGAACTCATGCGAGGGTGGTAACAAAATCTTGGGATGAAATCATTTGTGCGATCAGCAGCAGCGATAATCACTTCGCCTTTACGAGCTGAAACTGGCTTGTCGTTAATCGTGATATTCACGACATTCGGGTCAACAACGATTTTTTCTGGATCAACAATTGTCATGAATACACTCCAGCCGTCGTAACCGTCTTGACTGACGAAACCGATGTCACTGGAATCGTCACACGCTTCGTTACACGTGATTCAAATTCGCTTCTAAACAATGTCAGCGCCGAGTGAACCGGAGCAAAAGCCGATGGACCGACAAAGCAAATCGTTGTCATTTTGTATGGGAAAGGCACGGCAGTTAAACCTAGTTTTTCATTTGCCGCATGCGGAAAGTCTCCAGGACAAATCATCGCACCGACTTCGAGGAGTTGCTGCAGATCAGCATCAGTGCCGTCGCCGTCAACAATGCGACGCATAATTCTTTCAAGCCATGTTCCGCCTTCGCGACATGGTGTGCACTTGCCACAAGATTCGTGCGCGTAAAAATGCGTAAGTGTGAGCGCGGCTGCAGGAATATCCGTTGTCTCATCCATCACGATTACGGCACCAGAACCAAGCATTGACCCAGCAGGCCCAACTTGACTTGCCTCGAAAGGTAAATCCAATTGATCGGCAGTAAACCATGGAGCAGAACCTCCACCTGGAACAAACGCTTTGAGTTTGTTGTCATTTTTGATTCCACCACAAAACTCTTCACCGAAAATTAGATCGCGAAATGTTGTCGTGCCATTAATGATTTCAAAAACTCCTGGTCGCTTAACGTGCCCAGAAACTGCAACCATTCGGGTGCCTGGTGATGTCTTCGTGCCGATTGCTGTGTATGCGGCAACACCGTTGCACAACAACCACGGCAAATTGGCGAGAGTTTCAACATTGTTGACAATCGTCGGTTGACCGTACAGTCCGTTAACTGCAGGAAAGAACGGCGGCTTCAAACGAGGCATGCCACGGTTTCCTTCGAGACTTTCGATCAGTGCGGTTTCTTCTCCGACGACATATGCACCTGCACCCCAATGCAGAACAATATCTACAGAAAATTTCGAACCAAGAATATTTTTTCCTACATACCCGGCGGCGTATGCCTCGTTCAACGCAGTCGCCACGCGCTCTTGGGCGAGTGCCATTTCACCTCTTATATATAGGAAGCATTGTGACAACCCCGCGGCGTAACACGCAATCAAACAACCTTCAATAAGTTGATGCGGATCGCGCTCCATTAGCAATCTGTCTTTATAAGTTCCTGGTTCGCTCTCGTCACCATTGACAACGAGATATCGCGGCCATACTTGTTGCGGGGTTAGTCCCCACTTTGTTCCGGCCGGAAACCCGGCACCTCCGCGACCAAGCACAGTCGCACTTTTTACTTCATCGTGAATTTCATTTGATGGACGAGATAGTGCTGATCGTAAACCTTTGTAGCCATCAGTCGCCAAGTAGCGCTCAATTGTAAACGAGTCGGCAAATTCAAATCGTGAGGAAACTATTTTTGGGCGATCGCCCGATACGAAACCTGGAGCATGCTCAAAAGTAGTACTCATAACGCCGCCTTTCCGTTTA
Organism: Actinomycetota bacterium; assembly: GCA_037142305.1. GTDB lineage: Bacteria > Actinomycetota > Acidimicrobiia > Acidimicrobiales > Ilumatobacteraceae > BACL27. The sequence continues at coordinate 15,896 of JBAXAW010000041.1, forward strand.
ACCAAACTGGTGACTCAGTGACAAGTTCTGGAGCGACCGCGCCGACTGCACGATCAGCAGGTATCACTTGACGAACTT
>JBAXAW010000042.1:0-15968 GCA_037142305.1 Actinomycetota bacterium
TGCTATCAACAAGCCCAAGACCAGAGCAACCGCCGAAGATACTTTGCTTCCGATGAGCATCGCCGAAAAAGTGAACATCAACGTCGCGTTCACCGAAAACTTTGACTTTTCAATGCTTAATAGCAAAACCATAAACGCAAATGTATAGATAAGTGAAAAATTAAAAGAGTAAGAAAACGGATGAAGCAATCGCACAAATGGAATCGGACCTGCACACATAGACGACACACCTAGCACCACAAGCGGCGTACTAATTCGACTGTTTGAAAACCGACTAGCAATAGTGGCGACCAGACACATAATTATGAAGATGACGATTACTGGGGCTGCTATTCCAGAGATCGCAAATGCACCAGTCTGGAAAAGAGCGTTTAGGGTGTCGTTCCACGCAAAGGAAAGCCAATGATAATGAAGTTTTGCACCAGCGAAAAATATGTTGTCACTATTTCCAAATAACCCGACCGAATGCATCATTGATTCACCAAATAAAACATCAGGATCTTGAATTTTTGCGAATCGCCAACTCCACCAAACTGGATTCCGAATCTTTTCTAACGAATTCAGAGTAGATAGTGCATAAACCGAGAGGGTTAAAGCAATACCACCACCAACAACATGAACCAAATAACGTTTGGCTTTAGAAATTACTATCCATCTGCTACGCAGCACAGCCCAAGTCGTAAGGACGCCTGATGCTAAAGCAGTTGGTATTAACCAATACCATGAGGTACTGAGTGCAATTAGCGTTCCCGAAAAAAGTATAAAAAGCTCATTAAAACCATATTTCCTGTTGTTGAAACTTGAAGTTGCATTTTTCGACGCCAATAGTGTCAGAACCAATGCAATCAACGGCAATATTGACCACGAAATACTTTTAGGCAAAATCGTTCTAAATAACTGACTCGAAATTAGTGCTAGTGCAAAGCCAATCGCTGCACCCATCCCGACAATCTCAGCGAAACAAACTTCATATTTAGATCGATAAACCAACCAAACAGACGCCCCGATGGCAATTTGAGTTGAAGTCAACAGAATAATGACCGCGATATCTACTAACTGCAAACCACTGATCGCAAAAATAACCACAAAAAACACGACACTAAGCATCGATTTTGTAATCAATTGTCGACTCGCTATGCGCACCACTCAATTCTAGAACTCACACCGCAAGTTGAAAGCTAATTGCAGTGCGAATGGAAGTAATAAGGTTGATCGTCGTGGAAATGATTTCTCAACCGATCGCCGAGTTGGGTTTTTACCCCTTCGAAGATGTGGCATGGGCCTATGACAAGTTGTGGGCAGCGACAGCGAATCGTTGCTCGTGGCTGCCTCGTGAACTGACGCGAACAACGAATCCTTCGAACCTTTGGCTTGGCGAGAATGAGTTTATTAGTCAAACTTGTGGTTGGCCACTGGTGACACGACTCGCAGACAAGGTCTCTGTCATTGGTGCATTTCGCCAAACTACGCCTGAATCGGCGAGTCATTTTTATCGCAGTGTCGTCTTAGGCCGAGTTGACGGTACGCCGTTTGATTTTCAAGGGTCAATCGCCGCTGTCAATAACTTTGAAAGTCTTTCTGGTTGGATCAGCCTGATCGCTGCGATTCATGGTCCGCAAGAAACTTGGCGCGGTGAAACGAAAATTTCAGGATCGCATTTTGAAAGCGTCCAAATGCTGAGTCGCGGTGAAGCAGATATCGCTTCAATCGACAGCGTGACACTCGCCCACTTGAGACGCATCGATGCCATAGCGATCGATTCTTTACACGTCATATGCAAGGGCCCGATAGTGCCCTGTTTACCAATCATCACGCATCGTTCGGTAAGCGATTCTCGGCGCGACGAGTTACGTCAAGCGCTCAGCGAATCGACGCGAGATCCAAATATTGCCGACGCAACATCGGCGCTGTTTATCAGTGGATTCGATGCGCTCGAACTTGAGGATTATCTTCCGTTAGTATCACTCACCCCAAACTTATAATCACGATATTGATTTTAAGGAATCAACAATCGCCGTTATCGCTTCGGGGTTCGCAATCGCCTCAACATTGCGCACTTGACGGCCATTAACAGCATCAACAACTGCGAGTTCGACTAATTTATTGCTGCGCGTGCGCGGTAGATCAGCGACAGAGATAACAATTGCAGGCACATGTCGTGGCGTGCACGCATTACGAATTCGAAGTTTTAATTCTGCTATCAACTCATCCGAAATCATCATGTTCGCCCTGAGTCGTACTGCAAGAATAATTCGCACATCATTATCAAAATTCTGACCAAAGACGAGACTCTCGAGAACATCAGGATGTTGTTCAACAACGCGGTAAATTTCGGCTGTTCCAATCCGAACTCCGCCAGGGTTAAGCGTTGTGTCACTGCGTCCGTGTATCGTCATGCCGCCATTTCGTGACCAAGACGCGAAATCACCGTGACTCCACATTCCGGGAAACCTTTCAAAATATGCGGCACGAAACTTTGCGCCAGGATTAGTTGGATCTGGATAGCCCTCTGCACCATCACTCCAAAAGCCAAGCGGAACCGACGGAAAGGGTTGACGGCATACAAGCTCTCCTGCAACATCAAAATCATTTCTCAATGAAATGGCCGAGTCATCAAGCACATCGCTATCCATGCCCAAACAGGCGCGCTGAATTTCGCCGGCATAAACCGAACTACTCGGATCGCCGCCAACAAAGCAAGCACAAATATCAGTGCCACCAGAGATCGACGCGAGGTGAACAATCTTTGAAACTTTCTCATACACCCAGCCGAAACCTTCGGGCGCGAGCGGAGATCCAGTGGAACAAATAGTTCTGAGTGCAGTCAAACTGTCTGTCATCATTGGTGAAATATCCGACTTACGGGCCGAGTCAATGAACTTGGCAGAAGTACCCAACAGAGAAATTTTTTCAGTTTCACAAATATCAAATAAACGTGTCATCGTCGGAAAACTTGGCGAGCCGTCATACAACACTGCAGTAGCACCACTAGCCAACACGGACACGAGCCAATTCCACATCATCCAACCGGTGGTTGTGAAATACAAAACGCGATCACCCTCACGAATATCACAATGCAATTGGTGCTCTTTTAGATGTTGTAGCAATACTCCACCTGCTCGATGCACGATACATTTCGGCACGCCAGTGGTGCCCGAAGAATAGAGCACGTACCACGGATGATCAAAACTGAATCTTCTTGGGGAGATCGGCACTCCCGTGTAAGACGAAATAAGACTTTCATAGTTTGTCAGCATCAATTTGGTGCTCACTGATGGTGAGCCAACCAGCAAAGTCATAACGAGCGATGGCAACCCTGCTCTAATCACAGCGAGTCGTTCAAGACAGTCAAACCGCTTGCCACCATATATATATGAATCAGTTGCAACGAGAACTTTTGGTGTTATTTGACTAAATCGATCAAGCACTCCCTGTGCACCGAAGTCTGGCGAACAAGAGGAGAAAACTGCGCCAATTGAAGCCGCGGCGAGCATTATTTCAATGGCTTCGATTCCATTGGGCAACCAGGCAACGACACGGTCGCCTGCAACTACGCCAAGATCTTCTAACACACCAGCCAAACGTGAAACTCGCGATCGTAAGTCGTCCCAAGTGCGGACTGATCGATTGCCCGTCTCATCGATCGCGATGATCGCCTCACCATCACCAGAATTATGAAGAAAGTTTTCTGCGACGCTCAATTTTGCATCTGGAAAAAATTTTGTTGAGATAAATTCACGCGACGGATCGGCTGGAAACTTAGTTCGCTGGATAATTCGCTCCCCGCGTTCACCAACGACTCCACAAAAATCCCACACACGTGCCCAAAAATCTTCAGCATTAGCGATTGACCAACTATGCAATTCTTCAAAACCGCGGGTGCCTGCGAACTCTTTAAGCCGAGTTTTACTCACTTGGGCAGGATCGGGAGTAAATAGGATTTCGCCTCGCTCTGTCACGACATATAAACTAATTGCTGTGAATTGGGATGTCTTCATTACATGTGCTGTGACTGGTGCTGGCGAGACCACCAGCAAAAGTGACAAGGTTCCAGTAACGCCACAACAGATCGCCGAATCCGCGATCGACGCCGCCAAGGCTGGCGCGGCAGTTGTCCATATTCATGTGCGCGACCCAAAGACTGGCAAAGGGTCACGCGACGTGGACCTCTATGCAGAAGTCGTAGATCGTATTAGATCTTCCAATACGGATGTAGTAATTAATCTCACGGCTGGTATGGGTGGAGATCTCGTACTCGGTGGGGATGAAAAAGTTTTACCGGTTGATGCGGCAAACACCGACATGGTGGGAGCTACAGAACGACTCGCCCATGTTGCTCGTCTCAGACCCGAAATTTGCACGCTCGATTGTGGCACGATGAACTTTTCTTCGGGTGGTGACTACATCATGGTGAACACGCCAAGTGTTTTGCGCTCGATGGCTAAGCAAGTGCAAAAACTTGGTGTGCGCGCTGAACTTGAAGTTTTTGATACCGGTCATCTCGTAATGGTCAAAGACCTAATTGCTGAAGGCTTGCTTGACGACCCTGTGATGATTCAACTTTGCATGGGTATTGCCTATGGCGCACCAGATGATCCGACCACATTCATGGCACTTGTGCATCAATTGCCACCTGGCGCTGTGTTTTCTGCTTTTTCAATTAGCCGAATGCAATTACCTTTTGTCGCAATGGCCGCGCTTGCGGGTGGCAATGTACGAGTTGGACTTGAAGACAATATTTACCTTTCGCGCGGTGAGATGGCCTCGAATGCTGATCTGGTTTCACGAGCGGTAAATATTCTTGAAAATATGAATGTCAATGTCATAGGTCCTGAGGCAGTTCGCAAAAAACTTCAACTCACAAAACATTCGTGACTGCCAAATCAACACTTAAAACTGTAGGACTACTTGGTGGAGGTGTAATTGGCGGCGGTTGGGCTGCACGTTTTGTACTCAACGGTTACGACGTCAAAATATATGACGTTGATCCGCAAGCCCAACGAAAAATTAGTGAAGTAATGGCAAATGCACGTCGCGCTTACGCCAAACTAACGCTCGCACCCCTGCCACACGAGGGCAGAATAACATTCGTTGACACTCCTGAAGAAGCCGTCACTGGTGTCGACTTCGTTCAAGAAAGTGCACCAGAGCGTGTCGAACTAAAACAAGAGTTACTCGCCAGAGCAAGTCGAGTCTCGCCTGCTCATGTTGTTTTCGGATCTTCCACTTCAGGAATTTTGCCAAGTCAGTTACAACGCGATATGACGTTTCCAGAGCGACTTGTCGTTGGTCATCCGTTTAATCCTGTTTATTTATTGCCATTAGTTGAAATATGCGGTGGCGACAAAACTTCGCTTGATGCCCGCGAACGCGCGCGCGACGTGTACGAATCAGTTGGAATGCGACCATTAATGTTACAAAAAGAAATTGATGGCTTTGTTGCTGACCGTCTGATGGAAGCAATGTGGCGTGAAGCACTTTGGCTCGTCAATGATGGCGTCGCAACCGCCGACGAAATAGACGATGCAATTCGGTTTGGTGCTGGCCTGCGTTGGTCATTCATGGGAACTTTCATGGTTTACCGCATCGCGGGCGGTGAAGCAGGAATGCGACATTTCATGGCGCAGTTTGGACCGACCTTGAAGTGGCCGTGGACGAAATTAATGAATGTGCCTGAACTTGACGATGTACTTCTTGAAAAGATTGTTTCGCAATCCGATGCACAGGCTGGAAGTCGAACAATTCGGGAGCTTGAAATGTTGCGTGATGATTGCCTGGTTGCAGTGATGCAAGGACTCAAGCAGGTCGGATTTGGAGCAGGCGAAACTTTAGCCGCCTATGAAAAAAAACTGTTCAGCGGCGCAACGGTTGCTCCGATCAATATTGAAATGCCTATTGAAGTCCAACGACGTCGAATCACCGCCGACTGGGCGGACTACAACGGTCACACCAACGACAGCCGATACATGCAACTCTCAAGTGAAGCCTTGGATGTTTTTTTCAGATCCGTTGGGTTTTCAAATGACTATCTTGCAACTGGGCGATCGTTCTACACACTTGAGAGCCACATTAGATACATCAACGAAAGCAGAGTCGGTGATGAAATCGTTGTAACGGCTCAAGTAATCTTGCTTGACGACAAGAAAATCCACATGCACTCAGTAATGTCACAGATTGACGGCACGATCGTTGCAACTGGCGAACATCTTTATCTTCATGTTGATACAAAACTGAAAAAAGCGTGCCCGATCGGTTCTGAGTTGCTAGTGCTACTTGCCCCAATCGCCACGGCTCATGCGAATTTATCGAAGCCTGAGGGCGTAGGTCGCTTCGTAGGTCAAAGCATTAAATGACCGAGCCTCTTCGCCGGCAAACAGAGGCCTGGAAAGTTAACGACGAGGTTGATGCTCCATTGGATATTTATCGTTGCCAAGTAATACCAGAATGGGTCGACTACAACAATCACATGACAGAGGCCGCATACCTAACGGTGTTTGGTTGGGCGTCAGATGTACTATTCCAATTCATTGGTGTTGATGATGCCTATCGTGCGGCTGGAAGTTCGTTTTACACGGTCGAAACTCACATTGTTTACGAGCGCGAAGCAGCACTAAATGACTCACTTAAGATCACTACACAAATACTTGATTTTGACACCAAGCGTTTGCACTTCAACCACGAAATGTTCAATTGCGAAACTAACGAACGACTATCAACTTGTGAGCAGATGCTTCTCCATGTTGATTCAAAAGCCGCTAAATCATCGCAGATCAAAACGCCGGTTGCCATTGTGCTGAAAGCAATTCTGTCCAGCCATCGCAAACTTGCTATCCCACCTGAAGTTGGTCGAATTATGAAAATCAGCCACAGAATCTGAGAGAATAGACCATGGACTTTCGTTTAACACAAGAACAAGAGATGATTGTTGATACGACACGAAATTTCACAGAGCGTGAGTTGATCCCCCATGAAGAACGAGTTGAACGCGAAGGTCAAGTCTCTCTCGATTTAGTCAAACAAATTAAACAACGCTCAATTGACGCTGGACTATATGCATGCAATATGCCGACTGAACTCGGTGGCGGTGGACTCAACTCATTCGACACGACCCTTGTTGACCGCGAATTTGGAGTCACTTCGTACGCTTTACATTATGTTGTTGCGCGGCCAAGCAATATTTTGCGCGCTTGCAAAGATCAGCAAGTAGCCGAATATCTGATACCCACTATCACAGGCGACCGCGTTGAATGTCTTGCAATGTCGGAGCCTGATGCTGGTTCAGATGTGCGTGGAATGAAATGTACCGCAACAAAAGATGGCGATGATTGGATTATCAATGGCACTAAGCATTTTATTTCACACGCCGATATGGCCGACTATGTAATTTTATTTGCCGCCAGCGGTGAAGAACAAACCTCAAAAGGTGTCAAGAAAAAAATCACAGGCTTTTTAGTTGACTTTGACACCAAAGGCTGCGAGCGCATTAAGGGCTACAACTGCGTTTCAAACAATGGTTACCACAACATGATTATTAATTTTGACAACTGTCGCGTACCGAATAAAAATGTATTAGGCGAAGTTCATAACGGCTTTGATGCCGCCAATGAGTGGCTCGGTGCGACTCGTTTGCAGGTTGCTGCGGTCTGTGTTGGTCGTGCACGCCGGGCACTAAAACTTGCTGTCGAATGGGCAGCCACGCGCGAACAGTTCGGCCAGCAGATCGGCAAGTTTCAAGGCGTGTCGTTCAAGTTGGCTGATATGCAAATTCAACTTGACGCCGCAGAGTTGTTAACTTTACGCGCTGCGTTCAACGATGCGGCTGGCAATTTCAGCGATACCGAAGTTGCAATGGCGAAAGTTTTCTCAAGTGAAATGTGTCAGTTCGTCACCGATGAAGCGATTCAAATATTCGGCGGCATGGGCTTAATGGACGAATTGCCATTAGAGCGCATGTGGCGTGACACTCGTGTTGATCGCATCTGGGATGGCACTAGCGAGATTCAGCGACATATTATTTCGCGCGCTCTGTTGCGTCCTCATGGCGGATGATCAACGACTCTCGAGAACGCTGAACCCTCGTTCGATTGCGTTGTTCGGTACAAATCCTGCACAAAGTGTTATTGAACAATGTCTAAAACTTGGATTTACTGGCCATCTATGGCCGGTCCACCCAACGCGCGAAACACTGGCAGGTGTGAAGTGCTTTAAATCTGTCGCAGATCTCCCGAGCGCACCTGATGTTGCTTTCGTTGCCGTTAATCGCCACGCGACTATCGACGTAATTGCTCACCTATCAAAGGCTGGTTCAGGTGGCGCGGTTTGCTACGCATCAGGGTTCGCCGAGTCAGGCATGCATGCAGAGGTCAACGGTGTTGAACTACAACATCAACTGGTTGCAGCAGCAGATGAGATGCCAATTCTTGGTCCGAATTGTTACGGCTACATCAACGCATTAGATGGAATTGCGCTTTGGCCAGATCAACACGGCTGCAGTCCGTTGACAAGTGGTGTTGCGATCGTAAGCCAAAGCGGCAATGTCGGACTGAACTTGACATTGCAACGAAGAGGGTTAGACCTCGCGTATCTCGTAACCGTGGGCAACCAAGCATCTGCAGGAGTCGAAGATTGTCTTGAGGTTTTCATCAACGACAATCGCGTGACAGCGATTGGATTATTTATCGAAGCAATCGTTGATCCAATTCGTTTCGCAAAACTCGCCCTACTGGCAGATAAAAGAAATTTACGAATAGTTGCTCTACAAACTGGTCGTAGTGAGGCAGGTGCAACCATTGCCGCATCACATACGGCATCTCTCGCTGGCCGACGCAGCGCATATGAGGCTTTTTTCACTAGATGCGGTGTTGCAATGGTCAATACACCGGTCGAGTTGATCGAAACTTTGAAATTGCTAAATCAAGGTGGAGCATTGTCGGGCAACAAACTTGTATCGCTGTCTTGCTCTGGGGGTGAAGCATCGCTGATCGCAGATCTGTGCGAAAAGACATCTCTAGTTTTTGAGCCATTTTCTAACGAACAACACACAAGAATCAGCTCTACACTCACAGAATTAGTAACAGTTGGTAATCCATTTGATTACCACACATTTATGTGGGGCGATCGAAATGCGACAGCAAACACGTTCACTCAAGTTATGTTCGGTACGCAAGATGCAACATTGTTGATTCTTGATACGCCACCAAGAAGAGATCATAATTCTGAAACATGGGTTACTGCTGCGCAATCACTAGGTGATGCGGTCGCTGCAACAAAGAGTCGTGGTGTAATAGTTGCTACGGTTCCCGAGTGTGTTACCGACGCAGTTCGCTCAGCGGCTCACGAAGCAAACATAGTTGTGTTGCAGGGTTTACACGATGCGGTCGTTGCGCTTGACGCCGCAGCATGGCTAGCAACTCATCACGCTAACGAAGCCCCAGCAAGTGTCGAGGTTGCTACTTCAACACAATTAATAAATGAGGCTGATGCTAAATCGCTTCTGCAAAAAAACGGTGTGAATGTGCCATCAGGCAAAAAATGCGCTCGTAACGCTGTTATTAAAACAGCGAACGAAGTTGGCTACCCCATAACGCTTAAAGGTCTTGGCCTAGCCCACAAAAGTGAATCTGGTGCCGTGAAAGTTGGTTTACAAAATGAATTGCAAATAGTTGAAGCTCTTTCTTCGATGCCCAGTTCAATTTCGGAGTTTCTTGTAGAACAGACGATTGTAAACGTAGTCGCTGAGATGCTCGTCAGTGTGCGGCGTGATGCACCTGTCGGTTGGCTCATTACTTTAGGGGCAGGTGGTATTTATACAGAATTATGGCGTGATACGACTTATCTTCTAGCACCAGTGAGTGAATCAGCAATCAAGGCAGCACTTACCAAATTACGGATATCTCCACTATTAGCCGGTTATCGCGGAAAGCCTGCGGGCAATGTCAACGCGCTAATCCAATTGATCCAAAGCGTTATCGATACAGCGATGAACAACGACCTAGTAGAGATTGAATTAAATCCTGTGCTAGTTACACCTGAGACGGCAATCGCGGTTGACGCACTAATGATTGCGAGCATCTGATGAGTATTGAGTCAACTCGTGACGGTGAAGTTCTCGAAGTAACAATCAACAGACCGAAGGCAAATGCAATTGATGCTGCGACCAGCCAGGAGTTAAGCGCAATCTTCGAATCATTTATGAATGATCCAAAATTGCGTGTCGCAATTCTGACTGGAGCGGGTTCTAAATTCTTCTCAGCCGGATGGGATCTTGCCGCTGCAAATGAGGGCGAAGCATTTGAATCTGATTATGGTGTTGGTGGATTCGGTGGAATCAGCGAACTTAAGTTTCGCCCCAAGCCGATAATCGCGGCAGTTAATGGCATGGCCGTTGGAGGGGGTTTTGAGATTGCTTTAGCGGCTGACCTGATTGTGGCAGCCGAGCATGCAGAGTTTTTTTTGCCCGAATCTTCGCTCGGCTTAATTGCAGACAACGCAACTATTCTTTTGCCAAAGATTCTGCCACCAAACATAGCCCGTGAAATGTTGATCTCAGGGCGACGAATGCTGGCTACTGAAGCACAATCGTGGGGCGTCGTTAACGAAGTCACCTCTGCTGATAATTTGTTGCCCGCCGCGCGTCGACTTGCTCACCGAATTTGCGAGTCAGCACCTCTAAGTGTCACTGCAGTTCTAGATCTGATGCGATCTCTTGAGACGGTTGCTACATCCGACGCAATGAAAATGCTTCGCGACAACGCATCGTACCGCGCAGCTATTAATTCACTAGACGCAAAAGAAGGCACCATTGCCTTTTCAGAAAAACGCAAACCAAACTGGCAGGGTTTTTAAGGCCCCACACACGTTGATTCTGAGCTAAATCTCTTTGTTCAATGAGATGTATCCTTCAAACATGTCGGATCCTGAAATACAGACGAACGATAAAGGCATCGATTTATCAGATGCATATGCGGTAACTACTCCTGAAGATAGCCGACGACTTTACGCTGCATGGGCTGCTAGTTACAACGAGACATTCATCAAAGCGAATAAATATGTCTACCCCCGCAGAGTCGCAGAACTATTCGCAGAATTTGTGCCTGCGTCTGCTTATTCGGATGTGGTTGATATTGGTTGTGGGACTGGTGCTGTTGGTAGTTTTCTGGCGAGCCTTAGACCCGAATTAGTAATTGATGGCTTTGACATTTCACCAGAGATGCTTGCTCAGGCTGCTCAGACTCGCCGAATCGATAACTCGCACGTGTATCGCAATTTACAAGAAGTTGATCTCACCAGTGCACTTCGGAACCAGACTTACAACGCAATGACGAGTGCAGGAACTTTCACTCATGGACACCTAGGACCAGAGACTTTTCTACGACTTATAAGTCTTGTGTGCGTGGATGGTTGGTTTGTAATCGGTATCAACGCCGAACATTTCAAGGCTCGAGGCTTTGCCGAAACAATCCAGAGCGCAGTTCTCAATGGGATTATCTGTCAGCCCGTAATTCGTGTCATAGATGTCTACGAACCTGGCAGCCCCCACTATGGCGATAAGGCAAATATCTGTATTTTCCAGCGTAAGGAATAAGTCAAATCACAATTGACAATCCTCTTAGGTTGAGATCAATAGAGCCCGTCAACTATTATTGAGTTATGCGTGATTACACAGTTGGTGGTCCAAGTTCTTTAACCGCGGCAGAACACGGTCTCGTTGATGCCGACTGCTACAAGCCAAAAATTGATCGCGAACTAATTAAGCAGTTAATGATGCGCAACAATGGTTGGGCGATTGCACACATCGCAAGTTGGATTGCGGCACTCGGCATATTTGGCTGGCTAGCACATCTAAGTTGGGGGTCTTGGTGGGCAGTACCAACATTTGCAATTTATGGTGTTTTATACGGCTCAATGAGTGACTCACGCTGGCATGAAACCGCCCATCGCACTGCGTTTCGAACTAAGTGGATGAATGATGTTGTCTACTACATCGCCTCATTCATGATTTTTCGCGAACCAGAAACATGGCGTTGGAGCCACGCTCGGCATCACTCAGACACAATTATCGTCGGCAGAGATGCCGAAATTGCATTCAAGCGCAATGTTCCGTTTTATAAATTTGTTTTAGAACTTGTTGGCATAACTGCAGTGCCAAATGAATTTAAACAGTGGATTCAAAACGCTTTGGGAAATTTCACAAACAACCAAAAAGAATTTCAGCCTGAAGAAACATTTCGAGTATCAAAGTGGGCATCGCGAATTTATATTTTGATTCTTGTCGGGGTTCTTGGCTCATGCTTTCTTGTTCGCAGTATTGAACCTTTGATGTTCATTGGGCTTCCTAGTTTTTATGGACACTGGCTGGTGGTCACTCTCGGAATCACCCAACACGCAGGACTTGCTGAAGACGTCACCGATCACCGTTTAAACACCCGAACAATTTATATGGGCCCAATAAATCGCTGGATCTATTGGAACATGAATTATCACGTAGAGCACCACATTTATCCGTCGGTGCCGTTCCACTCTCTTAAAAAATTGCACCTGGCGATCAAAGATCAATTGCCGACTCCCTATCCAAGTCTCTACAGTGCGTTGCGTGAGGTAGTGCCGACTTTGCGTCGCCAAGCGAACGACAGTGCCTATTTTGTGAAACGCGAATTGCCTCTAGGCGCCAGTATCTAGAATTGCACCAAGATGAGTACTGAGTGGATAACTGCCTGCGATGAATCATCAATTGCAAAAAATGACGTTGCAAGATTTGATCATCTTGATGCCACGTACGCAGTAGTTCGTACTTCTGATGGTATTTGTACCGTGATGGATGGTCTTTGTACGCATGGCAAAGCACACCTGGCCGATGGTTTTGTTGACGGCACAACAATTGAATGCCCGAAACATAACGGTCGATTGCATGTTTTGACAGGCGAACCGGCTGCTTCGCCGATTCGAGTTGCAACAACTATTTATGAAACTCGTGTGATCGATTCAAAAGTAGAATTTCGATTAACTAAATGATCTCTGGTTTTGTTTCGCGACCAGTTTCAAGTTTGTAACCGGGTCGACCGGCATTAGCCCACTCTCCAACGAACTTAAAAAACTCGTCCCCAAATGGGTCAACGTCTATAAGTGGCATATTGCCACGGCGAATTGTCCAATCAAATGGCGCTAGTTCTTCAGCGCGAGCCAAGTGTTTTCGTGAACCAATGTCATCGCCCGCCTCTCCCCGCTCACGCAACGCGATCGCAATACGCCTGTGCAAGCGTGCATCTTGCAACTCGCTAGTTGGCGGCAACTGAAAATCGCGGACATGCTCATCATCTAGATCTCGCTCATTGTTACGAACCCACGACCGCAGCAAATTATGGTGCACCTCAGAATCAACATGAGAAAATGATCGGAACAGATCGCTACCAGGTGTTCCGTCTGCAGGGCGCACAATTTTGTCATTTTCGTCTATCCAGATTACGGCTGGTACGTTAACGAAACCGTATAAGTCTGCAACGACGTGGAACTTATCTATCAGCACCGGAAACGTCAACGCTTCTTTTGTTGCCCATTCAACAACTGCATTTTCGTCGGCATCTAATGCGACGGCAATTATCTGAAAACCAGAATCTTGCAATTCGTTAGAGAGTTGCTGCCAGACCGGCAGCTCGTAGCGGCAGCCTCACCACGACGACCATGCCAGCAGCAGTCGCTTCCGCCTGTTGAAATCACTGAACGACACTTGTTTGCCATAAATATCCGGCAGTGTAAAGTCAGGCGCATCAAGACTGCGCATCATTGCATCACGATTCGACGCACTCTCGCCCAATGCTGCGATACCGAATTTCGTGTCAAAAACGACATTTTGATTTGTCAATCGAGCGAACTCAACTAGATCAATAGATAGTCCATCGGTAAGAACTTCATATTTGAGAACAGGAATGCATGTTGTGTCTTTACATAAGCCTTCGGGCTTTAAGACCCAACCAGTCACACCCTCAAAATCACTTACAAAGATTGAGAATTCACCAAATTTTCTATCAATAGCAACCGCCGATACATCACCGTCAGGTCTGATAATTAAAGAAATCTTTTCCACGCCAAATCCTAACTTACGCGGATACGCAAACCGATAACCGAGAATAAGCGTCTCATGCAACGGCTCTATAAGTTAAAATCGTAGAGATGTCGATGCTTTCTCACTCAAAGAAACTTTCAAAAATTACGAATATTGGTTCAATAATTACCATCACGATTATCGGTTCAACTCCATGGATGCTTTTTAGCCAACGACCTACTTTGGCGCTGTTTACACCTGCAACACTGTGCGCTGCGTTTATCTATTCTGATCGATACCAAAGCAAAAAGTCTCGTGTCCGCACATTTTTGCCTTTGGCGCTACTCATTTCGATTCAAATTCTTCTAATTCATTTCGGTGTTATCCCAGAGGCTTCACCAAACCATCGGACACTTTTTCGCGTATTACTAATTTCAATAGTCCCCTTGATGTTTCTAATCAGCCAGAAGCCAAAAGTTCGAAACGTCATCTCTATAAATGTTCTTTTGTTACTGATGGGGTTAGTAGTTGTAGAAGGCACGTTGACTGTCTTATCGCCGAAGAAAAGTGAACAAAACAAATGGTCAGATTTGGCATCTCAATTCAGTGAAGCACCGATACCCGAAACGAATCCGCGTGTCTCAATGGATGGGCAACATCGACTGACAACTGATCAACCCAAATTGTTCACGCAACGAATATTTTTTTACGGTGGATCAACTACATTTAATCGCGAAGTATCAGATGGTGACACATATCCATCGCTGACTCAAAAACTTCTCAACAAAGGAACGGGCGTAGCAAAAGTTGAAAATCGCGGAACTATCGGAGCATCAGCAGTTGACTTGTTGCGCTTTCTCGAGGCAGACGAATCCGAATCGGTCGCCGCATCTAACGGAGACACAAATCAAGGGTTAGGCAAAGGCGATATCGTAGTTTTCTATATCGGCGTAAATGAAGCCAAAAATGCAATTGTTTACCGAGACCCGATTACTCGGCTTTCGCTACAATTTTCAAATTTTGAAACTGTGTCAAACTGGGTATTCAAACACACGAATGTTGGTTACTCACTAAATAATTTACTCGCAATAGGTAAAGCCTCAATTGACGAGAATAATCTCGATGCGACGAGACTCGCTCTTGAGACTGCCGAAAGTTTTGCAACTGATCGCGGCGCAATATTCATTCCAATAATTCAGCCTCACGTATTCACCAAATCAAACCCACTGGAGTACGAGCAAGCGATTAGGGCTCAGATGAACCAGTTTCCAGATGAAATTGACGCGGTATATCCTCGCCTCGCTGATCTGGTTATGTCGTTTGAGAATGCTGCAGACGCTAGGGATATTTTTGACAATTTGAAGAGTTCGCCCTATTTTGACTGGTGCCATGTCGACAAACTTGGAAACAAAAATATTGCTGAGTTTATGGCTAAAGTCGTTAAGCCGTTTATCATTGACGGAGGCGGATCCTGAGATTTACGACGAGGTCAAAATGAACAAAAATGTATTGATTACTGGTGCTGGTTCGGGTTTCGGCAAAGGCACCGCGGTTGCGCTTGCGTCGCGTGGCCACAATGTGATTGCGACAACCGAAACCGAGGCGCAGGCAGATGCGTTGCGATCAGAGCACCCTCATCTACAAGTTGAGAAACTAGATATCACTTCAAGCGTCGATATTGCAAAGGCCGCAACGTTTGATGTTGATGTCCTGATTAATAATGCCGGGGCAGGACAAACAGGCCCGATGGCTGACGTACCAATTGATCGCGTAAGACATCTATTCGAAGTCAATGTTTTTGGTACTCTCGCAGTAACTCAAGCTGTCTTGCCGAAAATGGCGGCTAAAAAGAGCGGTCGCATTATTATCGTCTCTTCAATAGGCGGCGTAATCGCTGGACCATCATTTGGCCCATACTCCATGACTAAAC
>JBAXAW010000043.1:0-15461 GCA_037142305.1 Actinomycetota bacterium
CCTAAAAACTATGTCGATGCCAATTTTCGAGGCGGGTTCAGACCCAGGCGCAAATTTTGGTGAACTTCTTAGGCGCGTTGGTTTATCGCCATTTGGATCAGTTTCGCTAGATCACGAATTAGTCATTCCTCATGCAACAACTTGCGTTGCAATGCGTTGCAAAGACGGTGTCGTTATGGCTGGCGACAGGCGAGCCACGTCCGGCAATTTAATCAGCCATCGCAGTATGGAGAAGGTTGTTCAGGCCGATGAGTTCAGCGGCGTAGCGATTGCAGGTGCTGCTGGCCCCGCAATGGAGATGATCAAGTTGTTTCAACTTCAACTTGAACATTACGAAAAAGTTGAAGGGCAAACTCTCTCGCTTGAAGGCAAAGCCAATCAGTTATCGAGTTTTGTTCGCAGTAATTTGCCGGCTGCGATGCAAGGCTTAGTTGTCGTGCCGATATTTGCCGGTTTTGATTTTCATACAAACTCTGGGCGTCTCTGGGATTACGACGTAACTGGTGGTAGGTACGAAGAGAAAGATTTCGTAGCAACGGGTTCAGGAATGTTGCATGCATCTACGGTGATGCGAATGTCGTGGCGTCGAGAATTGTCAACAGACGACGCAGTGAAACTCTGCGCACGAGCTTTATGGGAAGCCTCAGACGCTGATTCGGCAACTGGCGGACCAGATTCAATGCGTGGAATTTATCCAGTTATCGCCTCGATCACGAAACAAGGCTGGAGTTCGGTGACAGACGAAACATCAGCAAAAATTTATAGTGAAATAGCAACCGAAGTCGGCGCACGATGAACACTCCGTATTACGTACCGCCAGAACAATTCATGAAAGATCGGGCAGACTTTGCCCGAAAAGGTATCGCGCGCGGTCGAGCTTTAGTGGCCCTGCAGTATGACAACGGAGTAGCGATAGTTTCAGAGAATCCATCGTCAACACTGCACAAGATAAGTGAGATCTACGACAGAATTGCTTTTGCTGGCGTCGGCAAATACAACGAGTTTGATCAACTTCGAGTTGCGGGTGTGCGCGCAGCAGACATCAAGGGCTATCAGTTTTCGCGCCAAGATGTCGACGCACGCAGTTTGACGAATCAGTACGCACAGATTCTCAGTCAAGTTTTTAGTGAAGCACCAAAACCAATGGAAGTTGAATTGCTCGTCGCAGAAATCGGTATTGAGAAAAGCGCTGATCGCTTGTTTCATGTGATGTATGACGGCACTGTTTTAGACGAACATAATTTCAGTGTGCTGGGTGGAGACTCACAGGCCGTTGCCGACCGCCTCAAGTCTGTGTATGTGGCTGATACTTCGCTTAAGGTTGCTTTACAAAACGCAATAGCAGCACTTTCGGGTACTGAAACAAAACTTGAGTATGCAGATTTAGAGATCGCTGTTCTAGAAAGAAATGGACGTCGCCGATGCTTTAGAAGAATCGCTGACAGCGAAATTGAATCATTAATCAGCTGATCAGCGTGACAGAACAGCTCCGGTTGACTAGGTTTTCATTATGGATCGCAGAATTTATGGCCTTGAAAACGAATATGGAGTCACCTGCACTTTGCGTGGTCAGAGGCGACTAAGCCCAGACGAAGTTGCGAGATATTTATTTCGAAAAGTTGTGAGTTGGGGTCGCAGTTCAAATGTTTTTTTAGAAAATGGCGCTCGGCTTTATTTGGATGTCGGATCACATCCCGAATATGCAACACCTGAATGTGACTCAATTTACGATTGTGTCGTTCACGATAAAGCAGGCGAGCGAATTCTTGAGCAACTTCTTGAAGGCGCAGAGCAACGTCTACGCGAAGAGGGGATTCGCGGAACGATCTATCTTTTTAAAAACAACACAGACTCTGCAGGCAATAGCTACGGCTGTCATGAGAACTATTTAACGTCACGCTCTGACGATGTTGAGCGTTATCCCGAGGTGTTGATTCCGTTTTTGGTTACAAGGCAAATCTTTACGGGAGCGGGCAAAATATTACAAACTTCACGGGGCCCGATTTATACAATCGCTCAACGCGCTGAACATATCTGGGAAAGTCAAAGTTCGGCGACAACTAGAAGTCGACCGATTATCAATACTCGTGATGAACCGCATGCTGATGCAGAGAAATATCGACGACTACATGTAATTGTTGGTGACTCAAATATGAGCGAATATACCAATTTTTTGAAATTAGGTTCGACGGCATGTGTGTTACGAATGATGGAGGAAAGCCCGAATATCTTGCGCGATTACACCTTAGAGAATGCGACGAGGGCAATACGTGAGATCAGTCAAGACATAACTTGCAAACGCAAGATTCGACTTGCTTCTGGTCGAGAGTTATCAGCATTAGATATTCAACGAGAACTGCTCGACAAGGCTCTTAAATTCTCAGACACGAATGGATATGCACCACTCGAGATGAAGGCCTTGGAAATGTGGGAGCACTGTGTTTCGACCATAGAAAATGATCCGCTAAAACTTAATCGCGAAGTTGACTGGGTGATCAAATATCACTTGATTGAGGCCTTTAGAAAGAAGCATGACTTGGCGCTCGACGATGCGCGAACCCAATTGGTTGATTTGCAGTATCACGATATTTGCCGCAACCGAGGGCTCTTTTACAAACTAGAAAGTCACAACTTGGTTGACCGAATCTGTAACGACCAAGACATTGACAAGGCCAAAGACCAACCGCCGGCAACCACTCGCGCGAAATTGCGAGGGGCTTTTATCAAGCGTGCTAAAGAACGCAAACGCGATTACACGGTTGATTGGGTTCATCTGAAACTTAACGATCAACAACAGCGAACTGTTTTGTGTAAAGACCCGTTTAAACATAAAGACGAAAGAGTCGATAAGTTAATCGCATCGCTATAACGTTTCACTTCGCTAGAGCGTTACGATTAATGCGTGCAGTTGGACGACGAAGCGGTTGAATCTTTCGCAAATCAAACAAATTTAAGTATCCAGCGTCGAATCTTTACAAAATTCAGAGCGTTTCTCGAGTGGTTCAGTGTGATCGGTGTTGCCCTCACGGTTGCAATTGTGATCCGCGTATTTTTACTTCAACAGTTTTACATCTCTGGACCCAGCATGGAAACAACCATGTTTTCTGATAATCGAGTGCTCGTAAATAAATTGGCTTATCGAATCGGCGAAATCGACCGTGGTGATGTAATTGTGTTTGATCGTGCGATACCAAACGGCAACGAAATTCAACACGACGATCTCATCAAACGCGTAATCGCACTTGGCGGTGAAACAATCTCGATTTCTAAATGTGTCGTGTTCATTGACGGCGTTGAACTTGCAGAGCCTTATTTGCCGAAAAGAGATACCGAATTGGCCGTTCCTGCTGATCGTTGCAGCACAGTAGACATGGAGCCGATAAAAATTGAACCCGATGAAATATTTCTAATGGGTGACAATCGGCCCCAATCATTTGATAGTCGAATGTTTGGGCCAATCAAGAAGGATTTAGTAATTGGACAAGCATTTGTATTGCTTTGGCCACTCAGTGAGTTGAAACTTCTATAAACATTCTCTAATCACTGAACTCAGTGCGGTAGGCATCCACCATACGATCGGTCCAGTCACTGAATACCGCATCAACTCCCATACGAAACGCATCACTCATCAACTCAATGTGCTGAATATCCCAACTGAACGCCGCTAATCCAAAACGATGGGCCAGGGCAACTAACCCGCCATTCCAATCGGTGTGGTGCATGTTCAACGCGACAATCCCATGCGTCGCAAGATTTGCACACCGACGTTCAGGCCCTTCTGCGATCTTTGATAAACGAATTGAATTGACTAGTTGCAGATTCGGGTACTTATCGTGCCATTGGCAAAGTGACGAAAAATTCGGACTACATAGCCAAACTTTTTTACAGAAATCACTGCCGCCTCGAGAAACCAATTCATGAATTTGGTCTATTGACGACTCATCGCAAACATCAATTGAATAGTTGATATTTGTTCCACATCGCTCAAATAATTCTTTAAGACTCGGTATCGAATTTGCTAATTCATTGCGATTAAAATTTTTGATTGGTATTCGCCTCAACCGCTTGTTCACGACTCCGTCATGATCGCAGACAATCTGACCATCTTTTGATCGCCAAACATCAGTTTCTAATCCTGTTGCACCGAGCCGCACAGCCAGTTCAAACGATTCAAGAGTGTTCTCGGCACTGTGAGCCTTTGCACCACGATGAGCAAATAAAATTGGGCGCTCAAATTTAGAGGGGAGTCGCTGTTGCACCCTCAAATGATAAGCCAAGGTATCTCCTAGACTTTGAACATGTTTAATATGACTGGCAGCGAAGTGATGTTCCTGCTGATAATTGGTCTGGTTGTGCTCGGTCCAGAAAAGTTGCCTGATGCAATTCGACGGATGGGCAAACTTTATGCCGAATTAAAGCGGATGTCATCTGGTGTTCAAACTGACTTTCGTAAAGTGATGGATGAACCGCTTAAAGAGATGATGAGTACCACCAATTCAATGAAGGCATTATTCACTGATACTGCAAGCGAATTTCAATCTGCCGCTAAAGAGATCATTGAACCTACTTTTATACCCTATGACGACGGAGGTAACAGTGCCCAGGCTCAAGACTCAGAGCAAACTGATCAGAATGAGCAAGACGACACAGATATTGCCGAAGGTATCGCCAATGCAGCGAGGATCGCAAAACAACGCAAAGAAGACACGAGCAAACACAGCGAAGTGAATCATTTAGAGTACAACGCCGATGACCAAGACGTGATTGATGACTCGCAACAAGCACAAACGCCGACGACAAAGAAACTGCCAGCCAAAAAATCAGCCAAAAAATCCGGCCGGAAATCAGTTACTAAAAAGATGGTTAAGAAAAAGGCAGTTGTAAAAAAAACTGGTGTAAAACAGTCAGTAGCAAAAAAGCCAGTGACGAAAAAGAAGCTCGCCAATGGCATTTAGATCTGAAGCCAAGACTGCCGCTGGGCAAAATTCAATGTCGCTCATCGAGCACCTTGCCGAACTGCGAATGCGCCTAATCCGCTCAATTTTGGCAGTCGCACTTGGCGCCGCTGGAGTGCTTGCGTTTTATGACCCTGTACTGAGATTCTTAACAAAACCGTATCGCGACCTTTGTGCGAGTCGTCCAGATTTCAAATGTGACGGATCATTATTCGCGCTCGGACCTCTAGATGGCTTGTCGGCACGAATGAAAATCGCAGGTTACGGCGGATTAATTTTGGCACTGCCTGTATTGCTTTGGCAACTGTGGAGATTCATCGTGCCTGCCTTAAATAAAAAGGAGAAACAATACACAATACCGTTTATCGCTTCTGCTCTTCTTTTGTTCAGCCTTGGATGCTCTATCGCGTACTGGACACTTTCGAAAGCGTTGCAATTTTTGATTTCATGGTCAGGCACAGAAGTTAATCAAGCGTTTCAAATAACCAAGTACGTAAGTTTGGTTGCTTTGATGGTTTTGGCGTTCGGGGTTGGTTTCCTCTCTCCGCTACTTATTGTCTTTTTGCAATTAGTCGGTGTCTTAACTCCGCGCACGTTAATCAAACAATGGCGGTACGCGATCGTAATTATTTTCTTCATTGCCGCTGTAATCACACCAAGTGGTGACCCAATAACTCTGATGGCCTTAGGAATACCGCTAACGGTTTTATACTTTATTGCAATTCTTGTCGGGTTCATCGTGATTCGCCGACGAGGAGTAACCTCAAATTAATAAAAGAATCTAATGTCGCGTCCGAGTCGAGAATCAATAATCGCGAGATACGACTTTGCCTTAGACAAATTTCAACTTGACGCGATTGATGCTTTAGATGCTGGTAGCTCAGTATTAGTTGCAGCCCCAACTGGGTCGGGCAAAACCCTAATTGCAGAATATGCCATAGACGCCGCGATTCAGCAAAAGCAGCGCGCGTTTTACACGGCGCCAATCAAAGCGTTGTCGAATCAGAAGTTCAATGATCTGGTTGCGCACTATGGCAAATCAGAAGTCGGTTTGCTAACTGGTGACAACAGCATCAACACATCTGCACCGATTTTGGTGATGACAACAGAAGTTCTGCGCAACATGATTTACGCTCGGTCTGAAGCATTGAATCGTCTTGCCGTGGTCGTGCTCGACGAGGTTCACTTCTTGCAAGATGCCTATCGTGGGCCCGTATGGGAGGAAGTAATTATCCATCTTGACCCAACCGTGCAATTAGTTTGCTTATCAGCGACCGTTTCTAACGCCACAGAAGTCACAGAATGGTTGAGCACTGTGCGCGGTCGCACGGTGGCGATAGTTGAAGAAAAGCGACCTGTTGATTTGATTAATCATTTCGTAGTCGGAGACGCGTCAACACACCAAGTTTCGATGTTTGAGACGATCGTCAACGGACAAGCGAACCCTGAAGTTACTCGACTTGAGCAACACGCAACCCAATCAGCACAACGCGGCAACTACCGATCGCATCAAGAGTCACAGAATCGCCAAGAGAGACGCAATAAACCTGCGGCCAAGCGCTCGAGATTGTTCGCGCCATCCCGAGTTGAAGTAGCTGAACTGTTAGAGCAACAAGATTTGTTGCCGGCAATCGTTTTTATTTTTAGTCGCAACCAATGTGACGAAGCTGCAGAGTCATGCGTGCGAGCCGGAATTCGATTGACTAATCCAGAACAACGAACTGAAATTTCTGAAATAATCGATCAACGTGTAACGAATTTTACTGACGATGATCTTGCTGCTTTGAGCTTTTCTAAATTCGCCAATCAACTTGAGTCAGGCATTGGTGCACATCACGCAGGGCTAATCCCCGCATTTAAGGAGATCGTTGAAGAGTGTTTCATTCGTGGGCTAGTACGTTTAGTTTTTGCTACCGAAACTTTGGCAGTCGGATTAAACATGCCAGCAAGAGCAGTCGTAATTGACAAACTTACGAAATTTACTGGTGAGCACCACCAACCGCTCAAGGCATCTGAGTACACGCAGCTAACTGGGCGTGCAGGCAGACGAGGTATCGACACCGTTGGGCATGCATTAGTGCTTTACAACCAGTTCGTTTCTTTTGAACAGGTTGCAGCGCTGGCGTTGAGTCGATCTTTTAAATTGACATCAGCGTTTCGACCCACCTACAACATGGCAGCGAATTTAATTCAAACTCATTCGCGCCAAGAGGCTCATCACTTACTGAATCTTTCGTTTGCTCAGTTTCAAAGTGGGCGAGATGTTGTTGAATTGCAGGCGCGAATTACACGCCGAAGCAAAGAGCGAGACCGCCTTCGAGAACAGGCCACAAGCCCATTCGGAGACATCGATGAATATCGCAACGCTTTTGAAATTCGTCCAGATGCGCGACAAATTATTGATGCTATTGATTCACTCAAACCTGGGGATCTAATTCTTGTACCGAAATCAGGTCGTGAAACTAAAGCCGCTGTTATTGCAACTGCCCAACGCGTGAACGGTACGAAGTTGACTTTAGTTGCAAGTACTAAAGCAGTTTTGCAATTGCAGGCTGGTGATTTCGATTCTCCACCAATCAAACAAGGCCACATTGTCTTGCCAGAGTCACTCGCGTTCACAAGCCCGAAATTTATTAAAGAAGTTGCACTGCGTGTGATGCGCACAAAGCCAAACAAACCCAATACGAAGTCATCGGCGTCAAAAAACTTCACAGAGATGTCGCACGCAGTTTCACAAGATCCTGAATTGCGTAGGCGCTTGATTGCCGCTAAATCCGCAGACCGAATCGACAATGAACTCGCGGTCATGGAAGCGCGAATCGACAAATCTGTACAGTCTGTGAGTGCAAAATTCGATGAACTAGTTCAACTGATGCAACGACGCGGATACGTTTCGGCATGGAACCTGACCGATCAGGGTCGAACTCTTGCGCGGATCTTTCATGAGTTGGATCTGGTTGTCGCTGAAGCGCTGACAGTAGGGTTGTTCGACGACTTAAACGCAGCAGAGTTGGCATCCTTGCTGAGCACTTTTGTCTACGAATTTCGACGTGCCGAAGATCCGCCACGACCGATTATTCCGACGACACTGGCATCTAAATGGAAGACACTTCAATCTTTGAGCAACAAGATCGCTCACGATGAAGAATCATCTGGGCTGTCACCTCACCGATCATTAGACCCAGGCCTGATGGATGTAACTTTCGCCTGGGCGAGTGGCGATGAACTAATAGATATCTTGAACGAAGACCTCACCGCCGGAGACTTCGTACGTACGATGAAACAACTAATTGATTTGCTTCGCCAGATTTCGTTGGTGGCACAAATGCAAGAAACTCGAGATTCGGCACTCGCGGCTTCTCAGGCGTTACTTCGCGGAGTTGTTGCTGCGTCTCAGGGTTCTGTGTTGCAGTGACCATTCGAAAGAACGAGAACTGGGGAGCAACCGTCACTCGGCCTGAGAATCTTGTGATTTGCGAGACCGATGCAGCAGCATCACAACTAACGACTAAATATTTTTTGCAACAGAAGCCGATTCCAGCGATCGCGATTACACGGTCAAATTTGTCTCGAGCCCTAGGCACAAGGGGCGCTAATGCCAACTCTCAAACAATGCAGGCAACACCATTTGATTTAATTGAAGTCACTTTCGCTGATGATTCAAAAACCGAGCAAAAAGTTTTAGCTTTGGGTTATGGGATGTTGAGAAAGTCTTGGTGGCGTGGCGAAATTGTTGCGGCGATGAACACGAGTTTTATCGGTGATTGGGATTGTGCGCCAAGATCACATCCCAATGATGGAAAGTTTGATTTACTCACTGTGACCAGCGAAATGAAGCCAACTCAGAGATTGATTGCCTCACGACGTCTCAGGCTTGGAACACACTTGCCACATCCACAAATTTCTGTCAAACAACTCACAAGTTTTGAGGCAGATTGCTCCGCTGAACCTAACTTATATGTCGACAATCGCAAATTTGTTAGCGTAAATCAATGCAAATTCAGGTTGTTACCTGACGCTTTAACTCTTTATTGGTAGTGGTTATCATTTGGCTATGACCAAAATTGATATAGCCCAGATGAAGCAGCAGGTTTGTGCAGACATCGATAGTCGTTCTGCGGATCTAATTTCTATCAGTCACGAGATCCACGCGCACCCAGAATTGAATTTTGAAGAAAAGTTTGCTCATGACATCCTCACGCAATATATTGCTGATTCAAAACTTAAGGTCAATAGAGGCGCCTTCGAACTCGACACAGCATTTGATGTTTCAGTGCGTGGAGGAAATGGCCCGACTGTTGCTGTGATCTGCGAATATGACGCGCTACCAGGCATCGGTCACGCCTGCGGGCATAACATCATTGCAACCGCTGGTCTTGGTGCAGGCGTCGCCTTAAGCGCAGTAGCCGAACTCTGTGGTGGAAATTTACGTTTGATGGGTACGCCTGCAGAAGAAGGAGGCGGCGGCAAAGTTGAAATGGCACGTAAAGGTGCGTTCAAAAACATTGATGCTGCAATGATGATTCATCCGTCGGACAGAGATCTTGCTCGAATGAATGCAATTGCGATACAACAACTTTTTGTGCGCTTTGAAGGACTCGCTGCACACGCAGCCGTCTCGCCAGATAAAGGCAAGAACGCTCTAGACGCCGCCGTTCTTGGTTATATGAATGTTGCTGCAATGCGTCAACACATTCGGCCAACCGAGCGTGTGCACGGAATTTTCACAAAAGCAGGCGAGAAACCCAACATCGTGCCACGCGAAGCCGAAATGGATTGGTACGTTCGTTCAGACACGATTGAAACGCTTCAACCTCTCAAAGCGCGTATCGCGAAATGCTTGGAGGCTGGAGCAATGGCCGCCGACTGCACAATAAGTTTTGATTGGCAAAAAAATACATACGCCGACTTAGTAGACAACTTACCTTTGCTCACGAGTTATGTATTGAACTCTGCACAAATGGGGCGCGACCTAACAACTGATTTTCTTCCCGGTACTGGTGGCGGGTCTACCGACATGGGAAACCTCAGTTATCTTGTGCCGTCTATTCATCCGATGTTGCAAGTTGCACCGCACGGTGTTTCTTTACATAGTGCACAGTTCGCAGAGTTCACTGCGAGTAAAGATGCCGACAAGGCGATTCTCGATGGCGCAAAAATAATGGCGATGACCGCAATTGATATGTGGCTATCTGAGACTCTTAACTCTGAAGTGCAAAATGCATTTGGCGACGGGGCAGTGCCCGAAGGCGTACTTTAAGCCGTATCCCACGACGATAAATGCCATAAAGCAAGCGCTTTATAGAATCCCTGAGTCGGGCAAGGCGGACTCCTAAGATAACTCGCCGTGACCGTATATGTACCCGAAAGCTTCGATGTCAACGAGCAGGAGATCCTGCGGCGTTACTTCACGAACCTAGACGGGCCAGTTTTTGCGTTAGTTAATTTGCCCGAAGTCGTCAAGGGCGCATTATTTGCTCGATACAGCAGAAGCGCAAAGAGTTTGCGTCGATTGTTTTTGGATGAGTTCGTTTCGGATCTTGACCTTAGCGGTGACCAATCTGTTGATGCGACGATTGGTCTATCGCGAGCAGAGGATTTATACGAAAAAGTATTCGTTGAATATGGCGATGACAGTGTCGCGCAACTCGGTGGTGTGCACTTGGCTTGCGAGCAAGCATCAAACTTGTTGACGAAGATTCTTGAGCGCGGTCGACTGATGAGTTATCTAGAGCAGAGTACGCGCTACATAAATTACGATGCGCGACTTGGCGGACGCTACCGGTTTTATCGAGACGCAGACATTCTTAACGGTCCTTTTGGAACGCGCTATGTCGGTGACATGGACAGAATGTTCGACGCATATTCATCAATGGTCGAAACCGTCACCGACCATGTTCGCAAAACAGTGAAAAAAGGTGCAACCGATTCTGATTTCGTTTATCGTCAGGCAACACGAGCCAAGGCTCTTGACGCTGTGCGTGGGGTTCTTCCCGCGGCATCGCTCTCAAATCTAGGTATTTACGGCACTGGCCAAGGATACGAAGCACTGTTATTAAGAATGCGTGGACACGCCCTACCCGAAGCGCGCCAATACGCCGACATGATGTTGATCGAGTTGCGAAAAGTCGTGCCAAGTTTTTTGAAGCGAGTTGATGTTGCTGAGCGTGGCGGACAGTGGACCAACTATCTGATCGAGCGTCAACAACAAACACTCGAATTGGTTGATGAATACTTCGGTGCGCTTGATCCTGACGAAACTCAAGAAGTAGTGCTGACAGATTTTGACCCCGAAGGCGAAGACAAACTGTTGGCTGCGATTTGTTATTCGAGTTCGCATTTATCTGAACAACAGTTGCTTAAGGAAGTTAGATCACTTAGCCATGAGCAGCGAGTCAATTTGATTCGCGCTTATGTTGGCGAGCGAGAGAACCGTCGCCACAAGCCAGGCCGAGCGTTTGAACGCATTGACTATCGCTTTGATGTGTTGGGAGATTATGGCGCGTTTCGTGACTTGCAAAGACATCGATTGTTGACAATCGAATGGCAACGACTGACACCACATCATGGTTTCATTCGCCCTGAAGTTGTCGCCGAGTCGGGTGCCGGGGATGCGTTTGACGAAGCGATGCATCGTTCAAGTGAACTTTATGATGCGTTGCTCCCTGAATATCCAAGTCAGGCACCATACGCAGTTTCAATGGCTTACAGAATGCGTTATGTAATGCAGTTCAATGCTCGAGAGGCGATTCATATGCTCGAGTTACGATCTTCGCCTCAAGGCCACCCCTCATATCGTCGCGTGGCCATTGAGATGCACCGACTAATCGGCGAGAAGGCGGGCCATAGGGCGATAGCTGATGCAATGACTCACATCGTTAAAAATGCCCCAGAACTAGAGCGTTTAGATTCTGAACGAAAAGCCGAGGCAAGGCGTAAATGACAGCTAGAAGCAACAACCACACAAGCAAAAACCCGATTTGGAGTTATACCCCTAGATATCGGATACTATGCGCGACTGAATTGAAACGAGTGAACGGACACCATGGCTGACGAAGACGAGATCGAAACTGAAGAGACCGAAGAGGTAGTTGGCGAAGATCTAGAGATCGACGACTTGACTGAAGTGGTCGACCCTGATTTTGATCCAGATGCTGACGCAGTTGATGGTGAAGATTTTGACCCAGATGCATTAACTGGAGATCTGGTTGTTGATTTAACAAACGACGGAGCAACAGCGCTAAGCGACGAAGGTTCGACGCTCGCACCGGTTGATCCTACAAAACCAAAATCAGCAGATGACGACGATGACGAAGATGATCTGCGTACTGAAGATGACGTTGAAGCTGATCTCTCATCGATTTTGCAAGACAAATTAGCATCACCACAAGAAACTGCTCCCGAAGAAGAAGACGAAGTTGTGGGCGATGACCGCACCGATGGAGTCGAAAGGCTCCAACCACGGCGTCCAGATGAGACCCAGTGTTCTCACTGTTTCTTGCTCGTGCGACAAACAGCACCGGGTTGCCCTGTCGAAGACGACGCCTGTCCGCTGTTCGTACACTGATCAATATGACTGCGGCCCCAAACCCGCCAAATCCAAGCGAACTGATTGATAAGTTCATTTCACAGCTACCCGACAAAATCAAGTTATGGCGTTTCGTCGGCAAGATGGCAGTTGAACAAGTCAATAAGCGCTTCATCGACCAGGTCGATAACTATTCGACACGTGAGCCCAGCAACCCACCAGTTGTACCAAAGCCAGACAAATTGGTGGTTGCGTCGAGTGATGAGATACAAACGAATACTGCAAAAAAGACGGATACGACAAGCGCAAATACGAAAAAAACTTCTGCGTCGACAGCCTCGAAATTGCCAATTGCTAGTTATGACGATCTCTCGGCATTGCAAATTCTTGACCTACTCGGTGGGCTGGACAAGGCCGAACTTGCCAAGATTAAGAAATACGAGACCGCCAATCGATCTCGCCAAACTATTTTAAAAAAGATCGCATTGTTGTCAGGTGCTTCAAAATAGTTTTCCTATTTTGATCAAACTAAATCTCAGTTACTAATCGTGCAAATTTTCTCGAGGCCGGCTTCATCAAAAGATATAGATGTTCTGGTACTACTTGAGAGCGAAGCACGGAAATCACTAGATGAATTTCGCGGCGCCGACCGACTTGCAAGTGAGGTGCCCGAAATCGGCGGCAGTTGGCTTGAAGAATTAAACAACGATGCGGTGTTTATTTTGGCCGGTGGTATTGATTCGGTTGTGATGGGATACCTAGTCGCGCGAAAGGCTGAAAACTTCAATAATCAGGTAGCAACTATTGAACAAGTTTTTGTGACTCATGATGCACGCAACTTAGGTGTCGGCGATGCTCTTGTCTCATCGGCATTGGCTTGGGCGCAACAACTGAAACTCACGGCACTTGATGCACTTGCGCTTCCTGGCGATCGCGAAACGAAAAATCTTTACGAGCGATCTGGGCTTGTTGCGAGACTGATAACTGTCACCAAAAAACTCAACTAGTTAAATTTTATTTGCCTTGCCAGTTTGGTGTTCGCTTCTCAATAAAGGCTGTTAAGCCTTCTTTTGTATCTTCAGAGTTCAACACAGCACCGAATTCTTTGTTCGTCATATTGATCAGCGTTTCATCTGACTCTGTGGCTGCAGCCAAAACAATTTTACGACTTGCCCAAACTGCGAGTGGCGCTGCTTTGCAAACTCGCAATGCAAGATCCATTGCTCCTTCAAGTACTTTTTCTGGTTCTACTAAATGATTAACCATGCCAAGTTCATAGGCGCGTTGCGCTGTGAATGGTTCTCCGGTGAGAATTGCTTCCATTGCTGCGGCTCGACCGATTGCTCGAGGCAGGCGAAATAATCCACCTGCTCCTGCAATTAAATTGCGTGTTGCCTCAGCCAGGCCGAATGCAGACCGTGTCGTCGCCACGACCATGTCGCACGCCAGCACTAGTTCGCAACCACCTGCAGTAGCCAGACCGTCAACTGCCGCGATCACTGGCTTCTTGCGCTGGCGATAAACAAAACCGCCAAAGCCACCACGAGGCGTGTTCAACGCTGCGGCTTGACCAGAATGTATCGCTTTGAGGTCAGCGCCCGCGCAAAAAACTGGTCGTTGTTGACCCTCGGTGTTCGCCGCCAAGATAGCGATCCAAACATTGTCATCGGCTTCAACTTTGTCGATTGCCGCTTCAAGACCGCTAGCTACATCACCATTGATTGCATTTCGTGCATCAGGGCGATTAAGAGTGATTATGGCAACTTTGCCGTCAACTTGATATTCAACGATATTTGTCATAACGCGATCGTAGATGACTAAGCCTGCTCAGACGAAGACGGGGCTTCAGCTTCAACTGTCGATTCTGAAACCGGCGTTTCTGCAACTGTTATTTCTGCAACTGGCAACTCGACAACTTGAGCTTCGACAACTGGAGCTTCGACAATTGATTGCGCAACTGGCGTCTCTACAACTGGCTGCGGCGCAGGAGGAATTATGAGTTTTGGTTCTTTTTTCTCACGCGGTTTACGAACTTGACGAGCTTGACGCGGAGGACGCAAAGGTTTCGGCGCTTGCACACCAGCGACTACTTCGATCCCAAATAATGCGGCAATCTGAGGAAGCAGAGGAGAGAGGCGTTTTACGGTTTCGCGCAGAGCATCAGTTGCTGCAACCGGCGCAGCGGCAGGCTTAACCTGAGCACGAATTGGCGAGAAGGCGAGCGCCTCAAGAACAGCAATCCAACGGTCTGCACCGGCATCGCTTGCTAGAGATTCTGTTGCGGCTTTAGCGATTTGCGCGCCGAGTTCAACTGGAAACAACACACCGGCTTTTGGTGGCTCGCCTGAAAGTTTTAGCGCTCGAACCACTCGTGCAATCTCGACAGCAGACTTCATGTCGTCTATCCAATTAGTCATTTCTTTTTCTTGACGACTCTTTAAAGCCGCTTTAAGTTCAGTAGCCAGAGCTCGAGTTGACTCATCTCGCACAACCATTGGGTCATCACTGCCGACCACGACTGCTCGAAGATCTCGCAAATCAAGCAAGTCAAGATCTGCTTTAGCGGCCTCGGCTTTATCAAGCCACTCAGCAACTCGCAGTTTTGGCAAAATATCTGAAGCCATCGAAATTAAACCATCGGCTTTAACTTCTGCTTTACCATCTTTTTTGAGTTGTGCATTTTGCGATTTAATTGCCTCACGCACCGCAGCAAGACCACCAGCAAGCGCACGCTCCGCGACTCCTCGTTGTTCAACTGGCAAAGACTCAAGTACCGCTGTGCGATGCACACGCTTTGGCTTGAGACGTTTTGCAATCGGTCGCTTTGGAACCTCTGGCGCGGGTGGAAATGATTTGCGATCTGGTCTTGGTGCTCGCGGTTCACGATTTGGTCGATCTGCTCTCGGCTCACGTGGTTCACGAGGTTCACGATTATCTCGGTCTGGTCGATCTGTGCGCGGACCTTGCTTGCCACGTCG
>JBAXAW010000044.1:0-15220 GCA_037142305.1 Actinomycetota bacterium
TGGCACACCAACTAGTTACACAGTTAGTGCGTCACCACAAGTTTCAGGAGTCACTAGAACTTGCACGGTCACTGGCGCATCAGGGTCATGTGCTGTCACAGGTTTAACAAACGGTACGGGATACACGTTTACGACAACAGCCACAAATGCTATGGGCACATCAGGTTCATCAAGTGCTTCAAGTTCGGTTACACCAGCGATCACATGTGCAACAGGTGGAACATGCATCCTTGGCAACACCGGCCCTGGTGGCGGCATCGTGTTCTACGTTCAAGCATCCTCAGGCACGTTCACATCAACAGGGTCAACTTGCAACACGACATGCAAATATCTAGAAATCGCGCCTCAAGGTTGGATTGTGTCCTCATCCCCATCTGGGCAAATCAACTGCGGATCAGCGGGAGGCATAGACGGGACAAGTACCGTTGATCCAAAATGTCTTTGGTCTGGTAATACTGCAACGGATGTTGGCGCTGGCGCATCAGGTGACGCGATTGGTGCGGGTCATGCAAACACAACAGCAATCATCAGTCAGAGTAATACCGCGGGCAAAGCTGCAACAGTTGCTCGCGCTTACCAAGGCGGCGGCCTAACTGACTGGTACTTACCTTCGCTAACCGAATTGGGCGAGATCGCTACCAAATGGACTTCCGGAACCTTAACCGTAGGTAACTCTGGCTTACCCAGCGATTATTACTGGGGCTCAACTGTAGTCAATTCAACTATTGCGCAAAGGAAAAACATTCAAACAGCTCACCCTGTTAACTCACCGAAAACTGAAGCTTGGTACATCCGCCCAATTCGAGCGTTTGGTTGATGACTTTTTCGGTCATTTTGCGTGTCTGATGTGATGTAGGTTGCAGTAGTGGGATTGGTACATTTGCGGTACCAGAACTCGCACCGCACGTGCCGTTTAGCCCGTTTGCGTCGGTTTGTTCATCGCGACAACGGGTTCACGTTGACTGAGTTGGTTATTGCGATGGTCGTCTTGGGTGTTTTATCAAGTGTTGCTATACCGAGTTTTTTGGGTTCTCGTAACAATTCTTATGACAAAGAAGCGCAGTCGTCTATCGACAATGTATTGAAGGCTGCAAAGTTTCATTATCAAAGTCAGGGCGACTTTTCTGATGCATCATCTGCACAGTGTGGAGATTCGAGTGCTTTAGCGGCTGATCTGCAGAAGCTTGAACCTAATGTTGACGTTGTTGCGAGTTCTGTTTCGTCAACTAATTCTCGAATAGTTAGCGTTCAGGCTGTTCAAACTTGGGATTCAACTGGTGGCTTGTTGGGCTGTCAAGGTTTTTATGCGGTGGCGTTTTCGTCTAGTGGTAGTTGTTGGGCTGCAAGAATAATCCTTGAAGGTAAATTTTTGGCGTCTGGCAGTGTCTCGCCAGTTGTTGTTAATGCACAGTTGAATACTTCGAATAGCGCGATTGCGACTTGGTCGGCTTTGGCTGTTAACGGTCATGCGTTCGGGGTATTGAAACCTCAAACCAGTGCGGCCGATGGCGACAATACGAATGGTCTTATCGCATTAAAAAATGCATGCAAAGCCAAAACCCAGTCAACAGGGTTAGCAACTACTAGTAGTAATTACATCGCACCTTCACAGTTCTACGCAACTTGGCGCGACACCGTCTCGGGCGGCACCGTAATTGCCTCGAGCTCGTCGAGTTCATCGAGTGTGGTGTATCGCACTGGCGAAAGTGGCCCTGGCGGCGGATTAGTGTTCTATGTTGCTACAGCAGACTTCACGTCAACAGGTTCAGACTGCGCTACGGCTTGTAGATATTTAGAGGTCACCACGACTGAGCAGAGTACGAGCAGCCCGTGGGCGACCACTGCCGCATTTTGCTACGCCGCTGGGTCTGATTCGGGCACATCAAATTGCCAATTAAACAGCATCTACCCAAACTCTGCCGGTCAAGCCGCGTCGCGCGCTGCAGCGGAAGCAATCGGTATGGGTATGGCGAATACGAACCAAATTTATGCGCGCCTAACTACGGCAGGGGGTGTTGCTGCGGGTTCTTATGCTGCCGGAATTGCTTGGGCATATAGCGCTAACGGTAAAGCTGACTGGTATCTACCGTCTCGGAGCGAAAATACACAATTGTGTAAATGGCTACGCGATGCTGATTGGGTATCTGATGCAACAGCGTGCAACACTGGCACGTTGAACCGAAGCGCAGCCAAGGGCTCTTTCTTGTCTGGCAATTATTATAGTTCCACCGAGGGCGGCGTAGATTCTGCTTTCAACCTGTATACCCCCAGCGGTGAAGGCAACGGCTATAAGAGCAACAATCACAACGTTCGTGCAGTGCGGGCCTTTGGTTAGCCAGGTGTCGCCGAATTTGATAATTGACGTTAAATCAAAGTTGTGCGTTCCACCATGTACCTAAGCAAACAACGCACCAAAGAAAACAAAACCACGCCCATGTAAATGTCATCAAGTTAAAGACGAAACCGCTAACAGCTAGTGCAATGAACCAATAAAACAACACACTGCAACGATAATCGGTAGGTCTTGTCGCATGCCACTGCGTAGTTTCATTCGTTTTTTAATTAGTCGATTGAATATTGAATGTTCCTTCGAACTCTTCGAAATCCTCGAAATCTTCGTCATTGTAGATAATCGCGCAAAAGTGCTGGTCGTAATCCAGCCTGTTTCATTTTTGTTAGCAAGATCTTTAGATCGCTTTCAAGACTTGGCGTGTAATGCAGCAGAATTATGTCTCCCGGGCTGAGAGTTTTTCGACCCGACATCGACGTTGATCCTCTATAAATTTGCACGTTCCACATCAGTAAATACTTGATACCGCTACGACCGACAGACTCGCGAACCTCTTCGTTCCAACTACCACCTGGCGGGCGAAAGAAAACTGGTCGCTCTCCGGTGACATTTCTGATCACTTGTGATGCCCGACAGATTTCATAGATTTGTTGTTCTGACTTGATCAAGGTCATATGCGCATGTGTGTTCGTGTGATTCTCGAAAGTCATGTTTGTGCGTAGCGTAAACCAATCGCGATTTCGCCAAAGTTCACCGGCAAGTGCGAAAGTTGTTATCGGCAGTTGATTGTTGTCAATGAATTTTGCCAAATCATCAGAAACTGTGACACCGTCGTCGATAGTTATAAAAACGACTCTGTCTTTAGTATGAATTTTACTTAAAACTTTAACTTCATTAGCCGCAAATACGGGATGTTCGATCTTTCTGTGCTGTGAATCAACACAGAAATTCGGCTTCGAACTACCTGAAGAGCCGAGCATCAATCCTGAGAATGCCAACCTAATGAGTTTGGCTGCAACAGACATCGTAGGTACTCTAGCGTTACAACGTTTTATGACTAATCTAAATCTCTCAAATCAAAAGTTACGCGGTGCAAATTTTAATTCAGCGAATCTAGCGGGCACCAGCCTTAAAGGAGCCGATCTGCGTGAGGCTGATTTATCAAACGCTAATTTGCGAGGTGCCGATATTTCGAATGCTCGGTTGAATAATGCCAAAATCGTCAGAGCAAATTTGAGTCGAGTCGATTTGGTGCGGTCAAACCTGACTGGTGCGGATCTCAGCAATGCAGTGTTGAAAGACTCAAATTTGACTGAGACAATTTTGATTGATTGTGATCTTTTCAGAGTTGATGCGCGCGGCGCCTCGTTTCCTGGAGCGAATATATTGAACGCTAATTTGTCAGACGCTGACCTTTCAGGTGCAGATCTTAGTTTTGCCAATCTTTCAGATAGTGATTTGTCTTTTGCCCGTTTAGTGTCGGCAAATCTTTCAGGAGCAGACTTGCTTGATACGAATTTGTCAAATGCTGACCTATCGGGTGCGAACCTTCGGGATGCTGATCTGACGAGGTCTAATTTAAGTTACGCAAATTTACAGAATGCAAATCTCAGTGGGGCAGTGATTAAACGAGTTAATTTCACTGGTGCCTTTTTGCAGGGGGCAATTATGCCAGACGGAACAATATATTCGTAAGCTCGGTGCGGCGGCGCTCTGGTGCATCTCAAGTTTGAATAGTAAATCCCCAAGTAACAAGACGATCTGCTCTATTATTTCATCGTGTTTGGTCTTTTGAGTTTTCATTATGAGCGATAGAGGTTCAATGTTTTCAATTAAGTCGTCTTCGAAATCTGTAGTGATGTTGAGTGTCGCGTTAGTTCTCGGTTCGACTTTGTCATATGCGACGAGCGCGTCAGCCGCTGATATTTCTGGGTGTGCTAATAAAAAAACTGGTATTTTGCGGGTTTCGAAAGTCTGTAAGCCAAGTGAGTATTCAATCGTTTGGAGTCAAGATGGAGTAGGCCCAAAGGGTGCGACTGGTCCGACTGGCGCGACTGGTGCGACTGGTGCGACTGGCCCGACTGGTTTGACTGGCCCGACTGGTGCCACGGGTGCCACGGGCGCAGCCGGTGCCACATCGACAGTGAAAGGTGATACTGGTGCGACTGGCGCGAAGGGCGCGACTGGTGATACGGGCGCCACAGGCACAGTTGGTAAGTATGCGATCGTTGCATTGACTGATAATGCAGCGACTTTGACTGCTGCTCAATTAGTAAACAACACGCTTTTTAATATCATCACGATGGGTACGGCAAGAGCCTTGACGATGGATACTGGGCCAAATATTGCGTTGGCCTACACCGGAGAAGTTTTAGGCTCATCTTTTGAATTCGCAATTTGGAACCGAGGAGCCGCAATTGCCACTCTGACCGCCAGTGCGACTGCGACGTTAACTGGAACGGGAGATGTTGGCGCAGGAAAGATTGTCAAGTTTTTGTGCATGTTCACAACGATCACCTCTGGCGCTGAAGTCGTCGCGTGTCAGTCATTCAACGTCTGATCAGTTCGTGAAATACCCCATGCCAAGTTTTTGCTTCAAAAGATCAAATTAGACGTTATGAAAAAATCTTTCAAAAATCGAACTCTTTTGCTCTTGGCTCTGGCTGTTTCGACTTCTTTTCTCTTTGATGCTGTTGTAGTTAGTGCTGCAGATATTGCAGCGTGTGCCAATAAGCGAACAGGTGTCATGAGAGTTGCAACAGTTTGTAAAAAAACCGAGTATGCAATTGTTTTGCGACAAGAAGGCTTGGGCACTGTCGGCCCAACTGGTGACAGGGGTGCGACTGGCACGACTGGTGCGACTGGCGCAAGAGGTGCGACTGGCGCAACAGGTGCGACTGGTGCAACTGGCGCAGTCGGACCAACAACTATTTCTAAAGGCGACACTGGTGCTACTGGTGCGACGGGGGACAAGGGCGCTACTGGAGCGACTGGCTCAGTCGGCAAGTATGCGGTCGTTGCATTGGCAGACGCGGCCGCAACTCTGACCGCAGCACAGTTGGTCAATAACACTTTGTTTAATATGATCACGACAACTGCGACACGAACCTTGACGATGGACACTGGTGCAAATATCGCTTTGGCTTACACCGGAGAACTTTTAGGTTCTTCTTTTGAATTTGTTATTTGGAATCGATCGGGCAACACTGTCACTTTGGCGGGCAATGTGACGGCGATTTTAGATTCAACGGGCGATGTCGCCGCAAATAAAATTGTCAAGTTTTTGTGTATGTTCACAACGATCACGGCCGGCTCTGAAATCGTCAACTGCCGATCATTACATCCGCTTGTCAACTGACACGTCAAAGCGCTTGGGTTCATTCTTAGTCTCTATCCATTAGTTTTAGATTTTCAAGCCCTATAAGGGGTACAGCAATCAGGTAGGTTTTGGGAGATGCCTTAGTTAAAATCCCAAAATGGGGAAAAGAGTGTTTTCAAGCCTGGCATTTGTCTGTCTAATGCTTGGACCGTCATCGATAGTTGAGGCATCCAGCAAGTCAACCGCACGGTGCTCGAAGGCTGGCAAGGTCATAAATGTTTCTGATGTCAAAATGGTCTGTGGACGAGTAAATCGAAAACTTACATGGATCCTGATTCCTAAAGTAGCGACCACTACTCAGGTTGTTGCTCCGGTCACGACAACTACCACGGTGGCTTCTGCAACGACTGTTGCAGCGACAACGACAACTGTTGCCGCTACAACGACTACTACAACTACTACCACCACCACGACGGTTTCGACCGCAATCCCAAAGATACTTTCTGTTGCGATTCGTGCACCTGGAACCGACGGTATTTATCATGTAGGGCAATTTGTCAGGGTTGCTTTTGTATTTTCGTTGCCAGTGACTGTTTCTGGGGCACCGTATGTGATGCTAGATGCGTCAAATATTGGTAGGACTCCGTTCTTGGATGGCAATGGAACGACCAATATTATGTTTTCGTACACAGTGGCCACAGGAGACGTTGAGAATTCAGGAGTTGGACTAATTGCGAATTCGATAGTTCTTAACGGCGGCACTATAAAGTCAGCCGCAGGTGTTAACGCAGACCTAACTCACGCAAGAATTTCGCGCTCAGGTTCAAGATTAGTCGGACCTTAGTAGCGTGAGGATTGTATGAAAAACACCCAAAAAATTTCTAAGGTGAAAAAGTCAATCATTGTGTCACTGATTATTGGTTTAGGCGCCAGTTGTGCACTTGCCGCTAACGATGTCGGTTCTAACTGTGAGAAGGCTGGCAAAATTATCTCCGTAGGTGATGCAAAATTGATCTGTGCCAAATCTGGTAAGAAATTAAAATGGACGATTGTTTCGGTGGCGACTACAACTTCAGCCGTTGCGACTACCACTACTGCCGCGACTACGACCACTGTCGCAGCTGCTACAACGACAATCGCAACTACGACCACGACAACTACAACGACTGTTGCGGCTGATAAAACGCCACCAGTTGTGACGTTGCTTCGTGGTAAGGGCAGCTCGACTTCAAGTACGTTGACGTTCACGGTGACGGGTGACGAACCGATTAAATGTTCAACTCTTTCTGCGAATTTCGATGAAGATTTCACTTGGGACAAGATCTCAATCATCGGCTCGATAGTTCAGACATCGACTACGGTTTGCACGATTACGGCTTTTTCGAATGCCGAACGAGACAATGATGACCACATTGCGACTTTGCGTGCTTCGGCGAGTTTTTCTATTACGGATACCGCTGGAAATGCCCAAAAAATGCTTTTGGGCTCTCCGCAATCAACTACGGTTAGGCGAGCTTAGAGAAAGCATCAACGATTGTGTTTTCTGGATATAATTATGCAATGTCAAAAAAATTAGTAGGTTTATTTATTGCGTTGTGTCTATTTGGTGGATTGCAGACTCAGGCCTTGGCTGAAGCTAGTGCAGGTGGTAAATGCAACTCAACTGGCAAAATCGCGGTCGTTGGTACAGCAAGATTAGTTTGCGCCAAAGTTGGCAAAGCAAAGACCTGGATTGCACTTGATAGTACATCCTTTAAATCGCCAACAATCACTTCAGTTATAATCGCGCCAAGTGCGTCAACTTCTTTTTATTTGACTGGCCAAATTATCAATGTTCTAGTTACTTTCGACTCTGGCGTAATAGTGACCGGATCACCACAAATTTTTCTCGACTCTGACACGATCGGAAAATTGACCTACGCCGGTGGCTCGGGTACACAAGTTCTGTTGTTCTCTTACACCACTGTGACTGGAGACGTTGATAATGTTGGTTTTGGACTTAAAGCCAATTCGCTTGTTTTAAACGGCGGAACGATTAACTCAATGAACGGCACACCCGCGACTTTAACGCACCTAGGAATCGCAAAATCTGCGACGCGAAAGCTTGGTCCAACCGCGCCAGCAGTTACTACAACAGTGACCACCGTTGCTACGACCGCTACAACTGTTGCGACTACCGCTACAACTGTTGCGACCACTACCACGACTACCACCACTGTCGCATCAAGTGCGGCGCCGAAGATCACATCAATTGCTTTCAAGGAGCCTGGAGCGAAATGGATTGTCGGTCAAAATGTTCAAGTGAAAGTGATCTTTGACTTGCCTGTTGTCATTACTGGCACACCGTATATCTCTCTACTCTCAGACGGAATCAATAAAGTTCTTTACCTCGAAGGGTCAGGCGGAGTCAGCATCATATTTAGTTACACAGTGCTCGCTGGTGATATTGATAACACTGGTGTAGGAATGGCTGCCGATGCTTTTGTTTTGAACAACGGAACTATTAAATCTTCTTCTGGTGTTAACGCAGTGTTGACTCATACTGCGATTGCGCGGTCGAGCCTTCGAAAGATCGCTGCTTCGTAACTGTTAATCCATAGTTTTGGCTACTAGTAACCCCATGCCAGTTGCGGTAGTTACTGGCGCATCACAAGGTATAGGTCGAAAGACAGCCGAAGTCTTTGATGCTCTTGGTTGGTCGTTGGTATTAATTGATATACAACAAATTGATTTGTCCGGCTACAAAGATGTAGTTGCATTCACGGGTGATATCACTGACGAAAATTTTGTCTCAATAGCTGCGGCTGAAAGTTTCGAGAAGTTTGGGCGGATTGATGCGCTAGTCAATAACGCAGGGATTTCAAACATTGAGTCGGCTTTAGAAACATCTGTTGCGACTTATAGAAAAGTTTTAGAAGTAAATTTGGTAGCGCCATTTTTATTGTGTAAGGCTTTTGGTGAAGTCATGCTTAATGCTGGTTCTGGCAGCATTGTAAATATTTCATCTGTCGCGGGTCTGCAAGGCATCGCCGATCGATCCGCTTATAACGCAAGTAAACACGGGCTAATAGGCCTGACTCGAACTCTTGCTGTTGAATGGGGTGCTCGAGGAGTGCGCGTCAATGCCGTGTGCCCTGGTTGGGTCAAGACTGAAATGGATCATAAGGATCAGGCGAGTGGTTCGTACACGGACCTTGATATCACCAATCATGTTCCGATGGCACGATTTGCTCGCCCAGACGATATTGCACAGGCAATCGTTTGGCTTTGCGATAGTTCTAAATCAGGGTTTGTCAACGGGGTTGCGTTACCAGTTGACGGAGGATGGACAGCAGACGGTTCGTGGCAATCGCTGAGACTTGAGCAACGCGACTAATCTAAGATATATGTCTGACCAACCTGGATGGGTTACTAATACTGGCGATCAACTTTCAGAGCTGAAAGTACTTGCTGAATCGAAGACACTTTTGAGTGATTACAAATTTGCTTCGTCGGTTGAGCAAAATACTCTCGTCTACGACTGCGAACGTTTGGTACCACAGATTTCAAGTCGAGACGGACGACGGGCGGTGATGGCCGAACTAGGTCGCGCATTGCTTTCTGGTCCGGGCATTGTTGCGTTCAAGGGCATGTATCCAGATACTGCAATTGTTGATCGAGTTTCGAATGTCTACTGGCAGATAATCGAAGAGCAGCATGCACGAGGTGAGGCGAAGGGTGATCATTACGCCAAACCGGGGTCAAACGACCGTGTGTGGAACGTGCAGGAGAAACTCGCCTTGCGAGATCCAGAGTCGTTCGTTGATTACTACGCCAACGATTTTATCTCATTGATTGCTACTGCTTGGCTCGGACCTGCTTATCAAATCACGACGCAGGTCAATGTCGTTAACCCTGGCGGCGATGCTCAGCAACCACATCGTGATTATCACTTAGGGTTTTTAACTGACGAGCAGGCTTTTGATTACCCAACTCATGTGCATTTATTATCGCCGGTGTTGACGTTGCAAGGTGCTGTTGCACATACGAATATGCCCCGTGAGACCGGCCCGACTATGTATCTGCCACATTCGCAAAAAATGGTTTCTGGTTATGTCGCTTGGCGTAACCCGGTAATTAGAAACTATTTTGCAGAGAATTATGCGCAGTTACCTTTACAAAAGGGTGATGGAGCATTTTTCAACCCGGCTGTGTTTCATGCCGCGGGTACGAATCAAACCAAAGATATAAAGCGGATGGCAAATTTGATGCAAATCGGCTCAGCGTTTGGTCGAACTCTCGAGACAGTAAATCGGCAACAGATGTCGAATGCGATCTATCCAACTTTGCAGAAGCGAAAAGCTTCTGGTTGGTCGCGCCAGTCGTTGCAAAATAGCATTGCAGCATGTGCCGAGGGGTACGCCTTTCCGACAAATCTTGATCGTGACCCACCGCTTAAGGGGTTAGCTCCACAGTCGCAAGCAGATTTTGTGCTGCAAGCACTTGAGAGCAATCAATCTGCGTCTGATCTCGGCTCAACTCTTGAGGCGCTTTCAGTTCGCCAACAGACTGACCGTGCGTGACTCGTGTCAGCGACTATTGTTTAAATAGATAAAGAGTCAGTTATACAGCGAATTAATTTCAAAATAGGGAGAAACAGTTATGGCTAATAAAGAGCAAAAAAGTAATCCAAATAACAAAAAAGCAGCAAAACTTTCACTCAAAGAAAAGCGTCTGAAGAAGCAAGAAAAGAAAAAGAGCTGATTTAATAACTAGGTAAAACTAGTTGTTATTCGTTGCCTTGGCAGCGAGTAAGCGCCGAGTTGTCAGCGATTATCAGAGAAATTGCGTCGTCGCATTTTATTGCGGTGCAGAATTCGCCATGCAGGTTGGCAACCGTCATTGCATGAACTAACTCTGGGTCTCGGTCAATGCCGTCTGGGCCGACGCGGTTTGATGTTGAACAACAATCGTCAACTAAATAAGTATCAAAACCGAGATTTCCTGCCATTCGAGTTGTCGTCTCAACGCAGAAGTTTGTGAAGAATCCAACGATTATTAGCCGTGAGATTTTTGCACGGCGAAGTTGCACCTCTAATGAGGTACCGATGAACCCACTGTTAACGTCTTTTTCAACAACTATGTCTCGTGTCCTTGGTTCAAAGCCTGGTTTTTGAGCACCCGTGGGTAATGAGAACTTTAACGGTGATGCGGCCTCGCGTGAGTCATGACGTGTGAATGCAACTTGTAGATTCGCCTTGCGCCACGCTGCCAGTAATCTCAACATTTTCGCTTCAGCATCTGGATTATTTCGCCGTCCGGTTGGTCCACCCCAATGCGAAAGCACATCGACACCTACCTGAACATCAATCAATAGAAGACACGAGCCTTTATCGAACTTTGTAATCATTCGAGAGGACTAATCCAAATCAAAAGTTGTATTGTCAATCAAATGTTCAGGCTGATCTGATTTGACAAGAAAGCAATTGCCGACAACCAAAACTTCGATGTCGGTTCGCATGAAACATCGAAAAGCATCTTCGGGAGTTTCTACTATTGGCTCACCACGCACATTAAATGAGGTGTTCACAAGCACTGGGCAACCCGTCTGAGACTTGAATTCAGACAATAAGGCGTGATAGCGAGGGTTGACATCGCGGGCAACTGTATGCACTCGCGCCGAATTGTCG
This sequence comes from Actinomycetota bacterium, assembly GCA_037142305.1. GTDB lineage: Bacteria > Actinomycetota > Acidimicrobiia > Acidimicrobiales > Ilumatobacteraceae > BACL27. Next base: position 11,279 of record JBAXAW010000044.1, read on the forward strand.
ACATGTGTCACAGCAGGAATAACTGAGCGTTGTACTTCAAGGCGCGCGATGCCAGTTTTTTCGCTATCGACAAGTGTGGTTGGGGTGAGCTTCGATGAAGCAACACCAGTAACAAGCAACATATAAGGACTATCGGTTGAAAGGTCGAACCATTCGGAGACGTCTTCGCGAAGCACACTCGGCGCAAATGGACGAAAGGATTCGCGCTTTTTTACTTGAAGATTAAGACGCTTTTGTACAGTAGGGGAGCGCGGGTCTGCCAAGATTGAACGCGAACCTAATGCTCGTGGACCAAACTCCATGCGGCCTTGATGCCATCCAACTGATTTGCCGGCAGCAAGTGCAGTTGCAGTATTAGTTGCAACTTCTTTGTCGGTCAGTTCTTTAAAGATCGCACCAGATGCGTTCAGTCGAGAAACGATTTCGCTTTGCGAATATTCCGGTCCGAGAAATGATCCACACATCGCATCTGCGTTTGGCTTTAATACTCGATCTCGTCCCAGCCCGAGGTGATAAACGGCGAGTGCTGCACCTACCGCGCCACCCGAATCACCAGCGGCAGGTTGTATCCATATATCATCAAAAATATTTTCGCGATGCAGCACGCCATTGGCGACACAGTTAAGGGCGACACCACCTGCCAAGCACAAATTGCGCATGCCTGTTTCGTCGCGTATATTTCGCGAGATCTTAATCATTACTTCTTCAACTATTTTCTGCACTGATGCGGCAAGATCCATTTCGCGTTGTGTGAGCTCATCATCAAATCCTCGAGCAGGAGCTCCGAATAGTTTTGCGAATTTCGAATTCGTCATCGTCAATCCCGTGCAATAGTTAAAATACTGCATATTCAAAGAGAATGACCCGTCATCACTGATGTTGATCAAATTTTCTCGAATAATGTCGGCGTATTTTGGCTCGCCGTAAGGCGCAAGTCCCATGACTTTATATTCACCCGAGTTAACTTTAAAACCCGTGTAATAAGTGAATGCTGAGTAAAGAAGCCCGAGTGAGTGCGGAAAATGTATTTCATTTATCGTCTCAAGATTGTTGCCGCGACCAATACTCGTAGATGTCGTGACCCATTCACCAACACCATCCATGGTTAATACTGCAGCATCATTGAACGGCGACGGGAAAAATGCACTTGCTGCATGGCTTAAGTGATGCTCAGAGAAGAGGAGCCGATCACCGAGGTCGCCAAATATCGGCTCAAGTGCTTTTGCTATGACTTGTTTCTGAAATAATTTCTCTTTAAGCCAAACGGGTAGAGAACGAGAAAAAGATCGAAAGCCTTTCGGCGCGAAAGCCAAATATGTCTCAAGAATTCGATCAAACTTAAGAAAGGGCTTGTCATAAAACACGACGAAGTCAATTTGATCGGGTTTTAAACCCGACGACTCTATGCAATATTTAACCGCATTCGTTGGGAAGTCTGCGTCATGTCTTACGCGAGTGAACCGCTCTTCTTGAACTGCAGATTTAACTTCGCCATCGATGACAAGGCAAGCAGCCGAGTCATGGTAGTAGCCAGAGATGCCGAGAATTGCCGTCATCTAGAACAGGACGTAGATAAACGGCGCAAGTGGCGAAGAATGTGCCAGCACTAAAAGTCCACCGATTATGACCAAAACCAATAAAACTGGCGCAAGCCAGAGCTTTTTATTGTGCTTTAGAAATTTTAGAAACTCTTTTAAGAATGACATTGTGGATCCCTTGAGATTATTAGTACTGATTCTTGAAAGAGTCTAATGAGTAACCGCTGATTCTTCGGCTTTGCCAGTAAGACGTTAGTTTTTTGGTTTTGAGGTGCAATTCATCCCGCCCGAAGAGCCGCAAGGCGAGTGCCAGAGGAGAAATGAGTATAAAAAACAACACTCCGAGAATGATTGGGCTCACGAATCGGGCCAGCAAAAGGCTGAACTTCATCCATAATCGGTTCGGAATGTTTAACAAACTTGGTCGGGAGAATGAAACTACAAAAGTTAGGCAACTTAGAGTCACAAGCAATGTTTGTGCTCCAACAGGCTTGTCTCGAAAGCGCAGAAGCGCAGCAAGAATAATGAATATGCAACCAAACATTATTCCAAAACTTCGGTCGCTAGCGCTAGTCGTCTTACCTATTTTCTCTAATCCAAGAGCATTTGACACGCCATAACTTTAGCACCCAATCCGATTGTTAATTTGTAATTGCTGATGCGATTTTCACCGTTTAACCAAGTTCTAGACTGTCATTTGTGAGTTTGAATTCAAAGAAAATTGCCAAACTCAAGAAAAAGTACACAAAGTGGCCTCCAAAGAATGGACTATTGATTAATCGTTCCTTGGTTTTGAATTATTTGCCAGCTTCTATTTCTATTTGGATTCTTAGACATTTTTTAATTGGATCTGAATACAAGTTAAAAAGGGAATCATATAAATTTTTTGCACTAAGTAATAGTGCTTATAGCGTTGGCAAGGTCCGCCAATGTAAGCGTTGTATTCGCATTGCATTGAGTCTTTTGGATTCTAATTTTCCAAATAGTTATGCGTTTTTACTACTTCAGTCGATTGTCTCTACACATGAAAACTCCGAGAGTCGCAAATCAATATCTAGAAAAATAATTGCGGCTACAAAACAACTTGAAATCACGATTCTTGATGCCACCAGTTGGTATCAGTTGTCACGTGGTCTTTTTTGTTTGGGGTATTTTCGAGCAGCATGGGTTGCACGTGAAAACTCGCTAGATCTTTCGATCGCCGAAGTTTCAAAATCGAGTTTTAGTGCCACAGTGGTAACTCGCGCAATTGAGGCACAGCTAGAGCGTCGCAATTTAGATTATGTTAGAGAATTACTCGTCCAAAATACTGTTTTGGGTGTGAAAACTCTAAGATCGTTTCATGAATCACTGCGGTGGTTTGAGGGAAAACCTGCAAATGATTCGGAAGTTCATGTCACTATCAAAGAATATTCAGGACATTTGTTTCGTGAACTTGTTGAGCGTAAGAAGGTTGCTCTGGTTGGGCCTGGCAATGCACATTATGAGTACGGAGTTGAAATTGATTCGGCAGATGCCGTTGCGCGTATTAAATATCCGGGGGCAGAATATCTGCTAGACGAAAAACTGTTCGGTAAGCGTTGTGATATCTCTCAGTATCCGTCGTTAGAACCACTTAGAGAATTGGCCAATTTATCTTCGTATGAATATTTTGATGACCTTCGACTAATTGTTGCAGGGGGGACGGATTCGCGGCCTGTCAGAAATATTCCGGTTTTTTGTGAGGATCAAGAGTTGCCGATGTATCGAACGACTGCCACAAGTGGGCTGAGGCTTTTGATTAGTATTCTTAGGCAATGTCCATCGTCGCTAAAGATTTTTGGATATGATTTTTATTCGGAGCGGGAGCCGTACAACGTCGGTATGAAGTCTTTCTATGAAAATAACGCATGGAGGATGGGCATTGGATTTTTATTCGGAACCAAAGAGGAATACCAGAGGGTAGACATTACCTCTTCGTTCGGCGCCCATGATCCCGTATCGAATTTTTGTTTTGCGCAGAATTTGTACAAGGCGGGGTTGTTTGAGATTGAGCCTTATGGAAAGAGTATTCTTGAACTGACGCCGTATCAATATGTGGAGCGCTTGGAAGAAATGCTTGGCGACTGGTGAGTCTGTTGATCAGCCAGCGTTAATTTGTGCCTTAACTAAATCTCGGATTTCCGGTGGCATAAAGTTGTTCTCGGTCGTGGCTTCGGCTTCGACAAGTTCGACAAGGCGATTAACAACATCAACTGGATCCATTTGATTCGTGGTCACCATTGAACCGATTACTCGAAGGAGATCAGTCGCTGGAGCGCTAATTGATTCGTCACCAAACCACTCCCACATTGATGCAGCCATGCGATCATTGAATCCAGTGTTGTACGGTCCAGGATTAATTAGTGTGACATCAATGCCACTC
>JBAXAW010000045.1:0-15180 GCA_037142305.1 Actinomycetota bacterium
AATATTTCGCCCAACTAGGTGGCCCCTAATAACAGCGGCAGACTTTATAAAATTTGAATGCTCGTCTGGTCCTGCAAATAACGGAAGCATCGTGCTCCACACCATTATCAAAGCAAGAATTGCCAGAAATATTTTCAGAAACCCAAAGTCAAGTTTTGCATTGGGCAATCGATTTCTTTTCCTAACATCCAATTTTTGCATATTGATTGTGGAGCTGAGGGGAATCGAACCCCTGGCCTCTTCCATGCCATGGAAGCGCTCTACCAACTGAGCTACAGCCCCTAAAACACTTTTATACGCTACCCGATAGATCTAAGTGGATGGCATTAGCCTTACCGACAATGTCGAGGCAAGGCTCAAGCCAAAAATTGGATCTTGGCAAGGTCTATCAATTTAGATTTGCTGAACTAAAACAAGAAAAAAAAGATGCAACTTGGGCAATTGTCACTCGTTGGATCGAGTCACGGCTTGATAATCCAAAAAGTGTGCTCGACCCGGCCGCTGGTCGCGGAGAATTCATAATTGCATCTCGTGCAATTGAGCGTTGGGCTTGTGATTTGTCTGATCAACGAACCAGTTGGCCAACTGGGATCACGACGAGATTCGGCGATATCTACAAAATTGACTTGCCCGAGAACTATTTTGACTTAATTTTCGTTTCAAACTTTTTAGAACACTTGGCAACGCCAGACGATGTTTATAAATATTTGATGCAACTTCGTAAATCACTCAAGCCCGGTGGCAAACTCGCGATCATGGGACCTAACTTTAGGTATTGTGCAAAAGAGTATTACGACTTTGCCGACCACTTACTGCCACTAACACACAGAACTATCGAAGAGCATTTGGCTGCAGCCGACCTTCTGCACCACTCGACCGTCGCACGCTTTTTGCCACTTTCATTTCGCTCGCAGCGGTTTTCTAATCCTTGGCTTGTGAAACTCTATTTAGCAGTGCCAATTTTTTGGCGAATGTTCGGCAGGCAATTTTTTATTGTTGCAACTCGACCAGCAGATTAACTAAGTAACTAGCTGACGAGGCGCCAGCTGACCGCTGGTACATCACGATAGAGACGCTCGATTTCGTAAAATCTGCGTGTCTCGTCATCAAACACATGAATCACAACACTGCCGTAATCAATCAAAATCCACTGCTGTTCGGTTACGCCCTCGCTAGATAATGGCGAGCGACCTGTCTCACGTCGAACCGCGTCGGTGATTGCATCACAGATCGTGCGCACCTGCCGTTTGTTACCAGCACTCGCAACCACGAACAAGTCAGTAATCGCCAAAATCTCACCGACATCTAAAACGGTCACATCGGTTGCCTGTTTTTCGTCAGCTGCCTGCGCGGCAACTTTGGCAATGCGCAAAGCGTCTGATTGTGGTGTGTAAGTACTCATTCTTCTGAAGGCACAACCTTAGTGGCAGGAAGATTCGGATTGTCTTTAAAAAACGTAACAAATGAATTGCCTAAAACAATCTGCAGTTCAATGCCTTGGGCGCGTTCGCGGGTTTGAGCAGTCTCAAAGTCGCCAATAAAATCCTTCAAACCAATATCGGCCAAAACATTCAAGTCAACATATCGAATTTCTGTTAGTTCTTGAGGCGGGCCAGGCACCTCGCGCACAAGTGCCACATCAAAACCAATTGCCACAAGACGACGAACAATCTCACGACTCACTGCGGGATCGTTAAACGGACTGTCAATCTGAACAGCGAGAGCACCTGCCACACCCGAGCCAGTGACCGAAGTTGGTGCAACGCTAGCCATGATCATTGTCACTTCTGATGGGTCGAGACTGAACATGTCTAACGAATTTGGATTATCAACACCAGCCGGAACAGCCGTAGCAGCGAACTGCCAGATTTGAATTGGGCCGTTGAATAACCGTTGCATAAAACTCGCAAAATCTAAAGGTGTTTCAAGTGGGTCTGTCTGCAAAGTTTGAAGTCTGAGCCCGAGACCAACAGTGTTCGCGATTGCTGTCCACGCAGATTTATGGTGATTAAATCTTGCTGCTTCGCTTTGATCAATTTCGCGCGCCAGCAGAATACCGACCAACGAAAATGTGTCAATTGTTGCTTTTCCTGTTTTCGCTACAAGAGACGTTGCGCCATCTGCGCCAGTGTTGCGCACGTCAGAATCAAGCAGTATTTCAACTGGGCCAACCGGACCAAGAAGCCTCAGTAGGTCATCACGATTCAAAATACCAACTGCGGAGACCGTGACATTAAGCAACCCCTCGACATCGGCGACGAATGCAGTTGGATCACCGTCGATGTAACTATCGAAAATTCTTCTCGGTGCTTCGCCTTGCGCAACTTCTGCTTGAGTTTTTGCTGGGATCGAAATAATTGTGCCACCGAAACTGCCGCCCGCTAAAGCAATCACACTTACCGTGGTGATTTCTTTTGAGTCATTAACAGTTGCCAAAAGTGCAACTGGCGTGTCAAGAATCTTTAAAGTTTTGATGTCGTTGACATTCGTGCCACTGCTCGAATTAAGTACCGAGTTGTAGCCGATCACAAGACCAGCGGGCAGCATCAATGCAGACGCAATGCCGCAACACAATGCGATGAGCAGACGCTGCTTTTGTCTTTGCGGAATCGCCGTCATGATTTTTCAGCGCTGGATTTTTTAGCGCTGGATTTCTTGGCGCCGGATTTCGATACCCCGTATAAACCACGTTCGGCGATGACATTCAGCACTTCATTTGCAACTAAATAATCAAGCGGTCGACCGTCTACAAAGCGCTGACGCAAGTCAGTAGAACTCACTTCGAGCCTCGGGGCCTCAACACGGTTCCATTTGAATTCACTTGGTGGCACCAAGGGTGAACCTGGTCGGTCGACAACTACCAAAGTTGAGAGTTTGGCAATTTCACTTGCACGCTGCCATGACCCAAACTTCGCAGCGGCGTCGTCGCCAACGATCGTGAAGAGTTCAGCGTCTACATAATGGTTACTCAACGAAATTAAAGTATCCGCTGTAAAACTTGGCCCACCTCGCGAAATCTCATCATCGCCCGCGACAAGCCCATCCACATCTTTGATCGCTGCCTCAACCATCGCCAGTCTGTCAACGGCACTAGCGACTTCGCGAGTCCCGTGTTTTTGCCATGGATCATTAGCCACCATCAGTACCACAATGTCAAGATTCAGCACGTGACGCACATTGACAGCGGTTACTAGATGCCCCAAATGTGGTGGATCAAATGTCCCCCCGAACAATCCGACCCGCATTGGCACTATCAAAGTGTATTAGTCGAATAAGCAGGCAACCGCGACTTTAGGCTCAGAGCCATAATTCGCCTTATTGCCACAGTTTTAAAATTTTTATGAAATAGTTCACTTATCACTTGACCAAATCAAATCGATGCCCTATCATCTCTAGTCCCCGAATCCCCCCGAATACCCCCTAATCCCCCAAGAAAGACCAAACACCCCCATGTCTGACTCAATCGGTATCTACCTCAACGAAATCGGCAAGGTTGCCTTGCTTAACGCCGAAGATGAACGTGATCTCTCAAAAGCGATCGAAGCAGGTCGTGATGCTAAAAAAGCCATCGAAAAGGGTGAACGCGGTGCCGCACTTCGCGCCGATATGCGCAATGCTGCTCGCGCCAAAGATCGTTTCATTCGCTCGAACCTGCGTTTAGTTGTTTCAATTGCTCGCCGATATCCATTGCCACAAGGAATGGACTTGCTCGATTTAATCCAAGAAGGAAACCTCGGTCTCGAACACGCTGTTGACAAGTTCGACTGGCGTCGCGGTTTTAAATTCTCAACATATGCAACATTTTGGATTCGTCAAGCAATTGGTCGTGCACTAGACCAAAAAGCAAGTCTTATTCGAATTCCTGGCGACCGCTCGGCAACACTTCGCGCGGCACTTCGACAGGGCTCAGGCGATGCTGAAGGTTTAAGCGCTATGAACGCCGAACTTCATCGCCTTACAACACCAGTTTCACTTGACAAAACAATTGGTGAAGACGGCGATGCAACTTTGGGTGACCTCGTACCAAACGAAGACATCAGCCCAGAAGATGCAGTAATGGGAATGGTCGACACAGACTTGCTTGATCGTCTTCTCGGCACTCTTGACGAGCGTGCTCGTTATGCAGTTGAGGCTCGTTTTGGTCTTCATGATGGAGAGCGCAAAAGCTTTCGTCAAGTTGGCGAAGAGCTTGGTGTAACCGCCGAAGCTGCCCGTCGCCTTGTGAGTCGTGCCGTTGATACATTGCGCGACGATGCCGGAGAAATCCTCACCGTCTGAGGCAACTTTCGGCAATAGTGTTATCGCAATGAGTTCAACTAATCGCTGGACACCGTCCTCGTGGCAGAACAATGTCGCCGCACAACAGCCGAAGTGGCCGAGTCAAACTGAACTTGATAATTCGCTGAAGCAAATCGCATCTTACCCGCCACTTGTTTTTGCGGGTGAGGCACGATCGCTTCTGACCGCACTTGGTCAAGTTGCTAGTGGAAACGCATTTTTGTTGCAGGCTGGTGACTGCGCAGAAAGTTTCGAAGAGTTCACGGCGGTTAATATCCGCGAAAAACTTCGCGTCATTTTGCAGATGGCAGTGATGCTCACATATTCGATGGGCGTGCCAGTCGTAAAAGTTGGCAGAATCGCCGGACAATTCGCCAAGCCACGCTCAAGCGATACCGAAATTATCGGGGGCAAAGAGTTCGCATCATTTCGTGGGCACATGGTTAATGACCCGGCACCACACATCGAGTCGCGCGTGCCAGATCCACAACGCATGGTGCAGGCATATCACCAATCAGCAAGCACGCTCAACTTATTGCGCGCGTTCACCAAAGGTGGCTTTGCCGACCTGAATCGTGTTCATGCATGGAACCAAGAATTTGTCACAACCAGTGCAGCCGGTCAGCGCTACGAACAAGTTGCAGGCGAAATTGAGCGAGCGCTGGCATTTATGCGCGCATGTGGCATCGACACAGAGAGCCATAGCCCATTGCACGAAGTTGACTTCTATACAAGTCACGAAGCATTAATTCTTGGATACGAAGAGGCACTGACTCGCCAAGACTCGCTAACGGGCACTTGGTACGACTGCTCAGCGCACATGTTGTGGATTGGTGAACGTACGCGACAACTTGATGGCGCTCACATCGAATTTTTGCGCGGCGTCGGCAACCCGGTTGGTTGCAAGATTGGCCCCGAAACGACAACAGATTTTGTTTTATCTTTGTGCGAGATTCTCAACCCCGCGCGAGTTGCTGGTCGGTTAACGCTGATCACACGAATGGGTGCCGACAAAATTGAAACTGTGTTACGACCGCTGATTCGAGCCGTGCGTGATGCTGGGCACCCTGTTGTTTGGGCGTGTGATCCAATGCATGCAAATACTTTCACCGCCACCAATGGTCGCAAGACCCGACACTTTGACGACATCATTCGAGAGATCACCGGCTTCGTATTGGCCCATCGTGCCGAAAATAGTTGGCCGGGTGGCATTCACGTTGAACTCACCGGCGACAACGTCACCGAGTGTCTTGGTGGTGCCGAAGCAGTCAGCCAAGAAGATCTTGACACTCGCTACGAATCGGTTTGTGATCCACGACTCAATGCGCGACAATCACTTGATCTCGCATTTCGTGTTGCTGAACTAATCCGTACAGCAAAATAGCCCAATGCGGGCGTTTAAACTCGCGCAAGAGTGGCCTGCGCCGAATACTTCGATTTGCGTCATCGACCGCCAAGGTCACACACATACCTTTGGTGATACATCGCGAACTTCTCGCATCGCTTCGGTATCAAAATTATTGACCGCATGGGCGGCGCATGTAGCAATTGAAGAAGGTTCAACGACTCTTGATGCCCCAGTCGGCCAAGACGGATGCACACTCGCCCACCTGCTGGCGCACGCGGGTGGCTACAGTTTCGACGGCGATGTGCCGATTGTCAGCCCTGCACGTAAACGCATTTACTCGAACTCTGGATACGACTTAATTACCGAGCATCTTGAGTCAGTCACCGAAATTGCTTTCAGCGAATATCTCAATGATGCAGTTTTTTCGCCACTTGGCATGGCTTCGAGTTCGCTAAATGGGTCGGGCGCAAAAGATGTTGTTTCGTGTGTTGATGATCTAGTTGAGTTTGCGCTCGAGTTACGAAATCCGAGATTAATAAGCGCGGCGACTGCGCAAATTGTGACAACTTCTCAGTTCGCCGAATTAGAGGGAGTCGTGCCTGGTGTTGGTCGGTTTAGCCCGTGCAACTGGGGCCTCGGGCCAGAGATTCATGGAGCGAAGCACCCACATTGGATGGGCACGCGAAATAGTGCATCGACTTTCGGACACTTCGGTGGCACAGGAAGTTTTATCTGGCACGACCCTGTGTCAATTGTTTCGTGCATCGGACTTTGCAGAGTTGAGTTTGATAATTGGGCGCTACATTATTGGCCACAGTTTTTTGACGCCATGCTTGACGAGATCACCAGATGACCAAGCAGATTCACCGTGCAGATCTCTTTCTGCTGTTATTTTGTACGTTTTCGACTGCGGCAGCCAACAGTGTGGTATTCGCCTCAATGTCTGAGTTGCAAGAAAAATATGGCTACGCCGATTCGGCACTCGGATTAATTGCCGGCACTGGTTTTGCTCTTGGCTTAGTCGTTCAATTATTCGTTGCACCGCTCGCCGATCGTGGACACGGACGAAAGTTGATTCAAGTAGGTCTCGCACTTGCCAGCATTGGATCAGTCGTATTTGTATTTGGTGACTCACTTGGTTGGTTTATCGTTGGTCGCGCCATTGTTGGCGCATCGCTAGGTTGCACGTTTCCCGCAGTGCGCGCACTCGCTGCCAACCTTGACCGCAATCGAAGTGCAGAAAGACTTGGCGCGGTTGCTGGCACCGAAATTGGTGGCTTTGTTACAGGCCCACTTGTCGGCTCTCTATTAATAGACCCATTTGGGCTTGATACAACATTTCTCGTGTTTGGTGCAATGGCAGTGTTCGCATTAGTCGTTATCATGCCGCGTGAGTTTCCTGAATTGGTGAAAACTTCTGAATCAGACAAGTCAAGTCTCGATTTACTTCGTCTGCCAGAAATTCGCGTGGCATTACTACTGACGCTGGCTGTGACGTTTCCAACTGGAATGTTTGATGCGCTTTGGGATCGATTCTTAGATGACCTCGGTGGCAACAACGCGATGACTGGTTTGACATTCGCTGTTTATGGATTGCCGTTTATTCTGTTTTCATCGCGCGCCGGAAAACTGATTGATAAACGCTCGCCAGTTGCGGTCGCGCTGTGGCTTGTCATCCCAGTGAGTTTGATGACGATGAGTTACGGCTTCTTTAAGTCACCATGGCTAATTTTGGGTCTTGGATTAATAGAAGGAACTGTTCAATCGGCAATTGCACCAGCAGGAATGGCAGCAATCGCCAAGGCCGCGCCACTCGGTAGAGCATCAGCCGCCCAAGGGCTTTCTGGGTCGGTAAATGTATTTGGGCAAATGTTGGCTGCCTTCATTGCGCCAAGTATTTACGGCAAATATGGTGCACTCACGACTTTCATGTCGGTCGGCATTGGAATTGGCTCTATTGCGGCAATCGCCGCATTGTTACATGCGAAAAACTTACGAGATACTGCTCGCTAATTATTACTAGCTACAACCGCTCAATAATCATTGCCATACCTTGACCGCCACCGACACACATTGATTCGAGACCGAATCGTTTGTCTGTGTGTTGCAAGCCGTTAATCAAGGTTGCCATAATTCGAGCACCAGTCATTCCAAATGGGTGACCAAGCGCAATTGCCCCGCCATGAATGTTTAGTTTCTCCATTGGGATTCCCAAATGCTTTGCCGACGGAATAACTTGTGCGGCAAATGCCTCATTGATTTCAACAAGATCAATTTGGTCGATCGTCATGCCGGCACGCTTAAGTGCTTGACGACAGGCTTCAATTGGTCCGAGTCCCATAATTTCAGGATTCAAACCAGAAACACCAGACGAAACGATTCTCGCTAATGGCTTGATGCCTAGTTGCTTGGCTTTAGTATCGCTCATTACAACAACTGCTGCCGCACCATCATTTAATGGACAAGCGTTGCCTGCTGTAATTTCGCCGTCTGGGCGAAACACTGGCTTCAAACCGGCGAGACCTTCCGCAGTTGTACCAGCACGTGGACCATCATCCTTTGAGATAACAGTGCCGTTCGGCAATGTGAGCGGCGAAATTTCGCGATCAAAGAAACCGTTTTCTTGGTTAGCAACAGCGCGTTGCTGACTACGTGCGCCGAATGCATCCATTTCAAGGCGCGTTACGCCTTCAAGTTCGCGAACGTTCTCAGCGGTTTGCCCCATTGCGATATACATATCTGCAAGACCCGATGCAGCCGACCAGACGCCTTGTCCTCCTGCTGCGCGAGACTTTGTTCGCTCGCCAGATGGCTTGAAAATTGCGTTAGGTGCAATGTCGCTTGCACCCGATGCATATCGACTTACGGTTTCGACACCCGCAGCAATAAAGCAATCGCCTTCACCGGCTTTAATTGCATGGGCGGCCATACGAATTGTTTGCAAACTTGACGAGCAATAGCGATTGACAGTTACCCCAGGAACATTGTCAAGACCGGCCAGCACAGCAACTACGCGAGCAATATTAAAACCTGCCTCGCCCGCTGGTTGGCCACAACCCATCATCAAGTCTTCAACATCGTCAGCTTTAAGTTGTGGGACTTTTGCCATGAGTGCGCGAACAATTTGTGCCGACATATCGTCGGGTCGAAGTTCGGTCAATGTGCCTTTGTTGGCACGTCCGATTGGGCTTCGTGCTGTTGCAACAATTACTGCTTCGGTCATGGCTTATGCTCCTTGTGAAATTATGCGATGCAAAACCCTAGCCGTTTTCAAGGTTGCAAACGAAGCCGAAATTTCAAAAATCCGCACCAAATCGCTATTCTCAACTAGGCGAAACAATGGGGGTAGCTAATCATGGCAACACAACGACTGACACTTGCTCAAGCAATTATCAAATATTTAACTAATCAGCATGTCGAGCGCGATGGGCACGAAAACCAATTTTTCGGTGGAACTTGGGGAATCTTTGGTCACGGAAACATTGGCGGTGTCGCCCAAGCACTGCAGCAGTACAACACTGACATGCCCTACTACCTTTCTCGTAACGAACAGGCAATGGTCCATAGTGCCGTCGCCTACGCCAAGATGAATCGTCGAATGAAAGCCCAAGCCTGTCTCTCATCAATTGGGCCAGGAGCAACCAACATGGTTACGGGGGCGGCTACGGCAACTGTGAACCGAGTTCCAGTTCTTTGCTTGGCTGGAGATTACTTTGCTGAGAGAGTTCAGAGTCCAGTTTTGCAACAACTTGAGTTTTCATTCACTCAAGATCAATCATCAAACGATACTTTTAAACCTGTCTCGAAATATTGGGATCGAATTCAACGTCCGGAGCAAGCAATCACATCACTGCCCGAAGTGATGCGAATTCTTACATCACCTGCTGAAACTGGTGCCGCAGTTTTGGCATTACCACAAGATATTCAGACTTACGCCTTTGATTACCCCGAAGAAATGTTTCGTAAACGAATCTGGTCGATACCGCGAAACCGTGCCGACACCACCTCTATCGAGCGTGCCGTCGCATGGATCCGTGCCGCTAAGACTCCGCTAATTATTGCCGGTGGTGGTGTTCGGTATAGCGCAGCAGAAGACGCACTGATGTCGTTCGTTGAAAAAACTGGAATTCCCGTAGCCGAAACTCACGCAGGCAAAGGTTCATTACTTTTTGATCATCCTTTGAGTCTTGGCGCGGCGGGTGTTTCAGGTACAGAGGCAGCAAACATCATCGCGCCCGAAGCAGATTTAATAATTGGCATCGGCACACGTTTTACAGACTTTCCTACATCATCAAAAACTGCGTTCAGACATCCGAATGTTCGCTTTATAAATATCAATGTTTTTGAAATGGACGCATATAAACACGCAGCAATTCCACTTGTGGGTGATGCCAAAGTAACTCTTGAAGAACTTGCAGTTGCTGTGGGTGATTATCAAGTTGATAGTTCGTATCGCCAACGTTGCCAACAACTAAACAAAAAATGGAACGAAGAGGTTGAGCGCGTCTATGGTGCGGCGATGACACCAATAAGCCAGGGTGAGGTCATCGGCGCAGTTCAGGCATCGGCAGATCCAAAAGACGTTGTCGTAACATCAGCCGGAAGTTTGCCTGGAGACTTATTGAAGTTGTGGCGCTGTAAAGATTCGTTAAGTTACCAAGTCGAATATGGGTACAGCGTTATGGGCTACGAAATTGCAGGTGGCCTCGGTGCAAAAATGGCCGCTCCGGATCGTGAGGTCTACGTGATGGTCGGAGATGGCTCGTTCATGATGATGAATACCGAGATAACTACGGCTGTCCAAGAAAACATTAAATTAATTATTGTTGTCGTCAACAATGATGGATTCTCAAGTGTTGGAAGAGTGTCAGAGAATGTTGGCAGCCTAGGTTTTGGTTGCCATTATCGATATCGCGGCAATTCTGGCGCATACGACGGTGATGTGTTGCCAGTTGATTTCGTCAAAATCTGTGAAGGATTGGGTGCTGCATCTATCAAGGCCGAAAATCTCGCTGATTTCAAAAAGGCTCTAATTACAGCACGCGCGTCAACAAAGACAACTTGCATCGTCGTAAACACAGATTGGGATGAACGAGTTCCGGGTTATGCCAGTTGTTGGTGGGATATGGCAACTGCACATACATCAGAGAATCAAGATGTTAATGCCGCGCGCGAAATCTACGAAAAAGAAAAATCAGCACAACGTTATTTAATGGTGCCTGGTGCGCCATTTCAGTCGTGAGCAATCTACATAGACCAAAGAAAAACGATGACGGTACACAATTTGATGTATCACCCAAATCAATCGGTTGGACCTATCTTGACTTCAATGTAATCAAACTTGAAAAATCTAAAAGCTTCGAGCACAACACGCGGGATCGCGAAGTCGCGATAGTCCCACTTTCTGGTTCAGGTTTTGTTGAGATCGCTGAAAAAAAGATTTATCTACAAAGGTCCGATGTTTTCAAACAATCGCCACAGGTTGTTTATATTCCACCAGGTCATCTAATTTCAATTACTGCTGAAAGTAGTTTTGAATTCACAATCGGTGGAGCACCAGCAGAAGGTCGATACCCAATTCGCGTGTTTGAGCCAAACGAAATGAAAGTTGAAGTGCGAGGAGGCGGTGCTGCCAGACGGCAAGTGAACCATTTACTCGCCCATCCATTGCCTGCTGAACGCTTAATTCTTTATGAAGCATATGTACCGCGAGGTGCATGGTCAGGTTGGCCGCCTCATTGCCATGACGGCAGTAACGGATCTCCATATTTGGAGGAAACTTATTACTTCCGCTTTGACCGAAGTGACGGCTTTGGATTTCACCGAAACTATAAATTAGATGCGCATGAAAATGAAAACTCCGATGAGCACTTTATGGTTCAAGACGGTGATCTAGTGGTGATTCCTTGGGGGTACCATCTGGCAACTGCGTCTCCAGGTCACAACATGTGGCTACTTAATTATCTGGCTGGGCACCCAACTAATGATGATCGTGCCGTTAAACCTTGCTTCGACGTTGCTCATACTTGGATCGAAGAAGATTGGTCGAAAAATCAAATGGAACTGCCGTTAGAGATGGATGAAACTTATGCGTAAACTTCGCGTCGGATTGATTGGTTGCGGCAATATTGCACTCAATGGTCATATCCCTGCCTATTTAGAGACTCCCGAACGTTTTGAAATAGTGGCAGTTGCCGACCCATTTGAGACGCAACTTGTACTGGGTTTAGCAAAGGCGAAGCTCACCACCGGCGACGGATACTCCGACCCACTAGAGCTAATCAAACGATCCAATCTTGACTTAATTGATATCTGCACTCCCCAACACTTGCATCGAGAACTTATCGAAGCTGCAGCCAATGCAGGACACAACATTGTTTGCGAAAAACCACTTGCTGCTGTGCCCGCTGATGCGCATGCAGCAATTCACGCGGCAAAACAAGCGGGAGTGAAGTTGGCCGTAATTCATAATTATTTGTTTTTTCCTGAGGTAGTTGCAGCAAAGCGAATTCTTGATTCAGGCGAACTCGGTGATGTACGCGTCGTAACAGTTAATTTCTTAGGTGTTGTAGATTCAATGGGCGCGAGCGGTTTCAAACCGAAGTGGCGTCACGACTACGCATCTTCAGGCGGCGGTGTGTTGATGGACATGATTCACGGCGTCTATCTTGCGAATCATTTTCTTGGATCACCGACCCAATGTGTCTCAGCGCACGTAACGAGCCACACGCAAGGAGACAGTGTAGAAAGCCTTGCACTTTGTCGACTTGAATCTGGCGACAGCGCAGCACTCGTGAATATCGGCTGGGGATATGGACACGGCGGTATCGACATCGTCGGTAGCAAGGGTCGACTTCGCATCAACTACGAAAACTTTGGAACTTGCCCATGGTCTGCTTTTGAAAACATGGTCGTCACAGTTGGCTCTGACACAAGAGTCGAGCCTGTCAGTTTTGAACCTAATAGCGAATCTATACACGACAAAATCCGTTGGTCAATTGCCGCTGCATTAGTTGATATTGCCGATGCTATTGAACACGAAAAACTTTCAGTCGCTAGCGGTGAAATTGGATTAGAAGTACTTGAAATGACTTTGGCTAGTTATGCATCAGCCGCTACTGGTCGATCAATTTCCGTACCGCTTGAAGTTTCAAGTCCGCTTCACATTAAAGGCGTCAGTGGAATAAGAGATTTGGACTTCACTAGTAGTGCGAAAGACTCGCCAGTTAGAAAACACAATCTTTTCGGTTTAAATTAGAGCGAAACAGAAAGAGAAAAATATCACTATGGAACTTTGCGTATATACAGACTCGGTTCAGAACCTCACACGTACAGACGCTCTGGATGTAATAGCCAAAGCAGGCGCCACCGCTGTCGAACTCGCAGTCGGCGGTCAGTCAAGCGCACCGCATATGAATCTTTCGGAACTGTTGAGCAACGAAAAGGCTCGTGACACTCTTGTCGGCGAATTAAATGATCGCGGACTTCGCATTGGCGCACTGAATTGCTCAGCGTGGCCAATGCATCCAAAAAAAGGCGATGAACACGTTGAGATCATCAAGGGGGCGATGAAACTTGCTCAACTATTAAACGTAAAGAAAATAGTCACGATGTCGGGGTGCCCTGGAGATGGACCGAGTTCGTCAACAATCAATTGGATATTCTTCCCATGGCCATCTGACGGTGTTGAGTTACTCAACCGCCAATGGGTGCAAACTCTTGACCTATGGACAGAACTGGCTGCCTTTGGTAGCGATCATGGCATTGAAAAAATCGCCTTCGAACTCCATCCAATGCATCTGGTTTACAACACTCCAACCTTGCTTAAAATCAGAAAGCATATTGGTCCGATTATCGGCGCAAATGTTGACCCAAGCCATCTGTTTTGGCAACACATGGACCCAATTGCAATGGTTCATGCACTTGGTGATGCAGTCCATCATGTTCACCTAAAGGACCTTGAATTTAACCAGACGCAACTTGGCATCGCGGGCACATTGGATAGCCGCACATTTGCGAATCCTGCAGAGCGCTCATGGAACTTTCGAACAGTTGGCAAAGGGCACGGTGATGAGTTTTGGACTCCATTTTTTAATGCGCTAAACGATATTGGTTATGACGACGTGCTCAGCATTGAAAATGAAGATCCTTATGACACATTCGAACAGGGAACAATTGACGCCGCACAATATGCGCTAACAGCTCTCTCAAAAATCCCCAACAACTGAGATACGAAAATACATGCATCAATGCCAGCATGAAGATAAATCAGTGATCTCGTTCTAGAGTCTTGGGATGCAATTATTTGATGTAGAGCTAGACCAGATAGACCTTTCGGCGAGGGAGTTCTGGAGCGCCCCGCGTGATTACCGTGAATCGGCGTTTGCAAAATTGCGCAATGAAGAACCGATTCGGTTTTTTGAAGAGATGGAGTTCAGTTTTGTACCAAAAGGCCCTGGCTATTTTGCGCTTACTCGCCACGACGACATCTGGCATGTCAGTCGAAATCCACAATTATTTTGCAGCGGCAAAGGTTCAAATATCGCAGATCTTTCGCCCGAACTAAACGAGTTTTTCGGATCAATGATCGGAATGGATGACCCAAAGCATTTTCGCTTGCGATCTATTGTCTCCAAGGGTTTTACTCCACGCGAGATTGCTCGCATCGAAGAGTACGTAAAAGTCAAGGCACGAACAATTATTGATCGTGTGCTTGACGAGTTTGAAGGTCAAGAGTTTGATTTCGTTGATGCAATCGCCGGTAAATTTCCGCTGCAAATAATTTGCGAAATGATGGGGATCCCAGAATCTGATGAACGGCAGATATTTAATTGGACGAACACGATTCTTGGTGCTGGTGACCCAGACTTCACTGGCACTCTTGAAGGATTAATAGAAGCCGGTATCGGCATGTTCACCTATGCCCAGGCGCTCGGCGAAGATCGACTTGCCAACCCAACCGATGATTTGACGAGTGTGATGATGCATGCTGTTGTTGATGGTGAGAGGCTTTCATCACAAGAGTTTGGAAGTTTTTTCATCCTGTTGGTAGTTGCCGGAAACGAAACAACTAGAAATGCAATCACTCATGGAATGGTCGCACTCACCGAAAACCCTGATCAGCGAGCAAAATGGTTTGGCGATTTTGAGACACACACAAAAACAGCCGTAGAAGAAATAGTTCGGTGGGCAACACCAGTCATGCACTTTCGTCGAACCGCAACTCAAGACACTGAAATTAATGGGTTTCCAATTAAGCAAAATCAAAAAGTTGTGCTTTTCTATAACTCTGGTAACCGTGATGAACGAATTTTTGCTGATCCTTTCAAGTTTGATGTAACTCGCACAGCTCAACCATCGCAGATTGGTTTTGGCGCAGGCGGTCCGCACTTCTGTTTGGGAGCAAACTTGGCGCGCCGCGAAATCGCCGTAATGTTTGATGAAATACGTCGCCGCGCACCAAACTTGCAGATAACCGGTGAGCCTGCCTATTTACAGAGCAATTTCATCAACGGCATCAAGCGCGTCAACTGCAGAGCTAGTTAACTAGCTAG
>JBAXAW010000046.1:0-15146 GCA_037142305.1 Actinomycetota bacterium
TGGCGGGTCGCTTCGGCGGCCCGCCTTTTTTAATTACTGCGGTTCGGTTTCTGGCACGAAATTTATATATACGGACAATGTCGACAGTTGTTCACACAACAGAAGCCACGTGCTTTTAGAGTGGCCGCGGTGATCACGAAAAGTGAACTGATCGGGTCAATATATCCATCAGAGCCGCGTGCCATGGCTTCATCGTGAGCCGAGATAATTACTTCATAGCCATTGACATCTGGTGAGAGCCGCGACTCATTTGGCTCATTCAGAGGACGACCAGCAAGTTTAGTGATTCTATTTTCGTTAGCCATGTAGCTAATAGTTAGTTTCAATATTGTGAAAAATTTTTGCAAGTTGTTCAACGCCATCGGCGATTGATGGCGCGGGGCGGGCAAAAAATCGATCAGCGTTGACGCATGCCGTTTGCCATTTTGGATCGAACTCATGTGAAAGGGCAGATGCTTCTTTCGCCGCGCGAACTTCATCAAACCCACATGGAGCAAACACAACAATGTCTGGTCGTGCTTCGCGAACCGCTTGCCAAGTTGTCGTCACAGACGGCACGCCTGGTTTCCCCAGCACTTCGATGCCACCTGCTGCTTCAACCATTTCGGGTATCCAGTGTCCACTTGCAAATGGAGGGTCAAGCCATTCTGCGATAAACACTCGCGGCCGAGCCTTGCCGGCAACGGCTTTGCTTACATTTTCGACTCGTGTCAGCATCTGTTTGGCTACCTGTTCACCGCGCGATGCAACACCAAGAGCATTTGCAAGAGTGATCACAGACTGCGCAACTTCTTTGATCGTGTGGGGATCAAGTGAAATTACTCGTGCACCAACATCGCAGACATCATCACTTGATACCGCACAGACTCGACACAGATCTTGTGTAATGATCACATCTGGCGCTAACTTTCGCAACAAGTCTTCGTCAATTGCATAAAGTTGTTCGCCATTATTCATCGCAGCGCGCACTTGAGCATCAATCGCTGGCCCCGACAAAGCAAGCGAATCAACTCGACTAAGCGAAACTATTGGCAGATTCACTGCAGACGATGGCCAGTTGCATTCGCATGAACGACCAACTAGTTGATCAATTAGTCCTAGATCGCCAATCATTTCGGTAGCACTTGGTAATAACGAGACAATTCGCATCGTTATTCTGCTTTCTTTACAATTTTTAGATTTTGCTAGTTTTTGCAGTGTTTGTCAGCGAGATCAAGAACCTCGTCAATGATCGCAAGACCGGCTTTTACATCTTCAACTGGCGTATTGCACGGTGGCACAACATGCATTCTGTTGAAGTGCGTAAACGGCCAAAGATTTCGCTCTTTGCACGCCGCAGCAAGATCCATCATTGGCTTGGCGTCTGCGCCCGCTGCATTAAACGGCACAAGTGGCTCACGAGTCTCGCGATTTTTGACGAGTTCAATTGCCCAGAACACGCCGAGGCCGCGCACGTCGCCGACGCTTGGATGTTTCGCCTTAATTTTTTCAAGTGCTGGTCCGATGATGTCGTTGCCTAACATTCGCGCATGCTCAACAATTTTTTCTTCTTTGAAAATATTGATTGATGCAACCGCAGCAGCACACGAAAGCGGATGTCCGCTGTAGGTGAGACCACCCGGGAAGGCTCGATCTTTAAAAGTGTCCGCGATTTTTTGGCTAATCACGACACCACCGAGCGGAAGATAACCAGAGTTGACTCCTTTTGCGAAGCAAATTAGATCTGGCGTTACATTCCATTTATTCACTGCGAACCACTCGCCGCAACGACCAAAACCTGCCATCACTTCATCACACATCATCACGATGCCGTGTTTGTTGCACAAATCGCGAACACCCTGCAAATAGCCATCAGGCGGAACCAAGATGCCGTTTGTTCCGACGACAGTTTCAAGTGCGATCATTGCGATTGTCTGTGGTCCTTCAACCATCAACACATTCTCAAGATGTTCAAGTGCGCGTTCGCATTCTTGTTTATCACTTGTTGAGTGAAACGCTGAGCGATATGGGTAAGGGCCCCAAAATTTTACAGCGCCCGATGCTCCGGTTTCGTTTGACCATCTGCGTGGATCACCAGTTAACGCAATTGCACCGGCTGTTGAGCCGTGGTACGAGCGATATGTCGTGAGAATCTTGTGACGGCCAGTGTGAAGTTTTGCCATACGTGTTGCGTATTCTGCGGCCTCAGCACCACCATTGGTGAAAAAAACCATGTTCAAATCGCCTGGGGCAAGTTCGGCGATCAATCGAGCGGCTTCGCTACGTGAAGCATTTGCAAATGGTGGGGCAACTGTACAAAGTTTTCCGGCTTGTTCTTGAATCGCCGCAACTAATTTTGGATGTTGATGACCAATATTTAAATTAACTAATTGACTTGAGAAGTCGAGATACTTTTTGCCAGTTGAATCCCAGAAATATGAACCCTCACCACCTGTGATTTCGGTTGGGTTGAGAGTTCCTTGTGCTGACCACGAATGAAACACGTGAGCACGATCGTCTAAGTAGGCCTGAGTCTTGGTTGCTTCAATTGTCATATTCACAGCCTAATTCGTGAGGTTATACAAAAAGTTAATCAGATAATAAAAAAGCCACACTCCCGAAACATTTCATGGACTTTTTTGAAACATTGGACTTCTAGATTGTTGCCAGTCACAGCGTCGTGCACTAGATAGCAATTTTTTAGCTAACTAGCCCATCACTAAAACCAGATCTAAAACAGATCAAAACAACGAAAAGAGGAATAATGAATTCGGATGTAACAGTTCTAGGAGCACAAATTTCGCTGCTATGGGTAGTAATCGGTGCGGCGCTAGTCGTGTTTATGCAGGCAGGTTTCGCATTAGTTGAAACCGGCCTGTGCAGGGCAAAACATGCAGCCCATGTTGTCAGCACAAACTTCGCCGTGTTTGGCTTAGGTTTTGTGGGTTTTTTTCTAATTGGTTTCCCGCTCGCATTTGGCGGCTTTAGTTACTCGGCTTTTGGACTGGACGCACCAGTAGGTGAAGCGCTCATCGGTTCTGGCAATTGGGTCTTTGCTTGGGGCGGTGGTTGGGCACTTTCTGGTGGCAACATCACGCCAGCGTTACTTGGATTCTTTTTATACATGGCAGCGTTCATGGATACGACAGCGATGATTCCAACTGGCGCTATGGCTGAGCGTTGGAAGTGGGGAAGTTTTGTTATCTGGGGTTTATTTTGTGGTGGAATTTATTATCCCGTTATCGCTGCATGGACTTGGGGCGGTGGCTGGTTAGCAAAAACTTGGGCGACGATGTCGCTTGGTGCTGGCTATGTTGACTTCGCCGGCTCCGGAGTCGTGCACATGGTTGGTGGTGTTGCGTCACTCGCAGGCGCAATGGTTCTTGGTCCGCGTATCGGAAAGTACGACAAAAAAGGAAACGCGATCACAATCGCAGGACACGATATTCCGATGGCGATGCTTGGCACTTTTATTTTGCTGTTCGGTTGGTTCGGCTTCAATGCGGCGTCGACTCTCTCAGCAACAGATGTGCAGTTTGCAACAGTTGCGACGAATACGGCAATCGCCGGCGCATTCGGTGCAGTCGCGTCAATGTTTTGGATCACACGTCGCACCGGCAAGCCTGATCCGACAATGATGATCAATGGAATGCTCGCTGGTCTAGTAGCGATTACCGCACCATGCGCTTTTGTTGCACCTTGGGCGGCTGCAGTTATCGGTATTATCGCTGCAGTATTAGTTATCGAATCATCGTTTTTCGTAGAGAGAAAACTTCGCATTGATGATCCAGTTGGTGCGATCAGTGTGCACGGAGTGTGTGGTTTGTTTGGCGTTTTAGCAGTTGGAATTTTCGCCAACGGTTCATATGGAGCGGGCTGGAACGGCTCAGAGTCGACTGGTGTTGCAGGAATTATCAAAGGTGATTGGGGTCAACTCGGTGCTCAAGTACTTGGCGGATTCACAATTCTCGTTGTTGATTTTGCATTGGCGTTTGGATTCTTTAAAATTCAAAACAGTTTGACCAAGGGTGGTATTCGTTCAACATCTGCAGATGAGATCGCAGGTCTCGATGTTGAGATGGGTGTCAGTGCATACCCAGAATTTGAACTAATTAAATCTAAAAACTAATCAACAATCTTTATATGTTTGGTTTCCGCCATCACTAGGCAAGATATCAGTTAACGCATTTTCTGTTAGCCTCGTATTTCAATGGCGGGAACTAAACAACAATGTTAAGTCCAGAGATGGAAATATTAATTTGATGAACGTTTTAGGTCTAATCCCGGCGCGTGGTGGGTCTAAGTC
The DNA here is from genome assembly GCA_037142305.1 of Actinomycetota bacterium. GTDB lineage: Bacteria > Actinomycetota > Acidimicrobiia > Acidimicrobiales > Ilumatobacteraceae > BACL27. The sequence continues at coordinate 4,286 of JBAXAW010000046.1, forward strand.
GATACCCAGAAAGAACCTTGTTGATCTGGGTGGTCGTCCGCTTATCGCTTGGACGATTGAATCTGCGCTGAACTCGTCGCTTTCAAAAGTGATTGTTTCGACTGATTCAATTGAGATCGCAACAGTGTGTGAATCATTGGGTGCGCAAGTGCCCTTCATGAGACCGGAAAAAATTTCCACAGATGAATCTTTATCCATAGATGTGGTGATTCACGCTCTAGACACGCTGCAAGAAGATTTTGACTCAGTAATGCTGCTACAACCGACCTCTCCATTTCGTTCGGTGTCTGATATTGATGATGCGATACAACTTCTATCTGAAGCCGACAGCGTAATTAGTGTTGAAGCTGTAGATGGAATGCATCCTGCAAGAATGAAGTTTATAGATACTGATGGTTATCTGGTTGACCCATCATTTGCCGAGGATGTCGAAAACATGCCTCGCCAGCAATTGTCGCCACTTTACATTCGGAGCGGAGCTATTTATCTAACGAAAATAGATGCTATTCGTCAGCGAACTTTTAAGGGCTCAAAAAGTAAGGCCTTGATTATGCCGAGTTTGCGCTCAATAAATATTGATTCCGAATTTGATCTACAAATTGCTCGTGCGCTACTTGCTGGTGGCCTACTTTGAAACCAAATTTATTAGTCATGGACATTAAATATTGTCCTGATTCAACAATTAAAAAATTGCAAACTCATTTCAACTTATTTCCGAGCATTGCCCGTACCTTAGCCGACCTTCGAAATGACTTGATTAGTACGCAGTCTAAATTTTTGCAATGTGGTCTCGGCATCAAAATTGGCAACGAGCTTCTTGATGGTGTTGAAAACTTTCAATGCGTCGTTTCTCCTACGACTGGTTTAGATCACTTAGATATTGATTATCTGATGGCTCGTGATATTAAAGTAATTCATCTAGGTCAATTGAAAGATGAGATCAAAGAAGTTTTCGCGACCGCTGAATTGACTTGGGGCCTTCTGTTGGCTGTAACTAGGCGACTTGTAGTTGCTCACCAGCATGTTTCGAAGGGGTTGTTCGACCGTGAAGCATTTTTGGGTCGAGAGTTACAGGGTCTCACACTTGGCGTAATTGGGTACGGTCGCTTGGGAAAGAAAGTCTCGGAATATGGCCAAGCATTCGGCATGAGCGTAAAAATCACAGAAATTGATGCACGGAAGACATTTGAATTGCCGCGAGGGGTTGAAAGAGTTGAATTGGATCGCTTACTCATGGAATCCGATGTGATTTCCATCCATCTTCCACTGACCAATGAAACTCAGAAGTACATAGATGATAAGAAGATTAAGAAAATAAAAGCGGGAGCAATTCTTATCAATACTTCGCGAGGCGAGATTCTTGATGAGGCTGCAGCTTCTCAAGCACTTGAATCTGGCCGTCTTAATGGAGTCGGTGTGGATGTTTTATCTGGAGAGTTGTCGGAGAACTTTGACCCTCTGTCATCGCCTTTGGTTTTATCTGCCAATAATGGACTCAACGTTGTAATAACTCCCCATATTGGTGGTTGGGCAGAAAATGCAGTTATGAAAACCCGGGACCTAGTCGCTGAAGCATTAATTGAATCAATATTGAAAGTTTAGCGAGTGTCGATCAGATGCAGTTATTGACGAGTGTGCCGAGACCTTGAATTGTTGTTTCGATGACATCACCACTGCGCAGAAACCTCTGGGGTGTGCGGCCTTTGCCGACGCCCGAGGGTGTTCCGGTATAAATCACATCGCCAGAAAATAATTCGCAGATAGTTGATAAATATCCAATGATCTCGGGAATATCAAAAATCATGTCGTCGGTATGAGTTTGTTGCATGACCTCGCCTGACACACGACAAGTCATCTTGAGATTGCCACGAGATGAAAGTGACGCTACATCAGTGATCCACGGCCCAAATGGGGTGAACCCAGCACGGCTCTTTCCTAAACTAAATTGCGGTGGCGAGTTGGCATATTGCAATGCTCGATCTGAAATATCTTGACCGACACATAAACCTGCAACATGGCTCCATGCCGTGTCGACTGAAATATTTCGACCACCTTTGGCAATGACGGCCACAAGTTCTGCTTCGAAGTCGCACTCTGCGCCAACGAGTGTCAGTGCACCATTCGGGCTATTCAGCGAACTCTGAAACTTTGTAAAAACTAGCGGTTCTTTTGGAAGCGGATTATTCATTTCGGCAGCATGGGCTTTGTAGTTGATGCCGATCGCGAAAATCTGACGAGGTCTTGGCACGGGGCATTCAAGTTTGTTGACATTAAGTGCAGTTGCACTTGCCTCATCTGATTGGCTTAAGTTTGCTGCAACTTTGCAAACTTCATCCCAGTGCTCGAAGCATGCCATTGGGTCGCTTGGCAGTTTGCCACCAGAAACTTTTTCAACGTCGACGTATCCAGTCAGCGAAGTATTTATGAAAACTGCGCGACCTTCAATACACCCTAAACGCGCAGATGCCATCGTTAAACCCGGTTACGGGCTTTTCGTCGCTGAAGTTCAGCAACGCGTTTTGTCTCACGTTCTTTTTCTTGACGCTCTCGTCGCGCTCGGCGCTTTTCTTGACTTTCGGCCGTGTCTGGTTTGGCTGCAATTAATGCAGAAGCAGCAATAGTGTTGCCAGTCTTGGGCACCATGAATCGCTCGTCTTGCATAATCAACTGTTTGAATCCATTCAAACTTGCTGAGTATTGAATCGCCATCAGTCGAGTTGCATCTAGACCGAACTTCTCGATCGCGTCGGGCAAAGTTGAACGCAAATGTTCTATGTTCGGGTCATCAGCGGCGCTGCCGAGTGCCTCGATGCAATGCTCGGTGCAAGGTTCGCTGAGCAAAATACCCACATCGATAAACGACTTTCGCGAAACGAAGCCTGTACGAATTTTGGTTCCGAGGCCATCTTTGGTACTAAGTGCGCCGGCTGGTAAGCCGGCGACTTTAGCAAATGGATCCCGCAACTTCTCGGGAAGTTTGCTCGCCAATTCGGCAAGCGAATCATCTGAGATTGTTGACAAGACGGCCGCATAGCGACGGTCTATAAGGATCTGTTCTTTTGATGTTGACACGCCCCGCACTCTAGCGGGGCATAACGAATACACGCACCATTAACTGGTGGTGAACCTAACTAATGAGATGAAACGCACAAGTCGAAAACTCGACGTGCACGAGAAGCGCTAACGCGCGTTACTCAGATAGCGCGGACGTTGTTGGCTTCGGTGCCCTTGCGACCTTGGCCGAGTTCAAACTCGACTTCTTGGCCTGCAACAAGGGTGCGACGCCCGGTGCCTTCAATGTTTGAGAAGTGAACGAAAATATCTGGTTCTCCATCAGAGCGCGAGATAAATCCGTAACCCTTTTCGTCATTGAAAAATTTCACGGTACCGGTTGGCATAGCTTGTACTTCTTTCTTGTTATTTGAATTACGCAGACATGATCGAAAGCGCTTTGTAAAGGGTAGCAACTTGAAACCATGTTTCCTAATAATCGGCTGGCTCTTAATTTGTTCGACTATTTTTTAGACTATTTCATGAGACAGAGGCTCAATGACCTTAAAAGGTATGGGTTTACGAAGTCACTAGGGCTTGAAATTCGCGGATATTCATTTGGTGCGAAGAACCCGTGCTTACATTGGGCAAGGTTCCCGATGCGCCTGTGCTTGAACGCCATGCCACACGCCAAATAATTGAGAGGCTTGCCGAGAAGAGTCCACTTGAATTAACTGCCGAAGAGTGCCGATATGTGTACATACATGGCGACGGCAAATGATCGCCAATTATTTCTGTCCATCGCAAGCCGGGGCCGACACAATCTTTATCTCCAGTGCCTTGAAATCCGTCACCTGGATGAAAAACGAGTTTCGTTGGTGTAGCAGTGGTGGTTACAGAGACTGGTCCCTCTGGAGTTGGAACCCACGCAGTTACTGATTTTGGCTGCCATACGGTTGGCTCAACCCAAAACCAAGTGCCGATGTTGATTAATCCTTGTCGTGCCGGCGGAGCGAATTCGCCAAATGGTGCCGGTATCAAATCGTAAACAACACTGGCTGCCGAGCGCGCGATTTGTTCGGTTGAGATTTCTGGAATCCAATAGTAAGTCGTTGCCTTACCCTCGCAGACGCGATCGTAAAGTCGGAAACTTACTGAGCCAACTTGTTTTGTGACTTCGTCACCCGCGCCCTGACCTTGGCCAGAATCACGAGCCAAAGAGGGCGACCACTGGCAAGCATCCGAACCGCCGGGTGCATCGTTTTGCTGGACGATCACTCCGGCGATGATTGTTTTGTCGACGACTGAACCGTATTCGTCGATCACAACATGCGGACCATTTGAATCTGCTTTCGCAGTCGTGCTTATAGTCGCAACAGCAATACAAGCAGTGCTCAACCCCAAAGTAGCGACACAAGCAAAAATACTATGTTTCATTATTGCTCTTGACAGATATTTGTGTTGTATTGGCGATGCAAAATTTGAAAGTTGATCCACTTCCAACGATGGTCATCTAATCGCATTGTCCAACGAGTGTGTGACGACGAGACACGATCGTTAAAAATAAAACCATCCATATAAAGAATTACAGTGTCGTAAATGCATGCATCAACTTGCGCGACTAATGCAGCGTCATCAAATGTGATCGATTCAATCGCAACTTCGCGATTGCCATGACCTGGTCGACTATTGATATTACTTTTGGCGTAAAGACTCATTTGCTCGCTGAGCGCTTGGTGATACTTAGTGCCAACGATTGTAAATTCTTCAACATTGCACGACTTTGGTTGTTGGTAGCAACTGTCTTGCCATTGCACTAGTTCTTGAAACTGCTGTCGGAGAGTTTGTTCGTAATTAAGTTTGTCATCTTCAAGACTTGTCGTGTCACTCGTACTTACACTTGCGGTGCTAGTTGTGCTAGTTGTAATAGTTGTACTCGTAACACCCGCCGAATCGTCAAGACTCAGAGTTGGCGACGACGAACAACTTGAAACGAGAAACATACAACTTAAAATTGAAAGAACTTTTGGATGTCGTGGTTTCTTTAATTTGATATCAAGCATTAGCCCCCGCAGAGTGCCGATAAGGCAGTGTGCCCGTGATGTGTGCAGCAATGTCAAACTGTGCTGCTAATTACAACAATGTGACGCAATTTAATCCTTAATTCATCACTAGTAAAAAAGTCAAAGCCAGTCGGTAGAATTGAAAAACTCTATTTTTTAGAACCTGCGACCAAAACTATGACCAAACAGCACCCTGAATTTGAGGATGAGCAGAGGTTCATTGATCACGCCTACGAATGCCTCGAAATAACTAAGACCGACGCGTGGAAGATCCGCGAGATGAATGAAGCATCAATGGGCGGCACTTATCAGGCTCGCTTTGAGCGCAATGCGTTTGACGAAGTTCTTGTCGGTCGCCTGACGCAACTTGATCTGGGCGATTCGGCACTTGTGTTTGGGCGAATAGATCGTCTGACCGAGTCGCCTGACGCATTTGAAAGTTTTCACATCGGTCGAATCGCTGTTGCTGACCCATCACGTGAACCTGTAGTTGTCGATTGGCGAGCGCCAGTTGCCGAGCCGTTTTATCGCGCGACAGGTCGAGAGCCAATGGGTCTTGCGCGTCGTCGACACTTCGAAGTTCAAGGCCGAGAACTGCTTGGCATTGAAGATGAACTTTTTGGCGTGGGTCATCTTGGTGTTGGTCATGATGAAGGTCTCGACGGCGAGCCTGCGTCAAGTACTCCGACGCTTCGTGGATACAGCACGCTGCTGAGTGTCTTGTCTCGCGGTCGTACTGGCCAACTTGGCGACATTGTGGCGACAATTCAAGCCGAGCAGGATCAAATTATTCGCTCACCGCAACAAGGTGTGCTGGTAGTTGAAGGTGGACCAGGCACCGGCAAGACAGTTGTGGCGTTGCATCGTGCAGCGTATTTGCTTTACACATTTAGATTTCCGTTGGAAGATCAGGGTGTATTAGTCGTTGGTCCGAATCGAGTTTTCTTGCGATACATCGAACGGGTTTTGCCATCTCTTGGCGAAGCCGGCGTCGAGCAAGTCGTTTTAGCTGATCTCGTGCGCGGTCATAATTTCGGTGCCAAAGACAGCGAAGCCGTCTCACGAATTAAAGGTGATCTGCGCATGTCACAAATTATTGCGACGGCAATTAAAGATCGTCAACGATCATTGCGCAAAGATGTCGAAATTGCATTTGGCGCGGGTTATCTACGTCTGACTGTTAACCAATCCAAGGTGCTAGTCAGCGAAGGTCGTCGTCGTTTTCGTAGACACAACGCGGCGAACCATTGGGTTGAGACAGAAATTATCGCCACGATGATCGCGTCAAGTCGCAACCCAGACGCCGATATTGAAACAATGCGAAGTGCGTTGCGAGATCTACCAGAGTTTCGCGCTGTGATCAACTACATCTGGCCTGTTCTCACGCCGGCAGAGTTGTTGCACGACTTGTATTCATCAAAAGCACTGTTGCGACTTGCCGCACAAAAAGTTTGCACGACCGAAGAGTACGAGTCACTGCATCGTCAACGAGCAGAGTCTTTGACAGAAGCCAAGTTCAGTGAAGCCGATGTTGCGGTGCTAGATGAAGCACTATCGCTACTCGGACCAAAGCCTCGCCGAAACGGTCGAATTAACGACGCGGACGAAGTTCGCACCTATGGCCACATCGTGATCGACGAAGTGCAAGATCTTTCACCGATGCAATTGCGAATGATTTCGCGTCGATCACTTAATGGCGCGATGACAATTGTTGGTGATATTGCACAGGCGACTTCGGCCCATTCTCCTGCCTCGTGGAAGGAGGTATTGGCTCACTTGCCAAAAAAGAATCCTTCACGAATTATTGGACTAACGGTTGGCTATCGAATTCCGCGCCAAATAATGGAGCTCGCAACTCGAGTTTTGAAAGCTGCTGCGCCATTGCAGACTTCGCCAGTTTCAGTTCGCGAAGGCGATGAGACACCGAAGATAATCGCAACAACTGTTGCCGCACTTTTTAGCGAACTGATTAAAGATACGCAACGTATGGTCGACGAACTGAGTGGTGGCAATGTTGCAATTGTTTGTCCTGATTCGATGTCTGAAACTATCTCGGCTGCACTAGACAAGGCGCAAATCGCTCATGGCCACGCTGGGGTTTCGGGCATCGAAGCCGGGCTCACAGTTGTGCCAGTAAGCGTGGTCAAGGGTCTTGAACTTGATGGAGTGATCGTCGTTGAGCCAGCGAAAATTGTTGCTGCGCAGATGCACGGTTTGCGCGCGCTATATGTTGCACTCACACGGTCTACGAAACAGTTGAGTGTTTTACACAGTGAGCCATTACCAAAAGAAATGATTTGACCAAAGTAAAAGGCGTTCTGCGATCAAATGCGAACGTTCGCAATATGTGGATCGCGCAAAATATCTCAGTTATCGGCGACTACTTAACTTATGTTGCGCTTGTTGGATTAGTGAAAGACGCAACAAACTCGACGTTTCTTGTTTCGCTTGTGTTCGCTGCGTATGTTTTGCCATCATTTTTTTTCTCGCCGATTGCAGGACCGATAGTAGATAAATTTGATCGGCGAAAAACGATAATCACGATTTCGTTGATGCAAGCAATTTGCGGAATCGGATTCATATTTGCAAACGAATCCAGAATTTGGTTGGCATTCTTGGCGCAATTAGTTATCTCTTCTTTGTCTGTCGCAATTCTTCCTGCGTTTGGCTCAGCGCTCCCAAACTTGGTTAGAAGCGATGAAGAACTACGCCAAGCAAATGTGTTGTTCGGCTCAAGTTGGGGTGCGATGGTGTTTATCGGTTCTGCACTCGGAGGTTTAGTTTCCGCAACTTTCGGACGAACTGCAACGTTCTCTGCAGACATTGTGACGTTCCTAGTTTGCGCCAGTTTGGTTGGGCTAATTAAGGCTCCGATGCAAGAGCGAAACTTGAACGAAAACCGTGAGCGAATTCGCCCGGTTAAAGACATGCAAGAGGCAATTAGTTACGCCAAGAAGAATGAAGTCATCTTGGCGTTGATGGCTTCAAGATTGACGTTTGCGGTCGGGGCTGGTGCGGTTAGCCAACTTGCAGTTCTTGCGATTGATGCTTTTGGCACAGGCGATGGTGGAAGCGGACTACTACTTGCAGCGCGCGGTGTTGGGTCGGCAATCGGGCCGCTTCTTTTGATGCGTTACGCACGAAAAAATATGTCTCGACTGTTGCTTCTCTGCGGCATGACAGGTCTCGCCTGGGGCTTGATGTATTTGGCGGCAAGCATCAGTTCAAGTTTGTGGCTAGCAGTAATTTTTATCGGTCTGGCACATATCGGTGGTGGAGCACAATGGACAATGGCAACTTACGGACTTCAGACTTCAACACCTGATTACATTCGTGGCCGAATATTGGCTAGCGATATGGGATTAGCAATGTTGATGACAGGGTTGAGCAGCATCGCCACTGGGTTGCTCGGCGAAATTTTTCCAATTCGAATAGCGATTGCAATTGTTGCAGTTATTTCTTGTGTGGCTTCACTCATTTATTTAATTGCGACCTTCAGATTGAGAAAGCGATTAAGTGAATGAAAGTAACTCTGTCACATTAAAGATTTAAGTGATTCAATAATCAGTGGTAGAAACCGCAACGCTTTGTCGGCGTCGGCAGGGCGATTGCGTTCAACTGCACTTTTCGCCAAGTTGATAACACGATCAAAATCAGATGCAAGTTGTTCGTTGGTCACCAATATTTTTGGCCGAATTGCATCGCCTAGAGAAACTACTCGCGCAAGTTGTTGAGACACTTGTCGGCGCTCAGTTTTCTGCATTGTTTTACTTAAATCTTCAACGGCAAGCAATAATTCGCTAAGCAACTCATCAGTTGTTAATTGACTATTGATCGTTACTTGAGTTGTTGATTCTGAACTTGATGCAATTGTTGTAACAGCTGACTGGTTGATGGTCGTAGCGCAACTTGATGCAAAAACAATTAAAGAGATTAGATAAAAATAACGAGTTTTCATATCTAGACCTTATGGGTAACTAAATGAGTTATTTGCGAGATGTGACAAGCAGCCGACTGCCAATAAATGAACTGATAGTCAGCGAGTCTTGCGAACCTGATTCATTCATCATCAAACTTATTTCGCCGTCTTTAGTTTTGTTGGTGACTACGCCTTCACGGCCAGGGAACATCTGGTTTGATTCGAGACTGTCTAGAACGCCAGCAGTCTCTTCTAACTCTTCGGAGATTCGCACGATAATGAAAGACTTTCCGATTTCAAGATCGCAGAGTTTCATAAATGACACACTTTGATAGTTAGAACCGGGGATTGGATTGCCGTGCGGACATGCAGTTGGGTGACCGAGCATCTTTGCCAGAGCAACCGCAACTTCGTCGGTAATTACGTGCTCCCATTTACAAGCTTCGTGATGCGCGGTTGACCAAGGCAAGCCGAGAACATCAATTAAAAAACACTCTGCCAAACGATGCTTGCGAACAACACCTTCGGCAAGTGCCGTGCCTAGTTCGGTGAGAGCGATTTTTGGACCGTTTAAGTTGACGAGTCCTGCCGACTCCATGCGCTTTATCATTTCTGATACTGACGCACGAGAAACTTGCAAACGGTCTGCGATCCGCGCCTGGATTAGTTCGATCTGATCTTCATCAAGTTCAAATAGGCACTCACAGTATTCTTCGAATGCAGGGTGATGCTCAGTGATTTGATGCACTGTTTGAGTCTAACTCTGAGCACTCAATCGCATTAATTGGTTCTATAAACCGCGTTCGCGCTCGTCACGCACTGCTGCTTTAACTGAATATTGAACAAGAATTGCCGGCGCCAAAACAATGCTTCCAACGATTAATCCTGCAGATGCAACTCGACTGGCGTTTGGCGTGAATTCAATCGTTAGTCCCCAAACCACCGCAATTATAGAAACTCCAAAGAATGAGTATCCCAAACGGCTAGCACGCTTAGCCCAATTAGAAATCAACGCTCGCTTAACGAGAATCGGATCACTCGCCATTGAACTGTTTAGTTCGCTTGTTACTGAACTAGCGCTCGTACTATTCGTGTTGTGGCGTTGTGTGCGAGAATTCATCTGTGTTTATGTTACGGGCTGGTTTTCAATGACGGTGCAGTTGAATTGGGGCGAGTCGGTGCTCGTTGCCACAATTGATCGACCAGAACGCCGCAACGCAGTCGACCGACCGACACTGCTCAAACTTGCAACTGCACTAGACGAATCAGTAACACGAAAAATTCGAGTCGTGATAATTACTGGAACGGCACCAGCATTTTGTTCGGGTGCTGATCTATCCGGTGTTCGTGAAACAGAGTTCACCGACGCATTGCACAAGTTTTTAATTCAGCCCGCGACTCTACCGAGCGTGACGATCGCGGCGATCGCTGGCCCTGCTTTGGGTGCTGGTGCACAAATTGCAATGAGTTGTGATCTACGAGTCGCCACAGCGCAAAGTGTGATTGGCGTGCCGGCGGCGCGACTTGGTCTTGTTGTGAATCATTGGACAGTTGAGCGATTGGCGCGTGAGTGCTCGTGGCCAGTTGCACGGGCAATGTTGCTTGCGGCGAGAAACTATTCAGGTACTGAACTCGCGAGTTTTGGTTCAGTGCATCGACTTGGTGAACTTGAAGATGCCATTAGTTGGGCAAATGAAATCGCATTGCTCGCGCCATTGTCAATGGCTGGTCACAAGGCAGCGCTAAACGCTTCATCTCGAGCGCCAGAAATCGATCAACTCGTGCAGTCGGCACGTGATCGGGCGTGGGCGAGCAGCGATGTTGAAGAAGGTCGCAGTGCGTTTATCGAAAAACGCCAAGCAAAGTTCAAGGGTGAATAGATGACTAG
>JBAXAW010000047.1:0-15121 GCA_037142305.1 Actinomycetota bacterium
AATGTTCACGTGCAATTTTGTTTCGTGAACCAGGTACGAAGAACAACGCGACCATCCCAAAAAAAGATCGTCCAAAAGGGACAAAACTCGTCGGTGCATCGCGAATAATAATGTCAATTAATAAAAACGAAGATCCCCACGTAAGCGCCATTCCAAGTGCCAGCAACCACTCGGTTAAACCGAATCTCAGATTGGTATCAGGAATCTTCTCCTCCATAAATATTGAGTCTTTCTGACCAGTCGTAGTGAAGGCATTTAGACTAGTTCAAGTGAGCAAAGGCTTAACTGTTGTGATTACCGGTGCAACAGGTTTTTTGGGGCGACATGTTGTCGAAGAAATCAGAAAATCAGATCACTCGATTATTGCAATTTGTCGAAGCAGTTTAAATGCACATCCCAATCTAAAAAGAGAAGAAATCGCATTAGTTGATAGCAGTTCAACAGTCAACGAATTCGAAGCATATTTTGCAAAGATTGATGGTCCAGTTGTCCTAGTTCACCTAGCGGCGCATTACTCAAATCTGCATTCAGCAGGTGATGTTTCAAATCTTATTGATTCAAATATTCACTTTCCTACACGACTGATTGACGCGCTTGCACGTGCAAAACCGAATTCAAGTGTGATTAACATTTCAACACTTTTTCAACACTTTGAAAGTAGAGAATATTCTCCACTTTCTCTTTACGGTGCAACTAAAGAGTCTTTTTTGAAAATTCTTGACTTTTATGCCGAGTCTGAATCACTGAAAGTTGCCGACATCACAATCGGTGACACATACGGCGCAAACGATGTCAGGCGAAAATTAATAGATTTGCTTATATCCCATGTTGGATCAACTAGTACGTTGAGGCTGGGAAGTGGTCAGCAGAACATGTCATTGATGCACATCACTGATGTCGCTCGTGGTATTTCCCAAGTCATTGAAGATCATCAGTCAATTCCATCTAAGGAGGTTTGGCGAGTTCAAATACAACCTACGGAGAATATTTCAGTCCGAGAGTTAGTGGCTGAGATTGAAAAAATTTCTGGCAAATCAATGTGTTGCACATTTGATGCGTCACGCGATCGAAAACGTGAGATCTATGCCCCAATTGAAGGCCTAAAAAAGTTACCTAACTATGAGCCACTCATTGATTTAGAAACTGGCTTGAAATCCTTGCTCGGCCAATAGCTAACTAGAAGAAATGCGGGTGATGAGTCTGCGAAGTTGCGAGTTTAGATGACTTCGAATTACGCCAATTTTTGCATTTAAGTTTCCGATGATCGTTGAATCAGTTCTCATGATCTCGTGGATTAACTCCACAAATTGTGCACCTTGGGACTTAGATACCGACGAACTTGTCGATTGCTCAGAAATACGATAACTCGCAAGAGTTTTATTTATAAAGTACAAATCGTTTTTTTGCAAAATTTTGAACCACATCTTTATATCTGGAGTGAATTCGGGTAACTCGAAAGGTCCGGACGCTTTTAGGACATTCGTTTTTATGAGCACTACAGAAGGCTCACCAATAACGTTTCGCCCAGACCTTATTGACTTTCGTATTGCAACGCGTCCCGCAATAACTCTGCTTTCGCCGCGCAGACCAAACCCAGGCATTACGTTTTTGCCGTTTTGGTTGATTACTCTTTTTTTGCAGGTCACAATGCCGATATTCTCTTGTTTGCGCTGCAAGAAACCAGATATTTGCTCTTCTAAGCAAGTCGGGTCCAAAAGATCATCGTGGCTTAAAAATTTGATGTATTTGCCAGTCGCTAACTCAACCGACCTGTTCCAATTGCCGACCATTCCTAAGTTCGCCGAATTGATATGCAGACAAATTCGTGGGTCCGAAAACGCCTTGATAACCTTTAGAGTTCCGTCGGTCGAACAGTTATCGACTATTAGTAACTCAAAATCCGAATATGTCTGGTTAAGAACTGACTGAATTGCCAAGTTCACGTAGCCTTCGCCATTATAGACAGGCATCGCAACGGTGATTTGTGGTGCATCCATTGGTGTGAGATTATTGTGGTGCAACAGACACAAATTTAGAGGCACAGAACATGAACCAAGAATCTAGCGCAATTGATGCACTGGGGTATGAGCAACGAAAGTTTCCGCCGTCAGCTGAGTTTAAAGCAGCAGCAATAATTTCTGATCAAAGTCTGTATCAAGAAGGTGAGCAAGATTTTGCCGAGTATTGGGCACGTCACGCCAGAGAGCTCATCGCTTGGTCGCAACCATTTACGAAAACACTCGAATGGGATTTACCATACTCCGAGTGGTTTAGTGACGGAACACTCAACGTTTCTTATAACTGTCTTGACCGACATGTGATCGCGGGTCGAGGTGACAAAGTTGCGTTCTATTGGGAAGGTGAGCCAGGCGACTCACGAACGATTACGTATTCTCAGTTGTTAGATGAAGTGCAAAAATTTGCAAATGTTTTGAAAAGTCTTGGAGTTGAAAAAGGCGACCGAGTAAATATTTATCTACCAATGATCCCTGAGGCCGCGGTTGCGATGTTGGCGTGTGCTCGAATCGGTGCAGCACACAGTGTTGTGTTTGGTGGTTTTTCAGCACAAGCACTGTCTGATCGAATCAATGATGCTGAAGCAAAACTCTTGATCACTGCTGACGGTGGTTGGCGACGTGGAGAAGTGTTTCCGTTGAAATCTCAAGCCGACGAGGCATTAAAGACGACATCGACAATCGAACATGTTGTTGTCGTAAAACGCGGTAACAACGAAGTTTCAATGACTCCTGGCCGTGATGTTTGGTATCACGAAGCGATGTCGACGGCTGATGCAATTTGCGCAGCGGAACCGATGGAAGCCGAGCACTTATTGTTTTTGCTCTACACATCTGGTACAACCGGCAAGCCAAAAGGCATCATGCACACAACTGCTGGTTACTTGGCGCATGTTACGACCACATTCAAATACGTCTTTGATCACAAACCTGAGACAGATATTTTTTGGTGCACGGCCGATGTTGGTTGGGTTACTGGTCATAGTTACATCGTCTATGGGCCGTTGGCAAATTGTGCAACACAAATTATGTACGAAGGTGTTCCGAACTTTCCGGCCAACGATCGAGTTTGGCAAATTATTGAAAAATATAAAGCAACTATTTTTTATACTGCCCCGACTGCAATTCGTACGTACATGAAGTGGGGTGCGCAAGAGCCAGCCAAACATGATCTAACTTCGTTGCGATTAATCGGCACAGTGGGTGAGCCGATAAATCCTGAAGCTTGGATTTGGTATAACGAAAATATTGGTGGTTCACGATGTCCGATTATTGACACTTGGTGGCAGACCGAAACTGGCGGAATGATGATTACTCCGTTGCCAGGCGTAACGGTTACCAAACCAGGTTCGGCAACGTTTCCGTTGCCCGGCATTGGCGCCGAACTTGTCGACGAACAAGGTAATCGCGTGATGTCGGGCGGAGGATATTTGACATTAACAACTCCATGGCCGGGCATGTTACGCGGAATTTGGAAAGATCAAAAGCGATACCGAGAAACTTATTGGAGTAAATTTCCCGGGCGATATTTTGCAGGTGACGGTGCCAAACTAGACAGCGAAGGATATTTATGGTTACTCGGTCGTGTTGACGACGTGATGAACGTTTCAGGGCACCGTATCTCAACAACCGAAGTCGAGTCTGCACTGGTTTCGCACCCGAGTGTTGCTGAGGCCGCGGTTGTTGGTGCAAATGACGCAATGACAGGTCAAGCAATTATTGCGTATGTAACTCTGCGTGGCGGATTAGAAGTTGACGAAAAAGTTCTTCGCGAACACGTCGCCAAAGAAATCGGACCAATAGCAAAACCAAAGATGATTTTCTTTACGCCCGATTTACCAAAAACACGAAGTGGCAAAATTATGCGACGATTGTTGCGAGATGTCGCTGAAGGTCGAAATATTGGTGATACGACAACTCTTGCGGATGCATCTGTGGTTAGCGAACTTCAGCGTCGTGCGACCGAATCGCCAACTGAAGATTAGTCGCGAAAGTTTATAAATTGCAGCGGCAAGTCTAAATTTGCACCGCGCAACAATGCCATAGTTTCTTGGAGGTCATCTCGTTTTTTGGCTGTGACGCGAAGTTGGTCGCCTTGGGTTTGACCGCCAACTCCCTTTGGCGCTTTCTCTTTAATCAATTTGTTGATCTCGCGTGCTTTATCCGCTGGAACGCCAACTTTGATCGTCACGATTTGGCGAACACTTTCGCCAGTCGCTTGCTCAATTTTTCCCCAGTCCAAACTTTTTAAAGAAATATTTCTTTTGACAAAGCGCTCTTCAAGTAAAACTTTAAGTGCTCGAAGTCGGTCTTCACTCGCCGTACGCAGGGTAAGCACTAGATCTTTTTGTTCAATTTCAGAGTCAGTGTCCTTAAAGTCATATCGAGTTGCGAGTTCGCGCTGAGCCTGATCAATAGCGTTTCGCAATTCTTGGCGGTCAACTTCAGATACAACGTCGAAACTTGGCATGGTGAAACGATACCCAAAAGAGATAGCGTGTCGGTGTCAAATGATGTGGGGTCGGTGCCCGAGCGGCCAAAGGGAGCAGACTGTAAATCTGCCGGCTTACGCCTACGAAGGTTCAAATCCTTCCCGGCCCACAATCACTTCAGTAAATTGGCGCGATCCTGCAGGATGCATTGCATCACCGCGATATCTAGCCATTTGCCGAATTTACGCGCGACTTGCTGCTCGATTCCGACAAGTTTGAAACCGCAAGCTGTATGCAATTCTCGTGATGCAATGCTGCTTGACTCAATTCGGGCAATAACGCTGTGAAATCCTGAGACCGTTGCAACGTCAATTAAATGCGTGAGTACTTGTCGGCCAATGCCACGTCGAGCAACATCACGTCGCACATAAACAGAATTTTCGACAGTTGTTCGATACCCAGATCGGTCTTTGTATTCGCTGAGTGCACCGAAACCTAAAACCATGCCAGCAGAGTCAACTGCAACAACTGCACAAAATGCTCCACTGCGTGCAGCTATCCACTCTTGCTGAACTTCAAGTGTGCGCGGCACGAGATCCATTGTTGAAGTTTCATTTTCGACTTCGTGGTTATAGATCGCTTGAATCGCTTGCGAATCATCGCTATGGGCTTCACGAATAGTCAAAGTTGACATTGTTAAAACACTATCTTTCGGGGCGTAGTCAGTTCCCGCTATATTGAATGCGAAATCTGTAAGGGTGAACCAAGCAGTGTTCGCCCTCTTAGCTCATTCGGTAGAGCACTTCCATGGTAAGGAAGAGGTGGTGGGTTCGATTCCCACAGAGGGCTCAGTAATACAAGGCGACGTAGCTCAGTTGGTTAGAGCATCCGGCTCATAATCGGAAGGTCATCGGTTCGAGTCCGATCGTCGCTACAAGTGAAGAATCACGTGCAAAGTAGAGTGAAATATCGTATGAACCAAGAAGATTCAAAGGCACGCAACTCGTTTGTTGTGTGGCGATTACTCACTTCGACAGAGCGCAGAGCTTTAATCGGAATCATTTTTCTAATTTTGGTTGGCATGGTTCTTGAAACTTTAAGTCTTGGCATTGTGGTGCCGGTCGTAGCGATTTTGACGCAAGACGATTACCAAACAAAATATCAGTGGCTTAGCGACTGGTTGGGTTCGCCAAGTCGTGAAGACCTAATTATTTTTGTGATGGTGTCGATGGTCGTTATATACATCGTGAGAAGTATATTTTTGCTTTGGAGTTCTTGGATTCAACAGGGTTTTAGCGCATCTTTATCGGGTCGACTATCACAGCGATTATTTACAATTTATTTGCGTCAGCCGTACATGTTTCACTTGCAACACAACTCGTCAACTCTGATGCGAAATTCACGCAATGCAAATGTTGTCGTATCAGGTGGCATTGATCCGACACTCGTATTACTCACTGATGGGCTAGTAGCAGTTGCATTATTCACACTTTTAATTGTGATCGAACCAGTCGGCACACTCATCACGATTGTTACATTTGGTGCTGGGGCCTTGACATTTCAAAAATTAACTCGAAAGCGAATTGATAAATGGGGTGACGAGAAAAATACTCATGACGGAATGATTCTGCAACACCTTCAGCAGGGCCTCGGCGGCGCGAAGGACGTCAAAATTCTTGGTCGTGAAAGTGAATTTCTTACACAGCATGAAAAACACCTAACCGAAAGTTTACGAATCAGTCGTGTATACACAGTGTTGCAAAGTGTGCCGCGAGTTTGGATGGAGATCCTAACAATCACAGGGTTGAGCGCACTAGTCATCAGTATGGTTTTGCAAAAACAGTCATTCGACGAGATAATTCCAACGCTCGGTTTATTTGCGGCAGCAGCGTTTCGAGTCATGCCATCAATCAATCGTTTGCTGGGCTCACTTCAAACGCTAATTTTTAGTCGCGCGATTATTAGCTCGGTGTTTGAAGACTTCAAACTTGATGCGCCAGACACTCCAGAAAATAAGACCGTCATTCCGTTCAAGGATCAACTTGAACTAAAGAATCTCGTCTTTCAATATCCAACCGCAGTCAAGCCATCGTTGCAAGATGTTTCGCTGGTTGTGCGTCGAGGCGAAGCAGTAGGTTTCGTTGGGCCAAGTGGTGCTGGCAAGAGCACACTTGTCGACGTAATTCTCGGGCTATTTGCGCCGACATCCGGCACGGTCTTAGTGGACGGTCTGGACATTCAAGACAACCTAAGAAATTGGCAAAACCAAATTGGCTATGTGCCACAAACTATTTATCTCACGGACGACACTTTGCGTCGTAATGTGGCATTTGGTCTAGGCGATGAGAATATTGATGAACAAGCAGTTGTTAACGCGATCCACCTTGCGCAACTTGAAGAATTCGTCGCGTCGTTGCCAGACAAACTTGGCACGGTTGTCGGCGAACGTGGAGTAAGACTCTCAGGCGGGCAGCGTCAACGAATCGGTATTGCTCGAGCGCTGTATCACAACCCAAGTGTTTTGGTTCTTGACGAAGCGACGAGTTCGCTAGATACGCCAACCGAGCACGGCGTGATGCAGGCGGTACAAGCATTGCAAGGTGCCAAAACGGTGATCATCGTTGCGCACCGACTGAGCACCGTCGAATACTGCGATCGTTTGTACCGAATCGAAGATTCGCGAATGACCGAACAGGGCACTTTTGACGAAGTCGTTAAACGTGCAGCGCTCAAGAAATAACCCAAGTGACGCGAGATTCTCAACTTGATGTTGTAATCGTTGGTGGAGGAATAGTCGGCCTCGCAACCGCATACTCGTTGCTCTCAACTAATCCAAACTTAAAATTGGTTGTTCTAGAAAAAGAATCGTCACTTGGTGCGCACCAGACAGGTCATAACAGCGGTGTTATTCATTCAGGTTTGTACTATAAGCCCGGTTCGCTGAAGGCAAAAAACTGCATTGAGGGATACGCGAAACTGCTTCAGTTTTGTCGCGAGCACGATATCGCCCATGAAGTTTGCGGAAAGATCGTTGTCGCATTATCTGAGCAAGAGCGCTCACAACTCGAGATGCTTCGGCAACGTGGCGAGCAAAACGGCTTAATGGGTATCCGTCGGTTAAGCAAAACAGAAATAATCGAAATAGAGCCGCACTGCACCGGCATTGATGGCTTATTTGTTCCACAAACAGGCATCGTCGACTACGGAGCAATGACGATGCGTCTCGCCGAACGAATTCAAAACTTCGGTGGACAAATTCTTACGAATAGTGAAGTAATTGAAATTACTGAATCATCAAATACCGTTTTGGTTTGTACAGCGCGACAGCAATTTACAACACGAGCCTTAATAACTTGTGGTGGTTTGCATTCTGATCGGCTTGCGATGCAAACTCAGCCAGATCTTGATTTGAGAATTATTCCATTTCGCGGTGAATATTTTGAACTAAAAGAATCTGCAAAACATCTTGTTCGTAGTTTGATTTATCCTGTGCCTGATCCGAACTTTCCGTTTTTAGGTGTGCACTTCACAAGACGCATTGATGGCACTATTGAGTGCGGCCCAAATGCGGTGTTGGCTTTTGCTCGTGAGGGATATCGCAAGACAGATATTTCAATTCGCGAATTCGCCCAGACTTTGGCGTGGCCAGGTTTTCGAAAGATTGCTCTCAAATATTGGCGCACTGGACTCGGTGAATATCATCGCTCGTTCAGCAAAAACGCGTTTGTTGCTGCGCTGCAGAAACTTGTGCCAGAAATCACGGCAAATGATCTGCAACCCACCGGTGCTGGTGTTCGAGCCCAAGCCTGTAGTCGTGCAGGAAGTTTGTTAGATGACTTTGAAATTCGGCAAAAGGGACGAGTGGTGCATGTTTGTAACGCGCCGTCTCCTGCGGCGACTGCGTCTCTAGCAATTGGTGATGCGATCGCATCTCGGGTTTCGTCGATCGTAGAGTAGGATTTCATCCGACTTAATGCTGAACGGATAAAAATTATGCAACAACACATCACTGACTATTCGGCGCGACTCGCAGGTGCGTTGACACTTCCAGCGATCAAGCAAGTTCCTGAACTTGCTGCAGCCTTCAAGCAGGCGTGGGACACAAAAAAAACTATTTACCTTTGCGGCAACGGTGGAAGCGCTGGAAATGCAATCCACTTGGCTAATGACTTTATTTACGGGGCGGGTTTAACGCGCGGTATCGGTTTGCGGATTGAATCTCTAGCTGCCAACTCAGCAGTGCTGACTTGTCTCGCCAACGACATTGGATACGAAGAGGTATACGCCGAACAACTTCGCGTTAAGGCAAACACTGGTGATGTGCTGCTCGTGTTTTCAGGCAGCGGCAATTCGCCGAATATTGTTCGCGCTCTTGAAATGGGTAACAAACTCGGAATGGAAACTTTTGCAATTCTCGGTTTCTCTGGAGGAAAGTGCAAAGACATCGCAAAGCATCCGTTACATTTCGCAATTGATGACATGCAGATCGCCGAAGACTTGCAGTTGATAATTGGTCACATGATCATGCAGTGGCTTTGCGATAGCGCAAATAGCGCCAAGTAAATAGTCAAGATTTATCATGACGACCGCAATCGTTACTGGTGGCGCAGGCTTCATTGGTAGCCATCTCGTAGACGCTCTACTTGCCGAAAATATTTCTGTTCGAGTGATTGATAATTATTCAACTGGTCGACCAGAAAATCTTGCTCATGTTTCTGGACAAGTTGAGCTAGTCGAGGCAGATTTTGCAAAGCCAGGTAGTTGGCAAAAACTTTTTCAAGATGCTGATTGGGTGTTTCACCTTGGTGCACTTGCCGACATCGTGCCAAGTATTCAACGGCCCACAGATTATTTTCAGGCCAATGTTGACGGCACATTTAATGTTTTAGAGGCCGCTAAAAACGCCGGCGTCAAGCGATTTGTCTATGCTGCTTCGTCGTCGTGTTATGGAATTCCGGATAAGTATCCGACCTCAGAAGCAGCCGAGATTTCTCCTCAATACCCTTATGCGCTAACAAAACGACTAGGTGAAGAACTCGTGATGCATTGGGCACAGTTATATAACTTGCCAGCGATCGCGTTGCGACTTTTTAATGTCTACGGCCCGAGGTCACGAACTTCTGGCACATATGGTGCCGTGTTAGGTGTGTTCCTCGCACAAAAATTAGCGAATAAACCGTTCACTGTTGTTGGTGACGGCACACAAACTCGAGATTTTACGTATGTAACCGATGTTGCCAACGCTTTTCTGACCGCGGCACAAAGTTCGGTTTGCGAAGAAATCTTCAACGTCGGTAGCGGTGAGACAGTTTCTGTGAATCGCCTTGTCGAACTTCTTGGAGGAGAAGTCACGTATATCCCGAAGCGTCCTGGTGAGCCAGACTGCACATTTGCCGATATCACGAAAATTCGCCGTGAATTGAAATGGCAGCCAAAAGTAGATATTAAGCAAGGCGTTGACAATGTTCTAGCGAACATTGATTATTGGAAGTCAGCACCAGTTTGGACACCCGCAACGATTGCCACGGCGACAGAAGACTGGTTCAAGTATCTTGGTAGCAATGACAAATAAAATATTTATAACTGGTGGCGCCGGATACGTGGGCTCAATGTTGGTGCCACGACTTCTTAAAGACGGTCACTCGGTGACAGTAATTGATTTAATGTGGTTTGGTGATGATGTAATTGACGCTCACCCAAACCTAAAAATAGTTAAGGGCGATATTCGTGATCAGAAACTATTGAAGGCCGAAATCCCCGGTCATGATGTTGTAATTCACTTGGCTTGTATTTCGAACGACCCAAGTGTTGATTTAGACCCAGAACTCGGTCGCTCGATAAATCTTGATGCGTTTAGGCCATTAGTTGAGATCAGCAAGGCAAGTGGTGTCAGTCGGTTTATTTACGCTTCATCGTCGTCTGTCTATGGCGTTAAGAGTGAGCCGAATGTTTCAGAAGACATGTCGCTTGAGCCTTTAACTGATTATTCAAAGTTCAAGGCCGACTGCGAAAAAATCATCGCAGAATATCAGTCAGATGATTTCACGACTGTCACAATCCGTCCAGCAACAGTCTGTGGCTATTCACGCCGCCAGCGACTTGACGTTGTTGTAAATATTCTCTCAAACTTGGCTTTTCACAAACGAAAAATAACAGTCTTTGGCGGTCAGCAGCTTCGACCAAATATTCACATCGCTGACATGGTCGAAGCGTACGTCGTGTTATTGAACGCTCCGAAAGAATTGATCGCTGGCGAGATTTTCAATGCGGGATACGAGAACCAGAGTGTCGAAGAACTCGCTCTTTCGGTTCGAGATGTCATGGGTGATGATGTCGAACTAGTGACTTCACCATCAGATGACAATCGTTCGTACCATATTTCATCTAAAAAGATTTCTGAAACGCTTGGTTTCGTGCCACAACACACAATTAGAGATGCAATTGTTGACATGAAGAATGCACTTGAAGGCGGCTTGTTGCCAGACTCGTTGACCGACGACAAATACTTCAACATCAAGCGAATCCAATCTGAAAAGTTGGCGTGATATTGAGGATCGGCCTCGATTTTGATAACACGATTGCTAATTACGACCAAGCGTTTCCAGAAGTTGCACGAATTCTTGGTTTCAAAAATAAAAATCTAACTGCAACTCTAAATAAGCGTGACTTAAAACGCGAATTACTTGCACAGCCTGACGGTGACATGGCTTGGCAAAAAGTTCAAGGACTGGTTTACGGCAAACACATTGACCTCGCCACTTTGTATCCAGGCGTTTATGAGTTCGTATTGCGTGCGCTCTCAGGCAATCATCAAGTTTTCATAGTTAGTCATAAAACCAAATTAGGTCATTTTGACGAATCAAAAACCCCGTTACGAACCGCAGCAACCAACTGGTTGATAAACCGAAAACTTGCCGGTGATGAAAATTCTCAAATTTCGCTACAAAATGTTTTTTATGCCGAAACCCGAGATGAAAAAATACAAAAAATTGCTGAACTAAAACTTGATGTATTCATTGACGACTTGGATGAAGTCTTAAGTGACATATCGTTTCCAAAAAATACAAAAAAAATTCTGTTTGGTTCTGTGGATACGACAAATCCAGAAATATTGGCAATGCACTCTTGGCGTGAAGTCGGTGACCAATTGTTTGGCGAAATTGATTCGAGCGTCATATTGGCTGGCGCTAAATATGTTTGCCCAGAGTTGAATTGCACATCGGCGCGACGTGTTGAGGGTCGTGGCAACAGCAAAATTTTTCGCGTCGAAACTAGCGATGGTTCAATTGCGCTAAAGGTCTACCCCGACTTAGCAGTGGATAATCGAATGCGTCGTAACGCCGAGTGGCAGGCGTTGAATTTTCTTCAAAAAAATAAATTGCGGGTTCCAAAACCAGTACAAACAGACTCAGAGCTCAACTGGTCATTAATTGAATGGATAGACGGCTCACCAGCAGATCCTCAAAACCAAGCACATCTTGATCAGGCTGAAGTTTTTATTCAAAGTCTGAATCAAGCCAGTCGTGCGATCACTTCAGGAAGCGTGTTTGGCTTAGCAACAGAAGCATGTTTGAATCCATCATTTATCGAAAATCAAATCAATAATCGGCTTACTGCACTAAAACTGGTTGAAGATTCTGCACTGCGTGAGTTCATCGACAATGATCTTTCACCAACTTTGGCTAGAACTATCGAGAGCACTCGTCGTTTGATGGTTGACAATTATGACGAAATTCTTGATCAAAAATATTGGACTTTGAGTCCGTCCGATTTTGGCTTGCATAACGCAATCGCCACGCCACAAGGTGATCTTGTATTTTTCGATTTTGAATATTTCGGTTGGGATGATCCAGTCAAACTGACGGCTGACGTTTGTTTACATCCTGGAATGTCTCTTGACGAGAACGCACAGCAGCGTTGGATCAGCGAAGCCAAAAAGCTGTTCGCAGACGATTCGAACTTTGGTTTGCGATTGAATGCTCTGTACCCGTTATACGCAATTAGGTGGGCATTAATTATGTTAAATGAATACCGAACCGACAAAATAAAGAACAGATTAAACGCACAGAGTAGAATGCGGTCTGATATTCGTGGCGCACAGTTGAAACAATTGGAGAAAGCAAAGTTGATGTTGAAGAATGCAGACCGGACTGTTTTGTAATGCCAATGGATGATCGATCGAAATTATTGCGCAGATACGTCATCGACGCAATGCGTGGCGGCGGGCGAGGTCACCTCGGGTCATCAATGTCGATGATTGAAATTTTACGAGTGCTATACGATTCGGTGCTTAAATATGATCCGAAAAATCCAGAGTCAACTGATCGTGATCGATTTGTATTAAGCAAAGGTCACGGTTGTCTCGCTCTATATGCAATTCTGGCCGACAAAGGTTTTCTCCCAATTAGCGAACTTGAGAGTTTTTGTCGACCGACATCACGTCTTGGCGGTCACCCAGAGCGTGGCAAAGTGCCAGGGGTAGAAGCGTCAACTGGTGCACTTGGACATGGTTTGCCAATCGCAGTTGGACTCGCACTTGCGATGCGCTTGCAAAAACGCGATAGCCGAGTTTTTGTTTTAACTGGTGATGGCGAAATAAACGAAGGTTCTAATTGGGAGGCGGGTATGGCGGCATCCAAACACAAACTTTCAAACTTGACGGTGATGGTGGATTACAACAAGTTGCAAAGTTATGGCAAGACATCAGAAGTTTTAGATCTTGAACCGCTTGTTGACAAGTTTAAGAGCTTTGGTTTTGTCACCCATGAAGTTGATGGTCACGATGTGGCAGCACTTGAAGCAATTTTTAGAAAATTACCTTTTTCAGATAGTGCACCTTCGGCAATAATCTGTCACACGATTAAAGGCAAAGGATTCCCGTTTGCTGAGGGAAACCCTGAATGGCATCACAAATCAGGAATGACAGAAACTGATATCCAACAAATGTATGACTGCCTCTAATGCGTAAAACTGCACTTGATTGTGTCTACAAACTTGCCAAAATTGACGAACGAGTCGTATTCGTCGGCTCTGACCTTGGGCCTGGTGTGCTTGACAAAATGAAAACCGAATTTCCACAAAGGTTTTTCATGGAAGGTGTCAGTGAGCAATACATCGTTGGCATGGCAGCCGGTTTAGCGATGGAAGGCTTTATCCCTTATGTGAATACCATTGCGACTTTTCTAACGCGACGTTGTTATGAACAAGTAGCAGTAGATCTTTGTATTCATGATTTGCCAGTTCGTCTGATCGCTAATGGTGGTGGCGGGGTTTATGCGCCGCTTGGGCCAACGCATTTGGCTATTGAAGACATAGCGATTATGCGAGCGTTACCGAATATGGCGGTAGTAGCCCCTTGTGACGCAGACGAAATGAATCGTTTAATGATGTCAACTCTTGAGTGGCCACATCCAATTTATATACGTCTCGGCAAAGGAGGCGACAAAATTGTTAGTGAAGAGAAAAATGGTTTTGAATTAGGCAAATCTATTTTGATGCGAAGTGGCACTGATGGAATGTTCGTCACGACTGGTGTGATGACGCAACTCGCTTTAGAGACCTCAGACTTATTGAAACGCGACGGCGTCAATGTCGGCGTAGTTCACATGCACACGATTAAACCGTTTGATGCTGCTGGCGTGTTTTCTGCGATTGAAAATGTGAAAGCAGTTGTAACAGTTGAAGAACACATCATTAACGGCGGTCTCGGTTCGGCACTGCTCGAAACATGCAGTGACCTTCGTCCAGAATTATTGCCAAAGATTGCGCGGGTAGGTATACCTGACAAATTTGCAACTGAGTATGGCAGTCAAAATTCGCTATTGAAGCATTGGGGAATCACGTCGGATACCTTGGTAGGTGCGATGATGAAAAAGCTTGGAGGCTAGTTGTGGTATTCACCTCAGATGAAGATCTCGCAATTGCTAACGAATATTCAGACCTGGGTTACATAATTAGACCGAATGCCGACAAAGAAGCATTTAAGTGGATTCAGAAAAGTGCAGCCAGTGTGGCAGCAGGTGCTCTAAACATCGAGCCACCAACTGATAACGAAAAGTTCTTGAACGAAATTCATAATCTTGTTGAACCGTCAAAACTAAACGACTTCAGATTAAAAGTTATACAAGGTTTAAACGCACTTCCAGAATTTCGCTTAATGTACTTTCGTTTGGCGAAACCATATTTAGAATCAATTGTTGGCAACGAACTTGCAATGCAGCAACGCATCAACTTAAGCATTCAAATGCCAAATGATTCAAGTTCATTGTTGCCGGTACATGCCGACACCTGGTCTGGTGACTCACCATTTGAGGTTGTGGTTTGGCTGCCGCTGGTTGATTGTTTTGGCACAAAAGCGATGTATTTGTTGCCTCCAACTCAGTCTGCAAAATTTTCAGATGAGTTCAGCAAGCGCGGAGGGAGCAGTAGCGAATCTATTTTTGACTCAATTAAAACTGAAGTCAAATGGCTTGAAGTTAAAAGTGGTCAGGTATTGGTCTTTGATCAGTCTCTCCCACATGGCAATCGTCTAAACGCAGAAACTGAAACTCGCTGGTCAATGAACTGTCGTTTCAAGGGTGTGTTCACTCCATACGGCGATAAGAAGCCTGGAGAATTTTTTGAGCCGATCACTTTACGCCCAGCATCTCGGCGCGGTATGTCTTACGAGCTTCC
>JBAXAW010000048.1:0-14831 GCA_037142305.1 Actinomycetota bacterium
CGCTAATTAAATAATTTGTTTTGGTCTTTTATTGATCATATTCTTAAAAACTTTGATGAATTTTTGTTTATGAATGATTTCTAAAGAAGTTGGAATGATCTTGTGCGTTTCATAGAAGTCTAAGAAAGGTCGTTCTGGCGTAGTCATGAACAGACCAATTTAGTCACTGGGTCGCTGCCTGCGGTGCCGTTGACCCATCCGCCAATGATTGCGCTGAATAAGCCTGCGGGGCCACCTGCGTGCACAAGTAATAATCCACTCGGTCGAAACTTTGGCAGAGTCGCATCTTTGAACGCTTCTTGAACACCTTCGGCCATACCGCCAGCACCGCGCACGATTTCGCTACCTGGCATCTGTAAACGATCGTGAATTTCTTGCAGAACCCGCTCGCGACTCCAGTTGGCTTGCGCAAAAACACGTGCATGTTCAGGACCAAGAACTAACACAGCATCAAATGCAAACGGCAACTTTGGGTGATGAACTGTGCGCAAACATGCGGCAAGAGTTTGCGCGAGTTGATCCGGCTCGCGCGCAAGTTGATCCACCACGCAGCGTGGCCCTTCGCCAGTAAAAACTGTGACTGTGTTTTGTGTCGCGTCAAAACCGCGGGCAATAGCAAGCGATGTGAAGGGCGAGCCGATTTCGTCTTCGGCGAAACAGAAACTTAATTTGCCGGGGTGACCATGTGCTGCGCGGTCGATTTCGCCTGGGCGTCCGCCCCCGACATTGCGAATAACCAATTGCACCGCACGACCGATAGTTAAATTCGCACGATTGCCTTGACCAAGAACATTTACGCCAGAGTTCATGCCGATTGCACGAGTTCCTGGTCCGTTGCAAATAATCACCGGCGCAACTGGCATCGTTGTCGCAAGTACCCCGTGAATGTTGTATTCATCGGTACAAATTGCTTCGATCGCTGCGATCACCCAAGGTAAATATTCTGGCAAGCAGCCGGCCATCACTGCATTAATTGCAATCTTCTCGATAGTAAGTTCAACAAGATCTGGGGGTGCAAGTACGACAACTTCTTGTGGATCACGAGTCGTTCCGCTTAACATTCGCATTACGCGTTCTGGTGTTGGCGGTACAACAGGCAAGCCATCGGTGTAACCGCGACTGAACATTGCTTCAAACTCATCTTCTGCTGAAGCAAATTCAATTTGCCGCGAATGCAAGACTTCGCCACCATAAAGCACGCGAAGTTTGTCAACAATGTCGGGGTCAACACTCATTGATCCGCAACCTGGCCGAAACTCTGGAAGTTCGCTGCCGAGGTCAGCAATGCCAGTTAGTTCGCGCCACTCACTGCGCAGCCACCCAAAAGTACGTTTTGTTTCAACGCCGTTCTCACGAAAAATTAGAGTTGGCACCGTGTCGATGTCGGCGTGCCAACTTGCGGCAAGATCGAGATCACTAACAGAAACGACACCTTCAGGAAATGTTGGATCATCTTGCGTGTAAACCGTGAGCGACGGCAATTCACCCAGGAGGCGCGCGATAACCGGCACGACCATGGTGCATGTTGCACATTCGCGTTTAACAATTATTGTCCAACCGTCGCGCAACGGATTTTTCGAAACTGTCATTAACTGACTCGCCCTAACTTGCTAGAAATTCACAAATTAAGCGATTAACTTTTTCAGGTTGTTCGAGTTGCAAGAAGTGTCCGGCTGCCGCGACGACTTCGAATTTTACGTTTGCTGGCGCCATAGATTTTGCAGACTCAACAACATCAGTGCCGATGCATCCGTCATTTGCGCCGTGCAGATAAAGCAAAGGTTGTGTCGGCACGCCAGAGCTCATCTGATTTTGCAAATCGGTCAGTGCGGGGTCGCGAAAGCCGTCGCCGAGAGCTGCGCGGTAAAAGCACAATGCTGCCTGAAGGTTTTTCGGCTCGGCTAACGACTTGCGCACGAATTCAAGATCGACACTGGCGTCGTATCCTGGCGACCAATCTCGCCACAACATTTCAATGAACGCGTGATTTTTTGCGCCAACAACGAGATCGGCTAATCCATGCTGAAAGAAAAACATATACCAACTGCGTTTAACTTGTTCAAGATTTTGCATGAAGGCCAAACCGAGAGCAGCAGTCGGTGGCACAGCCATTCCTACTACTTTGCGCCACCGTGATGGCGCGTCGAGTGCAGCGCCGTAAACAGAAGGTGCTCCCCAGTCGTGACCGATAATCACAGCATCACTGTCACCGCCGAGATTTTCGTGCAAGGCATTTGCATCACGAGCCAACATCGCAGTTTGATAGCAACTATCTACGGGCACTGCACTCGGCGCGTACCCGCGCATAAATGGGGCAACGGCTCGGTAACCAGCTGCAGCAAGTTGGGGCATCAAGTGGCGCCATGTTTGCGCCGTGTCAGGAAATCCGTGCAGTAAAAGCGCCAATTTGCCCGAGCCACATTCGAGATATGAGAACTCAGTGCCGTTCGCTGCCACGCATTCTAATTTGATGGTCGCTTCAGCCATATTTAAAAGATACTTGACTGGGACTAAGGTCACGCCATCAGTCGTTCGCAAACAGCCACGATTACGAATAATATTTCACGGTGGGGGAAAACGAAGTAACTGTGAGGTTCCATGGCGTGCGCGGTTCAACTGCATGTCACGGTCAATCGACACAGCGCTACGGCGGAAACACCTCGTGCGTTTCGGTAGATATTGGTAGCGACTCACCAATAATTTTTGATCTCGGTACTGGTTTGCGATACCTGAGTTGTAGCGAAGATGATTCAGCCGCACCAAAACCATTTGTTGGCGCCTGTTTGCTTACACATTTACATTGGGATCACCTGCAGGGTTTACCATTTTTTAAGTCGTTGTTGCACTCTGACACCGTGATTGACATTTATGGGCCGCGACAACTAGATGGTGAGTCGCTCTGTGATGCGTTCATTACAAAAATTTGTCCACCGACTTTTCCGATTTGTATTAATGAATTTGCAGCAACAATCAATTTTCACGAGATCGGCGATGATGACTTCGTGATCGGTGAAACAAAAGTAATGAGTCGCTTTGTTCCACATACGGGGCCAACACTCGGTTTTCGTGTGACCGCAAATAACACGACAGTGACGTATCTTTCTGATCATCAACAGCCAGACGGAGATTTTGCATTAACCACGGGTGCGCGGCAATTATGTCAGAACACGGATTTGTTGATTCATGATTCGCAATTTACGCCAGCAGAGTTTGCAACAAAATCTAATTGGGGACACTCAACGCTTGAGTTTGCAATGTGGGTTGCTGAAACTACATCTGCAAAGCGATTGGCATTGTTTCACCACGATCCTTCGCGTAGTGATGACGCACTCGATGTTATTGCTGGTCGTCTGGCTGGCATCGCACAAAATCGGGGGTTTCAGGTGTTCGCAGCGGCAGATGAAATGTCGGTCAAGGTTTCTGCCCTAGTCTCGTAAGCGATGACTGAAGCATTTGATAGCAAAGAATTTCGGAGTGCGTTGGGCAATCTGCCGACCGGTGTCGTAATTGTTACTGGTGTAGATGTTTCGGGCGAGCCACTAGGAGTAACCATTGGTTCATTCGTATCAATTTCGCTAGACCCACCTTTGGTTGGTTTTTTCCAAGGATTAAATTCAAAGACCTGGCCGGCAATTGCCGTGTCCGGCAGTTTTTGCGCCAATATTTTGGCACAAGACCAAAGCGAGTTGTGTTGGCGATTTGCAAAAGAGGCCGAAGGCAGATTTGACGGGGTGCAGTGGACACCTGCAACTAGTGGTTCTCCAAAAATTGCTGGCTCGCTCGCACACATTGACTGCACAATTGAATCGAGTTCACAAGTCGGTGATCATTTATTTATTGTTGGTCGCGTGCAAAATCTTGAAGCACTCGCCGGTTCTAAAAGCGCAATGATATTTTTCAAGGGTGCAGTGACAGGAACTCCACAATCCTCGTGAGTTTTATTTTCGCCGTCGTCGTTGCGGCTGTGTTTGTGTATGCGGGTGTTGCAAAGTTTGTGACCTTTAATGACTGGACATTTCAAGCGCGCGCACTTGGCGCACCAGACCCTGCCGTCGTGCTTGTGCCAACTGCTGAAGTAACACTTGGTGTGATGCTTGTCGGTGGATGGTGGCTAACTCAAACGGTTATTGCCAGCATTTTATTGCTGAGTGCTTTCACAGTGTTGTTGCTGGTGAGATTGCGCGACGAAGATCGTCAACCATGTTCGTGTTTCGGCGCAACATCACAGCGCCCAATTAGCTGGCTAGATGTTTTACGCAATATGCTTCTGATCACTTTGCTCCTAGTTTCTGCCGCAACTCAGTAGCGTTACTCTGATGCGAGTTTGGATAGATCAAGATCTCTGTACTGGTGACGGCTTGTGCGAAGATCATTGTGCCGATGCATTTAAGTTGCTCGAAGATGGAATCGCATATGTCGCCGAGCTAGGTGTGCCATTAAATGATCCAGGTGGAGCAGGAAGTCTCGCTCGCGTTGCACCCCGCGATCGGCAAAGTGTTCTGCGCGCCGCAGAAGTTTGTCCGGGCGAATGTATTTTTATTGACATCGCAGACGAGATGAACGAACCGAATAGCGGTAAGTAAAGCGAAAAATTTGTGTCCAGTGCATAGCGGTACGCTGATTCAGTGAATTGGCGCATTGCGGCAAATGGTGTTGCGCTGGTCGTCGTAATTTCAGCAGCGAGCGTTAGTAGTGCTGCAGGTTTTGATTCGCAATTCGCTCAAGGTTCGCAACGTAAATTTACTGCAGAAGATGCAAGATCTGTGCTGTCAACTATCAAAGTTGAAAACGAATATAAAACTGGTTACAAGCGCAGTCTGTTTATCCACTGGGCAGACCTGAACGGGGATGGCTGTGACACTCGCGAGGAAATTTTAAAGCGCGACAGCATTTCGAAACCGCAAGTTGACCCGTATCGCTGTTACGTCGTTGCGGGCGATTGGGTCTCGCCGTATGACGGTGCCAAGTTGAGTGACCGTGGTGATGTCGATATTGATCACGTCGTTGCATTGAAAGAAGCGTGGGATTCTGGGGCCTGGGCGTGGAGCGAATCGCAGCGAAAGGCGTATGCCAACGACATGTCAGATCGTCGCACGCTGATTGCAGTGACTGATCGGGTGAATGTTTCAAAGAGTGATAAAGATCCGTCTAACTGGATGCCACCGTTGCGAAGTTATTGGTGCACTTATCTTGGTGATTGGATTTCGGTCAAGGCTCGTTGGGGTTTGTCAATGGATCAAAGCGAATTTGGGCGCATCAGTAATTTATTGGCGAGCGATTGCGCGTCGCTAACGATTGCGAGTTGGAGTGCCGCACCAGTGTTAGTTGCTGTGCCGATTACTGTGCCAGCTATAACTATTACAACGAGCACAGTCACAACGAGCACAGTTACAACATCAAGCACAATAACATCGAGCACAACAACATCGAGCACAGTCACAACGAGCACAGTTACGACGAGTACAACTGTGCCGGGTTTGACTGTGACTAGTTCGACTACTAGTTCGTCAAGCACGGCACCAGCGTCGGCCGAAGTCAAAGACATCAGCCCTGGGTCTTATTGTGCTCCAGTTGATGGGCTCGGTTCGTATAAGTCTTTGGTTTATATTTGCTCAAAAACAAGTGCTGATGGCACGCCATATTCTGGCAATCGAGCCCGATGGCGTAAATTCGCCAACTAGAATAAGCCCATGTCTAAGAAAACTAAAAAGAAAAAAGCTCGTATGCGTCGTTCGAAAGCCAACCACGGCAAACGTCCAAACATGGGTCGGGGCTAGTTAGTTAGCTAGTTATTCAGCTAGTTGAAGTATTTGCTAGTCGTCTTCAAAACCGCGTTCTAAGAATTGCTTGCCTGTTTCGCAATTATCTTTTAGTGGGCACCAGCGACATTGTGGCCCGGGATTCAGCTTCGGTTCACGATTTTCACTAGTTAACTCGGAGATCAATTTTGCTCCGTCGGCGACTCGTCGCACTGCAGATTGCAAGACGCCTTCACTGACTTCTTCAACATCTGCCCGCGCCGACTCAAGCGAATAAGTCGCTAGTCGTCGTGGTGGCTGGCCAGAACGCAACGACTCGACTAGTGCATAGAACCGCAGGTCTTCTCGATGATTCGAGTAAATTCGGCCACTTTTTAGGTCGATGATTACTTTGCTACCAGCACCACCGAGAGTTAGGTCTACTCGTGTTGATAAAAAAATTCGACCATCAAAAAGCCCAACTCGTGCCGAACTTTCTGTAACTGGTCGCCACGATGCCTTGAGTGGCGGAAAACTTTCTTCAAACTTCGTGTAAAGATCGACTGCATAACTACGAAGTTGCGCTCGTTCGCCAGGCGATAATTTTGCAATGAAATCACTCGGGCCGCGACTCTCTTCATCCTCTAAACGGGTGAGCGCTTCGTCAACAAGATCTGCAGGCTCAACTGGTCCGCGCCAATTAATTGAAAGTTCGACCGCTTTGTGCATTACGGTGCCACGCACGTTGCTGATTGTCCATTCGAAAGAATTAAGTGAAGCCATAAAATGTGCTTCGCAGCCGTGCACAGTGTTCAAACTTCCCTTACTAATAAATAGTGGCTGATCAGGGGATAATTTTGCAGCGAGCGGCGCCAGTGCGGTTTCGAGTTGTTCGCGCACCGCTGCGACAACAGTCAGTGGCAACGGCACCCAGCCGGCAGGCTTACCGAGAACTTCAACAACACCTTGTTGCATCGGGTTTAGTTCTCTGTTTGACATGACTTAATCACATTACAGATTGGGTGTTTGAAGATATTTTTGAGCGAATTACTGTGCGATACCCGTCTGTCATAATCTGCGTCATGACGAGCACCGCAACTCACAATTCAACGCTTGTCGCGACGCGTGTTTCTGCGCTGGTTACCGTTCGTTATGCCCAATT
Organism: Actinomycetota bacterium; assembly: GCA_037142305.1. Lineage (GTDB taxonomy): Bacteria > Actinomycetota > Acidimicrobiia > Acidimicrobiales > Ilumatobacteraceae > BACL27. The sequence continues at coordinate 6,901 of JBAXAW010000048.1, forward strand.
TGCTGGTGCGGCGAGAATTCTCGCGAGTCAAGCGCATCGGCATGGTTTACGTCCGCCTGGTTTTCGTAGTCCGCCACGCATTGTTGGAGTTGATCGCAGTCTGCGTCGTTTCAACAACCGAGTTGTTGTTTCTGTGTTGTTACGTGGGCGGCCGTTTGTGGCTGTGCTCGCCGACATGATTGAGGGGGTTGTGGTGGCCAATGAGTTGACCGGTCGAAATGCCGAAAATGCAAGAACCTTTTTATGGAGCAGTGTCGAATCGCTATTAGTTAGCGATGAGGCTCAAACGCGCGTAGCCTGAGTGGGTTGCCCAGGTGGCGGAATGGTAGACGCGGGGGGCTTAAACCCCCCTGGCTAGAAATAGCTGTATCGGTTCGAGTCCGATCCCGGGCACATTAATTTTTCTAGCGAGATTCAAGTGGTCTGGCGTGGCACTATAGATAGATGAGTTTGCCGAACGGGACGCCAACACCTGAAGAGTTGCGCGCAAATCTAGACGCGCGAACTGCCCAGATGCTTGAACATGTTAAGCAGTTCGTGAATATTGAGTCACCATCAAACGAGCCAGAACATTTGCAGCGCAGCGCCGAGTTTTTGGCCATGGTCATGACCGAAGTACTTGGCAAAGCCCCAGAAATAATTGCGAGCGACAAGGGCCCGCACGTGCACTGGAAGGGCAGCGCCGACACGAAGGTCTTAATCGTTGGTCATCACGACACAGTGTTTCCGAAGGGCACTGTAGCCAAACGCGGGTTTAGTATTGACGGCGACGTAGCTCGTGGCCCCGGCATCTTTGACATGAAAGCCGGCATCATTCAAGCAATTTATGGATTGAGCGAGATTCGTGAGGCCTCTCACGCGGAGATCTTGATTACATCCGATGAAGAAATTGGTTCGTATGCTTCGCGCGCATTAATTGAAGAGCGCGCTAAGGCAACTGGCAACGTGCTGGTGTTTGAACCAAGCGGAAACGGTGATGCACTGAAGGTCGCTCGCAAAGGTGTCGGCACTTTTCGTGTTGACATTGCCGGCCGAGCATCACACGCTGGCCTTGAACCAGAAAAAGGTATCAATGCGTTGATTGAACTTGCAGCGCAAGTTCAAAAAATTGTGGCGATTGCTCAACCTGAGATCGGCACGACGGTAACTCCGACGATTGCCACAGCCGGTACAACAGAAAATGTGGTGCCAGCGGCCGCACAGATCACAGTTGACGTTCGCGTAAATGTTGTTTCAGAAAAAGCGCGCGTTGAATCTGCATTTGGTGCATTGCAACCAACTGTGGCAGGAGCGACGATCAGCGTGAGTGGATTAATCAATCGTCCGCCAATGCATGAGTCGTCTTCTACGATGCTTTACGCCGTGGCGCAAAGCGTTGCGCAAGGTATTGGCATCACCGATTTGCAGGGCATTGCAGTTGGTGGGGGTTCTGACGGCAACTTTACGGCCGCAATTGGTGTGCCAACACTCGATGGTCTTGGTGCTTGTGGCGGCGGCGCACATGCCGATAGCGAATACATCAAAGTTTCAAAAATGGGCGAGCGAGCCGCGCTAGCGGCTGCAATTACTCGTGCACTCGTCACGGGCTAATTAGCTGGCTAATTAGCTGGCTAGATTTTTAACTGACCGACTAACCCCGCGACAAAAAGTTTATTCAAGTTCGCCGAGAGTACCTGCTGCAAGAGTATTTGCATCAAGCGTGCCAGCCTGGCGGTAGATCTCAAGTTTTTCGCGCGTATCTTGAATGTCTAAGTTGCGCATCGTTAGTTGACCGATTCGATCAAGTGGCCCGAACGGCGCATCTTCGACGCGCTCCATGCTCAGTCGCTCCGGCGAATATGTAAAGTGTTCGCCAGTCGTATTGAGAATCGAATAGTCGTCACCGCGACGCAACTGCACTGTTACTTCGCCTGTTACGAGCGAACCGACCCAACGAGTTAGTGATTCGCGCAACATCAACGATTGCGGATCAAACCATCGACCCTCGTAAAGCAATCGACCTAGTCTGCGACCCATCGTGCGATAATTTTCAATCGTGTTTTCGTTGTGAATTGCGGAGATTAATCTTTCGTAAGCAATGTGCAGCAAAGCAAGCCCCGGCGCTTCGTAGATTCCTCGACTCTTTGCTTCGATGATTCGATTTTCAATTTGATCACTCATACCGAGACCGTGTCGTCCGCCGATTTCATTCGCGGTCGTCACCAATTCTGTTTGCGATGAAAACTCTTTACCATTAATTGCGACTGGCCAGCCTTCGACAAATCTGATCACGACATCTTCTGTCGCGATCTTCACTGAACTGTCGTAATGCGCAACGCCCATAATCGGGGCGACAATGTGCATGCTCGTTGATAACTCTTCAAGTGATTTCGCTTCGTGAGTTGCGCCCCAAATATTTGCATCGGTGCTGTATGCCTTTTGTGCCGAGTCACGATATGGCAACTTTTTGGCGGTCAAGAACGCACTCATCTCGGCGCGACCACCCATCTCACGAACGAAGTCAACATCAAGCCACGGTTTGTAAATTCGCAAATGTGGATTAGCAAGTAATCCGTAGCGATAGAAGCGCTCAATGTCGTTGCCTTTGAAAGTGCTGCCGTCGCCCCAAATGTCGACGCCGTCATGTTTCATTTCGCGCACGAGCAATGTGCCGGTTACTGCGCGACCAAGTGGAGTTGTGTTGAAATAAGTTTTGCCAGCAGTCGTGATATGAAACGCGCCGCACTGAAGCGCGATTAATCCTTCTTGAACTAAAAGTTTTCGGCAGTCAACAAGTTTGGCTTCGACTGCTCCATAAATTTTTGCTCGCTCTGGGATTGATTCAAGATCTGTTTCATCTGGCTGACCAATGTCAGCCGTATACGCATATGGCAAGGCGCCTCGTTCACGCATCCACGCGACGGCAGCCGAAGTATCGAGTCCGCCAGAGAATGCAATGCCAACTCGCTCGCCACTTGGCAACGAAGTTAAAACTTTTGCGCCCGAGGTGCTCATATTGTCAGAATCCGAACCAGTTTTCGCCACGCCTCAACAATAGAGACTTAGGCTGTTTGAAATCGTGCAGGTTTTAACCTTCAAGGTTTATATGCCAGTTGAAATTGAGCGACGGCGCCCTGCCAGTGCAGCAATTGTCGTTAGCGCCATACAGACAGCCATGGCTATTTCGCCAAGTGCGATGCCAGGTGTGCGAGAAAGATCTGAGATTGAAATTGCGACTAGAAAAAGTGTTGAGGCTAAACCGATGTACGGCAGAATTCGTGAAAACTTAACCACAGTGACAATCATTGCGATCGGTGCAACAAATGGCAGAAACCAAAGTAAAAAGAATGCCGGATCGTGCTGGCTTCCGAGCCACCAAGTTGGCTTGCCAATTGCGCGCGCCGAAAAAGTCAATGTCAACAAAGACCCTGTAATTAATATCTGTGAAATAACTACCGCATTGACCCAAGGCTTAGTTAATGAGCCGGCGGCTTTTGTTTGGGCTTGCGAAGGAGGAGGAAGTAACGACATATCAAGAACGACAATAGCCTAAGGAGAGTATGTTGCCCGTTAAATTTGCGCGATTGAGCATATTTTTTCCGATGTGGAACGAGGAGCAATATCTTCAACGAGCATTGAATGCCGCACAAGAGCTTTGTGATGACTTAATCAACCTTGAAATGATTGCTGATTACGAACTTGTGATCGTCGATGATGCATCTACAGATTCAACACCGCAACTAGCAGACGCTGCTGCGGCCAGAGACAAGCACATCAAAGTCGTGCACCATCCCGCAAATCGCAAACTAGGTGGGTCGATCAAATCTGGTTTTGCGGCATCAACTGGCGATGTGATTTTGTACACAGATGCTGATCTGCCTTTTGATATGCGTGAGGTTCAAAACGCAATGCGTCTGATGCGCCAATATGAAGCCGACATTGTGAGCGCTTACCGATTTGATCGAACTGGCGAAGGGTATGTGCGAGTTATTTACTCAATGTTTTACAACTTGATGGTTCGAGTTTTATTCGGAGTTCGTTTTCGTGATATTAATTTCGCTTTCAAACTCTGTCGCAAATCTGTGTTTGATCAAGTAACACTCGAAAGTGAAGGGTCATTCATTGATGCCGAGTTGATCGTCAGCGCAAAGAAGCGTGGCTTATCGGTCGTGCAATTTGGCGTAGACTATTTTCCGCGTACTCGAGGTATATCAACTTTGAGTTCGCCGTCGGTGATTATAAAAATTTTACGAGAGGCGTTTCGATTGCGTAAAAAATTGAATTCAATCAAGCCAGATTTTGGTGCACCAAGCACAAAATGAATCGCCAGGATAATTCGCAGTATCAACCGTCGACATTTGATCGATGGCGGCCCGCGCTAATCGCTTTTGCGATATTGGCCACCGTCATAGCAATTGGCGTGCAGCAAAGTGAGGCGAATAAAGACCAAGCAAATGGCGCCGAAGAACCTGCTGTTGTAGTTGGTACCAGTTTGGTAGCAGCAACCACAGCGGCTCTGACTCGCACTCTTGAATCAGGCATGCAGGGTGACGATGTGTTGCGTGTGCAACAACGACTGAAAGAGTTGCATTTTGATCCGGGCCCAGTCGACGGTATGTTCGGACAAAACACCGTGCAGGCTATGTGGGCATTTGAAAAACTCGTTCTCGGAGTACCTCGCGAACAGGCCACAGGTGTCGTCACTCAATCAACTTGGGTGATTATGCAGTCAAATTTGGTAATCAAGCCACGGCGCGTTGCCGACACTGCGACTCACGTCGAAGTTTATTTACCAGAACAAGTTTTAATCGTGTTCACAAATCAAAAACCAGTTTTGATAACTCACATTTCGTCTGGTACCGGAGAGATGTGGTGTGAAGAAGTTAAAATTGACCCAGGCGAAGAGGGAAACAATTCGGCTGAGCAGATCGCAAAAGGAATTTGTGGTCAGGCTGTAACTCCGCCAGGAGTTTTCTATTTTTACAACCGACGTACTGGCATGCGCGAAACAAAACTTGGTTCGTTGTACAACCCTGTTTATTTCAACTACAACATCGCTGTACACGGTGCGATTCTCGTGCCACTCAAGCCGGCATCACACGGATGCGTACGTATTCCGATGTCTGTTGCGAGATACTTTCCGGCGTTAGTCAAATACGGTGACCGACTGTATATATTTGACGGAATCAAAGAACCCGAAGCCTATGGCTCACCGGTCCCTCCGTATGACAAGCCAGATCCGAACTACACAACTTTGCCAACTGTGACAACACTGCCGACCGTGACGACACTTGTTGGCTCACCAACAACGACTGTGACGACAATTGTTGGCGCACCAACGACAACGGTGGCAAAATCAACAAGTTCAGGTTCAACTAGTACTAGTTCAAGTACACCATAATTAGTACAAGATGATTGACTGTGCTTACTAATAATGCTGATTAACGATGCTGATTAATTACGACGAATTCTCAATGTTCGGTGAGAACATTTCTGAATATTCGCTAAAGGTTTCGGCACTACCGAAAGTAGAACGAATTTCGTGCTCTCTAGAAGACGGTCGATCTCTGAGTGCGTTGAAGTGGGGCACGCAATCACCTGAAATTACGTTTGTGCATGGCAGCGCTCAAAACGCGCATACGTGGGACACGGTTGCTTTAGCAATGGGAATTTCGGTACTGGCAATTGATCTTCCGGGGCATGGTTATTCTTCGTGGCGCAGCGATGGCAACTACGAGCCATCCGTGCTCGCATCTGATGTTGCAACTGCTATCGAAACTTGGGCACCAAAAACTCGGCTCGTTGTTGGCATGTCGTTAGGTGGATTAACAACTCTTGCGCTTGCAGGGCAGCGACCTGATTTGGTTTCGTCACTCGTAAGTGTCGACATCACCCCAGGTGTTAATTCAGAAAAAGCAAAAGCAATTACCGATTTTGTGAATGGCCCACAATCTTTTGCGAGTTTTGAAGATTTGTTAGCGCGCACAATTGAACACAATCCGACAAGATCAGAGAGTTCGCTTCGTCGCGGAATCTTGCACAACGCCAAACAACAACCAGATGGATCATGGCAATGGCGCTATGACAGATCAACTCATCCGTCACCGCAAGACACAACTAAACGTCTTGACCGACTGTCCGCTTTATGGGACGTAATTTCGCAACTTGAGTGCCCGATGACCCTTGTTCGCGGCGGGACTTCTCCGGTTGTTGATGATGCTGATGTTGCCGAATTGAAGCGTCGAAAACCTAACTGTGAAGTGATCGTCGTAGATGGCGCCGGACACTCAGTGCAAGGCGATAGGCCAGTCGAACTCGCAGTTGCTCTGACTCGGATTTTGTCGGCTTAGTTAAGTAATATTTTCTTAATGTCAAAATTAGGTCGTCCGACAAATTGCGCTGGCGTTGACACTGCTAATCGATTATTGATTGAGGCTCGGCGGTCTTTCGCCACCCAAGGATATGCCGCGACAACCAACAAGAAACTCGCGCAGAGTGTCGGAATCACAACGGCAGCGATCTATCACTATTTTCCTTCCAAGACTGAAATGTATGTTGCAGTGTTTACTGATGTGCAAGAACTTGTTTGCAAAACTATTGAAGCCTCAATTAGTCCAGATGCTGACATCTCAGAGAACATCTCAAATATGGTCGATTCTCTTGCCTTGTTAACTGTTCGTGAACCAGCAGTCGTTGCATTTGTGATGAGCGTTTCTTCAGAAGCTCATCGTCATCCCGAAGTATTGAATGCCGTGCTTCCAGTGAGCGGTCGAATTGGTCGCATTCTTTTGCAGATGTGCGAACAAGCGATTGAACGAGGCGAACTTAATCCAAAGATTTCTGCTCAGTCGCTTGAAGATATGTTGACTGTCATCTTGTCTGGACTAGGTCGCTTCAATATGGTTTACAAAGATGCGAGACGAACATCAGAATTAATCAAATCAATGAAGTTACTTTTAATTGGTGAAGTTTTTCGCGTACCTAGCAACGCTTAAGCGTTTTTGGTTTTTTTCGCCGAAGTTCGCAGCGTGTCAGTAATCAGAATAACAAGGCCAAACCAAACAAAGGCAAACCCGACGACTCGTGTGATGTCAAGTTTCTCGTTATAGGCCAACCAACCAAGAAAAAAATTAAATGTCGGAACAAAGTATTGCAACGGGCCAAGCAAACTTAAGCGAACTCTTCGTGATGCTGCGCCGAAAAGTAGTAACGGAATGGCCGTCATCAAGCCGGTGAGCAGAACAAAAATCCACTGAATCGTCGTCGCATTATTCGGCACACTGTCAGCACGATTGAAACACCAAAACAGAATCGCAACGGCAGGAATCAAAAGTGCGAAAACTTCTGCTGTCAGACTCTCAAGGCTTGAAAGCGGCACCTGTTTTTTGAGGTATCCGTAGATAGACCAAGAACTAGCGATGATTAGCGCCAAATACGGTGGTCGACCATATGAATAAGTGAGAATAACAATCGCAACTACAGCAAATACGATTACCGCGCGATGTACTGCTTTCATTGTCTCTCGCAAAACAGCGAAGCCAATGATCATCGTAAATAGCGGTGAAATAAAGTACCCAAGTGCAGTCTCAATCACATTCTCGTGAACAACTGCCCAAACATACGTTGTCCAATTGATTGCAAGCATGATGCTTGCGAAAATAACTCTCGCACGCAGTTTTCGGTCACGCAACGCGGTTAATAAATTTCGTAGTTTTTTGGTAAAGATAATTACGCAGAGCAAAATTATTGCTGAAGTTACGATTCGCCAACCAATTAATTCAACTGCGTTAAATTGTTTTAGAAATTTCCAATAGATTGTTAGTAAACCCCAAGTGATGTAGGCACCTAATCCGTAGGCGATACCGGAGCGCTCTGTTGAGTTTGACACGAGCAATCACCCTAGTCAGTAGCCTTAAATCAATGGCTGATGAGGGTTCTAAAGTTTGGCAACG
>JBAXAW010000049.1:0-14253 GCA_037142305.1 Actinomycetota bacterium
TGCAAATAGCTTTAAACCTGTCGCCGTGACAACCTGCCAACATCGTGGCCATGTAGCCGCCGTAACTTCCGCCGAGCATACCTACGCTTTTGCTGTCGATAAACGGATACTTTGCCAGCGCACCATCGAGTACCGCGAGAACATCTTTTACGTCGGCGTCACCCCAACCGGTGCCTGGTGCCACCGGGTGTTTGCGACCAAGAATCGCCTGACCCCATGCCTGTTCGCGACCGCTTGATCCGCGTGGGTTGCTCATCACAACGACGAAACCTGCAGCAGCTTGCATTTGTGCTTCATCAAAATATGTTTCACCATATTGCGTGTGCGGCCCACCGTGGACATTCAACAACATCGGATATTTTTTCGCTGAGTCAAAGTTGATCGGTTTCATCATCCACACATCAATTTCGCTTGGTCCGCCTTCATATGTCGAACCACACGGCACAGTGAAATGCTCCCATGTTTGCGGCGAAGTTTGATCTACAAAATTTGTACTGATGTTGCTTAAGCGATTCTCACCTTGATTTGTGGTTGAAAACAATTCTGTAAGTTGATCAACTTCGCTGGCAACAAAAGTAATTATTTTGTTTGCTGCACCAAAAGATTTAACTGTTCGCCGACCAGTTGTTAGCCATTTCGGCGCAGTTTTGCCCGATGCATCAACCTGCACAACATGGGCTGTTCCGCGATCCTCGGCGTATGCGATCAGCGTTTTGTTATCAGCCCAAATCGGCGCGACAGTGCCACTCGTCGGCGAAAAAGTTCGGTCAAGCGCACGCGACACCCACTCACGCTTCTTGGTGTTTATCTCGAGCACGCCAACATGATCGTTTTGCGGCGAGGTTAATGGGTCATCTGAACCGATGAATGCAATTCGTGTGCAATCAGGCGAAACACTCGGCGCATAGTAGACGCCCTTTTGATCGGTGAGTGTCGTGATCGTGCCGTCAAGTTTTACGATATGTAGATCGTTGGCAAGATCGCTATCCCATGTTTTGTGCAACGCGCCACTTGTTGCTACACCAGAAGAGTCAGCCAGCCAAGACGGTCCTGAATGCTCGTATTCGCCCGGCGTTAAGTTGCGCGGAGCGGCCGTGCCGTCGCTTGGTACTGTATATATGTGTTGCGGGCGGTCGAATACGAAGTCTTCGCCATTCAATCGCGTGAAGAATGTTTCGATCTTGCGTGGTGACATTGACGACTCATCGTCTTTCATGTAACGCTCGTCTTGGGTACGCGATGTAAAAGCGATCAGTTTTGCGTTCGGCGACCAACGCACACTGCCAATGCCGTCGGGCATTGTTGCAATCGTGCGAATCTCGCCGCTCGAACCGATCGGCATGACGTGCAAAGTCGTTTCGCCTTTTTTCTCGCTACGACCTGATGTGAACGCCAGCCATGTCCCGTCTGGTGACCAACTCGGGTTGCCATCACGTTTTTCACCCGCAGTCAGTGGTCTTGGGCTTTCGGAGCCATCGGTTCGCGCTAGCCAAACCTGTGAGCGATATTTGTTTGCCTTGTAGTCAACTCGCGTTACAACATATGCAACTTGGCTTCCATCGGGCGAAACAGCGGGTGAGGCGGCACCAATCTGATTTGAGATTATCTTTTCGGCTAGTTCTCGGTGCGGTGAGGTCTTTGTTTCATCAGTCGTCATCTAACTCACTGTAATCAAATCAAACACTTCACTTCTATTCGGCTACTGCTCAACTAATTTAGGGCTGTTGAACGAGTTAACAAGTGTGTGTACGGCACGCGAAGTAAATCGCGTCGAAGATCAGCTTGTTGAACTTTGAATGATATTTCAATGAACTTACGATATTGCTCTTTCGTGCGAACGAATTTGCCGCGGTCGTTTTTAGCAAGAAGTTTCGCAACAAGGTTTTGCCGGTCTTCGAATGCCACATCGAAGGTAATTAATACTCCACCGTGATTAAGGCGATTTTTTAAAGATGTCATCAGTTTTATTAATTGTGAATCGTCTAAGTGATGCATTACACCAAGAATAATAATTCTGTCAAAAGTTTTGAGTCCGTAGTCATTGAGTTGGTCAACACCGTCGCAGATGAATGTTCCTTTAGATCCGTATTTCCTAGTTGCAGTCGCAATGTAATTCGGGTTGTGATCAAGGCCAATGTATTTAACATCTTGTAATAAATCAAGAATTGCTGCTGGTCCACACCCAACGTCAAGAACAGAGCACCCAGGCGTTGGTTGAATATATTCGTTTACCAAAGTCGTGTAAGTGTTTGCGCCAAGTAAAAATCCCATCAATTTTCCGTAGACGCTCGAAATCTCAAGAAATTTATCTTTCAATAAAAATGGCATAAAATTTCTAAGTTAGCCTCCCGAATTGAAAGCAGTGACTGACTCAATTACGTATGTCTGCTCGTCATTGGTCAGCGTATTAAACAGTGGCAATCTGACTAGGCAATCGCCAGCACTCTCTGTAACCGGAAATTGACCATCTCGGCCACCGAGTGTGCGACCGACGGTTGATAAATGTAAAGGTTGATAATGGAACACTGCATAAATGCCAAGTCGTTTTAGATGATCTATGAACTTATCACGTTGATCACCACGTTGAAATCGCAAATGATAAACGTGACCTGTATGTTCACAACCATCAGGGACAGTCGGCAACGCAACATTATGTTTAAAAGCCCATGTTTGAAGTTCATCGTGATAGTGATTCCAGATATCCATACGTTGTTTATAAATTTCGTCCGCACGGGAGAGTTGTCCAAATAATATTGCAGCGAGCAAGTCACTGATCACCCAACTTGATCCAGTGTCAACCCATGTGTACTTATCTACTTGGCCCCGTAGGAACTTTGTTCGGTCGGTGCCTTTTTCGCGCAAAATTTCGGCGCGTTCTGCAAGTGACGAGTCGTTAATAACTAACGCACCTCCTTCGCCACAAGTGATGTTTTTGGTTTCGTGAAAACTTTGGGTGGCAAGCGCACCAAAAGTTCCAAGATATTTGCCGCGATATTTGGCAAAAAGTCCATGCGCATTATCCTCAATCAGCATCAAGTTATGGTCTTTGGCAAGTTTCACTAGTCGGTCCATTTCACAGGCGACACCTCCGTAGTGAACTACGCAAATTGCGCGAGTTCGCGATGTGATCGCTGCCTCGGCCTGGTCTAAGTCAATATTTAAAGTGTCTTGACGCACATCAACGAAGACGGGCTTGGCGCCGTAGAGCATGAACGCACTAGCGGTAGAGACGAAAGTATAAGCAGGCACGATCACCTCATCACCTGGTTTCAGACGGAGTAGTAGCGCCGACATTTCAAGTGCGTGAGTGCATGAAGTTGTAAGCAAAGTGCGACTGCTACCGATGATTTTGGTGATTTGTTCTTCGGCTCGTTTCGTAAAGGGGCCATTACCTGAGATATGCCCTGCAGAAATAGATTCTGCGAGAAGTTCCATATCGTGTTTGCCGATGTCGGCACGGTTGAACGGAATTTTGAACATTTGTTAATCGACTAGTTACTTAAATCTGTACTGGTATCAGTAGTCATTTCGGCAATCATGTAAGTCGGTTTATTCATTACGCGAAAATGTATCCTGCCAATGTATTCGCCGAGTACTCCAAGTAGAAGAATCTGAACACCAGAGAAAATAGTTATTGAAGACGCCAACATTGGAAACCCAGGTACCGCATCGCCGTAAATTAAAGGTCGACCAGCCACAAAAACAAACAGAAGTAGACCAAACACAATTGTTGTAAACCCAATTGCGCTTGCCATTCGCAGCGGCAATGTGCTGTAGCCAGTTGCCATATCCATCATGAAACGAACCAGTTTTCTAAATGTATAGTGCGAAGTGCCTTCAGCGCGGTCGTCGTGAGAAACTTCAGCAACTGCAAATCTTGAGGTTGACCAGGTCAGAAGAGCGTCAAGCGAGATATTTGGCCCCAGTGAAGAGTCAAAACCGTTTCGTAGCTCAGTTCGAAACACTCGAAATGAACTCATTGAAACTGCGCTATTGAAGCCAAGCATGGAAGCAAAAAATTTTCTTGCGAGTTTTGAACCGAGACGGCGGTAAAGGTTTTGTTTGATAGTTGTGCTGACTCCATAGACAACATCTATATCAGCGGTTAGAACTGCCAATAGTTTTGAAATTTCTTCAGGGGGGTTTTGTAAGTCATCGTCAAGGGTGACAATTGTTGCGAACTTGGCAACTCGAACGCCAGCGAGTAGTGCACTGTGTTGACCTGAATTTCTACCTAAGCGCAGACCTTTGACTCGAGTGTTGGCTTTAGAGATAGCAGAAATTTCTCGCCAAGTTCCATCGCCACTTGCGTCATCAACAAGAATTATTTCATATTCTTGATTGGCGAGTGAAGCAGAAACTCGGTCGACCAGCGTTCGCAGAGTTCGTTCGGATCGGTATACCGGCACGACAACCGAAAGTCCGTGGCTAAAACCCATTATCTCATCGTATCTAAACGAGCAAGTTGCTTGACGGGCATGTCAATAAGTCGCTGTTTGTTAAACTTACAACACGATGATCAGCGACTTCACGCAGGCTTCGAACGAACTTCGACTAATTGATTCTCAGATTGAGTCTGACCGCTTTGGACTGACCGTCGCTCGGCTGAATATTTCTATTAGACATGATGCGAGCGATCAGCAAGTTGTTGATATTTGCCGAAATAGTAAAGCACAATTATTGATCCTGCGGTACTCGACTGCTCGTGTGAAGTTGGCGCAAAAGCTTGCTGAAATTCAAGGATGTGTTGTTTACCAAGCCGACACCCTCGTCTATTTTGCTAGGGATATTGATTCGTTAAATGCCGAGGTTATACAAAACGCAGGCTGGCTATTTCGTGAAGCACAAACATCAGATAGCGCTGAACTATCGCAACTTTCAAAAATTATTTTTGAAGAATATCCAAATCACTACAGAGCTAATAGTTTCCTAAGTTCAGATGCGATTAGAGATGGATATGCCGAGTGGGCACAAGTTGGATTAAACGATTCTGCGAAACTTACTGTAATTATCGAAGATAAAGCGGCAAAACAGATTGGCTTTGCCTTGATTTCGTTTGATGGTGATATTGCTGAAATTGAATTGAACGGGATACATCCGGATGCACAGGGGCGTGGCGCATATGGGTCGCTTTTGTCATGGTTAAGTACTCACCTAGCCACTCGCGGTGTGAAAAAACTTTGTATCTCAACTCAAATACAAAATGAGCGAGTTATACGCGCGTGGATCCGAGCAGGATTTAATTTAGAGTTCTCGTTGAACACAGTTCATTTGATGCGACCCTAAGTGTTCGCCCAACGCGAACAGCCCCAAAGGCTCTCGCTCAAAAATTTAATTATTTAGTGGCTTCGGTGAGTGCTTCGAGAAGCGTGTTCCATCCAAGAGTGGCGCACTTTATGCGTACCGGAAACTTAACAACACCTTGCAACGCTTCGATATCGCCAAGATTTATTGACTCATCAACTGGATCGTCATTATCGGAGAGCGTCATCATGTGTTTGAACCGTCTTACAAAAGCCTGAACTTCTGCGACAGTTTTGCCCTTGACAGCAACAGTCATCATCGAAGTTGAACTCTGACTAATCGAACAACCTTGTCCAGAAAATTTAACATCACGCACCACACCATCAGCGACATCTAGATAAATGCGAATGTCGTCACCACAAAGTGGATTGTTGCCCTCTGAATAAACAGCGGGTGGCTGCAACTCGCCCCGATTTCGCGGCGTTCGATAGTGATCAAGAATTATCTCTCGGTAAAGATCTTCAATACCCGGCATGTTTCCTCGTTCGTACCCGTCTGTCTAAAAGATATCTGATGCAGAGTCAAGAGCGTCTGCAAGTGCGTCGGCATCTGCAGTCGTGTTATAGAGATAGAAGCTCGCGCGCGTAGTCGCGTTCGCGCCAATAATTTTCATTAACGGCTTGGCACAGTGATGCCCCGCTCGAACACATACATTTGACTGATCGAGCACTTGGCTCAAATCATGCGGATGAATGCCACGGAAAGCAAAACTAAATGTTGCGCCCCGTAACTCTGGGTTTCGCGGCCCATGAATCGTGACGTCGTCGCCAAATCGAGTTATTAAAAGATCTAGTACATAGCTAGACATGGCAATCTCGTGCTGACGAATATTAGACATGCCAACGCTTGTTAGATATTCAACTGCCGCGCCAAGACCAACAACTTCGGCAATTGCTGGTGTTCCTGCTTCGAATTTCGCTGGCAACTCTGCGCACTTGAAACCATCTAGGCGAACTTCAGAAATCATATTGCCGCCACCTAAAAACGGAGGCATCGCTTCGAGCAGCGCTTCGCGGCCCCACAAAACACCAAGACCCGAGGGCCCGCACATTTTGTGACTCGAAAACATCGCGAAGTCAGCACCTAGCGCTTGCACGTCGGTTGGCGAGTGCGGTACTGATTGGCATGCATCAACAATTGCAATTGCACCCGCAGCATGTGCCGCTGCACAAAGTTTTTCGACTGGATTAATTGTGCCGAGCACATTTGACATTGATGTAAAAGAAAATGCTTTGGCACCCATCAACAAAGTTGGTAGCGAACTCAAGTCAAGTTGATAATCACTTGTCAACGGCACCCAGCGCAGTTCAATACCACGTTCTTGTTGCAACATCTGCCACGGCACAATGTTGGCGTGGTGCTCCATATGGGTTAGCAAAACCACATCGCCGCGTTGCAAGTTCGCTCGTCCCCACGAATGAACTATTAAATTCAGCGCTTCGGTGGCATTTTTTGTAAACACAATTTCGCGTGAATTATTAGCATTAATAAATTTTGCAACGGCATTACGCGCACCTTCATAAAGTTCGGTTGCATTCGCAGCCAACGTGTACGCACTTCTATTTATTGGTGCGTAAGATTCGCGCATAAATTTCGCCATCGTGTCGATCACAAGGTTCGGTTTTTGCGAAGTGTTCGCGCTATCTAAATAGACAAGAGGTTTGCCGTCGATTTGTTTGGCCAACATCGGAAAGTCTCGTCGAATTACAGCCGAGTCAAAGGCCGTGTTTGCGCCGACCATGTTTATGACTCGGTTCGGTATGCGTCGTAGCCATTGCGCTCTAGTTCGCTAGCTAACTCCATGCCACCCGATTTGACGATGCGTCCATCAATCAAAATATGCACGAAGTCTGGCTTTACTTCGTCGAGCAGGCGTTGATAGTGGGTGATCAAGACAATGCCAAGAGTTGGGCGATCTTGTCGCACTTCACGAATGCCCTGTGCAACAATTCGCAGAGCGTCAATGTCGAGACCAGAGTCTGTCTCGTCAAGAATCGCAAGTTCGGGTTCAAGAATTGCCATCTGCATAATTTCGTTGCGCTTTTTCTCGCCGCCTGAAAAACCTTCGTTGAGATAGCGATCCACGAATGACGAATCCATGCCCAGGCGTTTCATCCAACTAATTATTGAAAGTCGCAACTCGAGCACTGAAAGATCGATACCTTTGCGTGCCGACAGCGACTGCCGCAAAAACTGAATCACCGACACGCCGGCAATTTCTTGTGGATATTGAAACGCCAAAAAGATTCCAGCTTTCGCACGAACATCGGTTGGCCACAAAGAAATATCTTCACCTTTGTAGAAAAGTCGACCTTGAGTGACTTCGTATTCAGGTGCGCCCAGCAAAGTTGTCGCTAAAGTTGATTTTCCGGAACCGTTTGGTCCCATGATCGCGTGAACTTCACCAGTGTTAACAGTTAGAGAAATACCTCGCAGAATTTGCGTATCGGTTTCGGCAGGCTTGGCATGAAGATCGTCAATGCGAAAGAGTTCGCTCACCCGCATAAGTGTAATTGCGCGTCAAGTTATTTACACTATGGCGATAGTAGAAATTAATTATCTACCAGCCGCGCTCAACCCACGCAGCAAGTTGAGGTCGTTCGTCACCAATTGTTGTGTCGAACCCATGCCCAGGCAAGACAATTGTCTCAGCCGGAAACGTAAACAACTTATTGTCAATCGAATTGATGATCGTGGCGAAGTCGCCGCCTTCAAGTTTGGTGTTGCCAGGCCCGCCCGGAAACAAAGTGTCACCAGTAAACAAAAGTGGAGTGTTTGCAACAGCAAATGAAATTGAACCCTCTGTATGTCCCGGATTATGTATCGCGAGCAATCGCAATTTGCCAACTTCGATCACTTCGGCGTCGTCAATAAATACGTCGTACCCAACATCTTTCAGGCGCGGTGCGTCAGCGGCGGTTACTGCAATTTCGTATCCAGCCTCTCTTAATGCAGGGATTGCCTGAATGTGATCCCAATGTCCATGAGTTTCAAGCACGCGTTTGACACCAAGTCGTTGGCATAGAGCCAAAAGTTGTTCGTGCTCGTTCGCAGCGTCAATCAATACAGCCTCGCCAGATTCTCGGCATCGCACCACAAAAACATTATTGTCAAACGGCCCCACCACAACTTTGTGTACATCAACGCCGGCATCTCGCCAGTGCAATGTTGGGTCTTTGAATTCAGCTATTTCACGATTATTTTCCATATTCCACAAGTATCTCAGAGATCCAACAAAACCGTCCGATTAGCGCAAATCACTCTGACGCTGGCAAGATATATCCCATGAACTTTGCCTTTACAGAAGAACAAGAAGAGCTCCGCAAAACAGTCCGCGCATTTTTGGATGCGAAGTCTCCCGAGACCGCAGTGCGCGAACAAATGGAAACTGTAAATGGTTTCGACCCAGCAGTGTGGTCACAAATGGGCTCACAAATGGGACTGATGGGCATTCATATTCCAGAAGAATTTGGCGGCATGGGATTTAGTTACATCGAGTTGGGTGTCGTACTTGAAGAAATGGGTCGCTCACTACTTTGCGCGCCGTTTTTCTCGACAGTTGTATTGGCTGCAAACACTTTGATGCAGTCTGGTGATGAAGCAGCAAAAAAGAAATATCTTCCCGGCATCGCAAGTGGTGAAGCAACTGCAACGCTCGCATCAGTTGAACCGTCCGGCAAGTGGGATGAAGCTGGTATCACGATGGAAGCAAAAGGCTCGGGCTCAAGTTTTACTTTAACTGGCACGAAAATGTTCGTGCTTGACGGTCACACCGCTTCGATGATTATCGTTTCGGCGCGCACCAAAAAAGGCGTGTCGCTATTCGCAGTTGATGGCAATGCAAAAGGTTTAACTCGCACTGCGCTTTCGACAATGGATCAAACTCGCAAGCAGGCGAAACTTGAATTCGCCGATGTGTCAGCAACTTTGATCGGCACAGAAGGTAAGGGTTGGGATGTTCTGTCTCGCGTCAACGATCTTGTTGTTGTCGCACTTGCAGCCGAGCAAGTTGGCGGTGCTCAAAAAGTTCTTGACATGGCGGTTGAGTATGCAAAAGTTCGTGTGCAATTTGGTCGACCAATCGGTTCATTTCAAGCGATCAAGCACAAGTGCGCCGACATGTTGCTCGAAGTTGAGTCGGCGAAATCAGCCGCTTATTACGGCATGTGGTGTGCGAGCGAAATGAACGATGAGTTGCCCTCAGTTGCTTCGTTGTCTAAGGCGTATTGCTCAGAGGCTTACTTTCATGCGGCTGCTGAGAACATTCAGATTCACGGCGGTATCGGTTTCACCTGGGAGCACCCAGCACACCTTTATTTCAAGCGCGCTAAGTCGAGTGAGTTGCTGTTTGGAGATCCGACTTACCATCGTGAACTTCTTGCGCAACGCATCGGCATCTAAAACTCACAGCACCGCATGTCTGCGGTTCTAATTTTTGCCAGCGTTATTGCTGCTGCGTTGGTCTTTGCAATCGCCGCTGTAACAGTCGGCCGTGAGGCTCGCCGTCTCGACAGCGTGGCGCCGCGAGCAGTTTATGAACTCGAGCAGGCAACTCAGTTCGTCGCCGATCGATTGCCAAGTGATGCGCAAGCTCGCTTGACATATTCTGAACTGCGTAAGTTGCTGGTTTTTCATATGCGCTGGCTGCACGACCAAGGCTTACAACCGGCCGGGGTTGTTGATCGTCGCCAAGACATCGTTGAAGAAATTGTGATCGATGAACAAACTGTCGCTGCTTATTTGCTTGGAGCAGCCGAGCAGAACCGAATTGAAGTTTTAGAAGATGTTGATGTAATTCATGTAGTGCAAGCGCATCTAGATTATTTTGACGCAATCGGTGCAGTCGGGCCAACTGCCAACACTAAATAATTAGATCGCTAGCGCTTCATCCATCGTACGTTTTGAAGTTGAATCCGTCTTCCAAATATTTGTGTAGCGCTGTAAATTCGGGTTGAAGTACGGATCATCGTCAAGTACTGAACCCCACCGCGCACCAAGCTTGCCAACTTCAGCATCAACTCGCTTAGCGATGCGCGTCTTAGATTCAAAGTGAAATAACTGTGCGTGCGGAATAAATACCGCGCGAAAACCAGCGAGTTGCACTTTTAGACAAAAGTCAATGTCGTTCCAGTTGCCAGGGAAACTCAGACAGAGTCCGCCGACTTGTTCAAAGACATCTCGACGAATCAACATGCACGCACCAATCAGGCTCGAAACTTCCCGTTGCACACGCAACAAGTTTTGTGGTCCGGCAGTTTCTAGATTTCGCGCGCGATAGAGGTCGGTCGGATCTGGGCTGAAAATGTGTCCGGCACTTTGAATGGTTGAATCTTCAAATAGCAGCATTGGCCCAACAACGCCGACTTGCGCATCATTAAATATTGCGACCATTGTTTCTAAAGCGTCAGTAGTGATGATCTCTGTGTCATCGTTGAGTAACAAAATTAAATCCGAGTCGCAAGACATCGCGCCGATATTATTTTTCTCTGCGAAATTGAATGGTCGGTCATAGTTGATTACTTGCAGCCGCACACCACCAATTTCGCGCAATGTGTCGAGAACAGATTCTGGTGTTGGCGTATCGGCGACTATGACAACATTAAAGTTTTGGTAAGTCGACTTTTCAAACAAACTTCGTACTGCTTCAACTACGAGTACTCGCTGTTCGCCAAAAACTTCAGCCGAGGTACCTCTTGTAGCGATAATCACTGCAACGGTAGGTTGTGTTGTCATGCGGCGTTTGACTCGCACACTTGGAGTTGACGAATCTAGTTCGCAATCGGCTTCGATATTTTGTCGTTTACAGTGGTCAACAACCGCCTGCAATGATGCCGACGGACGAGAATCGCTCGACTTGGCGATTGTCAAGACTTCAGCCAATCGCTGAATATTTCTTGCATTTTCGGTAAGAAGTAATGCGCGGTCGTGCGGGTGACGCAGCGCTAAGTCATCAATTCCACCGCTGCGCACAACAAGATCACTACGTACTGCGAGAGTTTCGCCAACATAACAATGCGCGCGCAGTCTTTCGGGAGACCATCCAGGTCGTCTCGCAAAACTTAGTGGCTCGGCTTTTTCGTTAGTTGGATGTCCTGTGTCGCCATAAAGCAAATCAATTTCTGGATGATGCAAAAAAAGTTCAGTCACGGGCACTAGAGATTCGCGTTGTAACCCGTCGCCCAAACTTAAAAAGATCACTAAATCGATGCCAGCCGATTTGTCATCTTTGTCATCAAAAGTTAATTCGAATTTGTCGACAACTTGAACTCGACCAAACGAAAATCGCCGACGAAGTCTCTTAAGCGCTTCGGGCGATATGCCTAAAACGAGCCAAATAATTGAGCTAGAACCGCAAACAACAAGCGACTTGTGGCTGGCCCGAAGCTCATCAAAGTTTGCTTTGCGAGTATCGGTTACAACAAGTATTTTGCTCATACCCAAAGTCTTTTTAAGATTGTTCTCAATGATCGTGGCGTATTTCGGTAAACGAATCTCAATGGTCTTAACCAACCACGATGCACCCAGTTAGTGACATGTACCTGCGATGTATTAGGTTCAAACTCGTACGGGCGTGGCGCACCATATTTTTGAATCTGGCGAACTCGTTCAATCTCCTCAGCACGCTGCGCGAACTCATTATCGCGTTTGGTCAATACATCAATCTTTTGCTGCACGACAACTGGGTCGAAAATTGGCGACACCATGACTACTAAAGGTTATCTAGATTAGTGCTGCTAGATCATCATGTTTATTGCACCAACAACCCGTTCGCCTAGATCGGTATCACCTGAAACTTTCCAACGCGCGCGTGCTTCTTGCGCGGTAGCCCGCCCAGTGGCAAGTTCAACAAATGTATTGCTGTCAAAAAATAGTTCCATAAGCGGTTCGCTCGATGGCGCTTCAACCACCGTGGCACGGCCATTAACTACTGTGATTGAAATTTTTCTAACAACTGGCTCGGTGATGTGAATAATCACTGACGAGCCTTCAGGAGTAGCGGCTCGTTTACCAACAACTAACGGTAGGGTTCGACACAGTCGGTCAACCGTAAGTTCGGCACTCGCAGAATTTTGATTTCCAACAATGTTGATGGCACGACGCATATCTTGTTCGTGCACCCAACAATCCATTACTCGAATATGCAAAAAATCAGCAACTGTACCTTTGCCCGTCGGGGTCATCGTTTCCTTGGTGAAGTATTCTTCGGGCTCTGACTCGAGTTGAGCGCGGCGATTGGACATCACTTGATCAAATTCTTTTAGAACTTCAGTCCCAGAAAAAGCACGTCGTGCGTCAACCTCGTGCTCGTTCATTTCTCCAATCGGATTTTTTACAAACTCAAGCGAAGTAGCCCGATGCGTTGTTGAGCCCTGACCACCCATAGATTTTTCCGTGCCGATCATGTGAGAAAGATTGTCTTGAACTGTCCAACCCGGACATTGCGTCGGTGTTTTGAATTGTGACTCAGTCAAGCCAGTACAAAGGTTTTGTATAGACGCCAAAGTATCGAATAATAATTCGAGAGTCTTTTTATAGTCGCTTCCGCTCATGGCGCCGGTGTCTGCACAGTGCGCCACTCGCGTGCCTTCAAATACGGCGAGAAAACCTTTGCGATGCTTTCGAGGTCATCTTGTGTCTTTGGAGTCTTGATCTCGTACAGACCCTGCATTTCGCTATAACTCTGCATCAGATTCCAAAGTTTAAGCGCTTCGTCGCCAAGTGGCGGCGGTACGACGACTGGTCCAAATACGCCACGACCATTTTCAAAAACAATTAGTGGCACACCAAATGCCGCAAACTTATTGACCGACTCCTGATGATCAAGTCGCACATCATCATGGGTCGTCTGATCTGCAATCGCTTCATCCCAAGTGTTGCTCGGCGCAGAGATACTTTCAAGAAGTTCACGGGCCGTTGCTTCTTCATATGGACGCAATCCATTCTCGTGTAACGCACGCGCGGCAACTAAATACCAGTCATCGCATAGATCCATATCTTTTCGGCGCAACCACGCTGCAATCCGCAGGGGAGTCCATCCGTATGCGAGTTCGCGCTCCCAAGGATGTTTCTTTCCTTCTTCACGATTTATTTCTTCAAGACTAAAAAAGCGCCAGTTGATATCAAGATCTATTGTCCGTCGTACTTCTCGGATCCACAAAGATGTTTGATACGCCCATGGGCACATGATGTCAAAAAAGAAATCAATTTTTATCGGCTTTGTTTCTTGGCTAGCCATAGTGACAATAATAAGCAGATTGCGACGGAGCAAACGAAGCGACGGCTAGATTTGTCGTATGCAAAGATCCACAAAGTTTGCCCATACGCGTTACCTCGGCGACAAGCGAACGCAGTTGGTATACGACGTTGATGCGTTAGATGCTGCTACATACTCAGAGATAATTGATGACATCGTCAACCAAGAAGTTGGTCTCTGCTTTGCTCCTGACACGCTTCCTGAGGCTCGTAATCGTGGTTACAAACTTGCAACTTCTGCCAAGGTACGACGCCATCGCAAACCTCACGCGTAATTACTGATCGCTCGTCACCAAAGTGAACGGAGAATTTTTCTCGGGCGATCTTAAAATTTCTCGCTATCTCGCAAAGCCATCTGGAAAGACTGGTGTTCTGCCTGGCATGTTGCTATGTCATGGGTTTCCAGTCGCATTAAATGATGCAAGACATTCGGCGAGCACATTTCCAGAGTTGATCGATCGAGTCGCCAACGAACTCGGCTGGGCAGCGATGACATTTACTTTTCGCGGATGTGGCTCAAGTCAGGGTGACTTTTCAATGCAAGGGTGGGTTGACGATCTTCGTGCCGCGATTGATCACTTAGTTGCCGAAGTTTCGCCGAGCGGTGTATGGCTAGTCGGCACAAACACTGGTGCGTCTCTGGCCCTTTGTGCTGGTGCCGACGATCCGCGAGTTAATGGTTGTGCGTTACTTGGC
>JBAXAW010000050.1:0-14043 GCA_037142305.1 Actinomycetota bacterium
GAATATAAACGCGAATATAAACACGGCTATAAACACGTAACTGCTCGGTAAATCCGTCAAAAAATCTAGCAAGAATTCAAATCGAGCCGAGGGTGGGGATTGAACCCACGACCTACCGCTTACAAGGCGGTTGCTCTGCCACTGAGCTACCCCGGCGTTATTTATTCGCCGTCAGTGTACGGCAGATATTCGGCGTATGAGTATTTGAATTTCTTGAATTTACTTAGAAACCCTGCGGGTTCGCACAATCTCGTAGGTTGCTAGAGCCGCCGCAACAGAAACATTCAAAGAAGATAACGATCCGAGCATTGGAATATTGGCTAGTAAGTCGCACCTCTCGCGCGCGAGTCTTGACAAACCCGGTCCTTCTGCGCCGAGCACGAGACAGACTGAATCTGCAGCCACAGTGCCCAATTCGAAAATACTTTTCTCCGCTGAGTCATCTAATCCGACAACGACAAGCCCAGCAGATTTCATTTCGGACAACGCACTTGGCAACCCACCGACAACACACATGTTCAAATATTCAATTGCACCAGCAGATGATTTTGCAACAGTCGGAGTTATATGAACTGCGCGGTGTCGAGGCAAAATGACAGCATCTACGCCGGCGCCATCGCAGCATCGCAAGATAGCTCCAAGGTTTCCTGGATCGGTTACACCATCAATCGCAACTAACAAAAGTGGTTTGTCGCGCGGGGCTGCAAGTAGATCAGCTAACAAAGTTTCTTCGAGCGGCGCAGCCTTGGCGAGAACTCCTTGTGGAGCTTCGCTGCGTGCTTCTCTTTCAATTTCACGGCGCGAAACATTCAGCACCTGAACTCTCTGGTCGCGCGCAATTTCTAAAATGTCATCAATCACTGGGCTGCTCTCAATGTCGTTAGCAATCCAGATTTCGTGAACTCTGCGTCGTGAACCTAGCAATAGTTCTCTAACTGCTTGTCGACCTTCAACTTGTTCGCCACCCAGACCATGTTCTTTGTGAACTGGTCGACTGCCACCGCGATCTGATTTATTTGGACGCCGAGATAAGTCAATTCGTTTCGGACTATTCGGATTACGACCAGATTTTTTTGGGCCGCTTGGTTTGTTGCGCTTATTTGGTCGACTGTTTCGATTTTGAGCCATGATTAAAAATTAATCATTCTGCGTCACTACTGCGACCGCCCAACAGGCAATACCCTCGCCGCGACCCAGCGAGCCGAGGCCTTCGGCACGACGACCTTTGATCGTCACAGGCGCACCCGCAGCAGCACTTAATTTATTTTGCATCTCGTCTCTATGAACTGAAATTTTGGGTTGTTCGCAGACAACACTGCAGTCAACGTTGCCGATTTCGAATTTATTTTCGTTCGCCATTTTGGCGACGCTTGCCAACAGAGTTAATGAGTCGACGTTCTTCCATTTTGGATCTGTGTCTGGAAAGTGTTCACCGATGTTGCCGAGGCCACATGCGCCAAGAATCGCCTCGGCTACTGCATGAGCGATGACATCAGCATCACTGTGCCCAATCAATCCGCGTTCATTGACGAAATGTACGCCTCCTAATATGAGTTTTCGATCATCGTCTGACGCTTCAACGAATCGATGAATATCAAAACCTTGTCCAACTCTAATTTTTGCGTTCATGATTAAATATTTATACTTCACCGCGAGTAATCGCGCGAGCCCAGTTCATATCCTCTGGAGTTGTTAACTTGCGATTAAGCGGATCGCCATGAACCACCACGACTCGGCCACCATTCGTCTCAACCAATGTTGCATCGTCTGTGCTTTCTGGGTTTAATGCGTGAGCGTCGCGCAAAACTTTGGCGCGAAATGCCTGAGGGGTCTGCACTGCGACAAGTTGCCTACGATCCGGGGTCGATACCACGACATTGTCATTGGAGATAAATTTAATTGTGTCGACAACCGGCAACCCTGGCACCGCACCATCGGCACCAGCGCACACTGCATCAACTACCTCATGAAACAAAAACTCTGAAGCAAACGGTCGAGCCGCATCGTGAACGCAAATTATTGATGCGTCGAGGGGAACCGCGGCCAAACCACTGCGCACAGATGCACTTCGTGTCGACCCGCCAACTACTCCACTTTCAAGTTGAGCATGAGTTGCCGGCAAAACAACAATCACGCCGTCACTTGCCGCGCGCGCGGTTTCAACTGCCCAATCGACAACTCGGCGTTCATTAATTAACTCAAATTGTTTGGGGCTACCAAATCTCGTGCCCGAACCTGCTGCTACGACAATCGTCCAAATCTTTTCACCAATTTTTTGTGTTGCGATGGTGGTCACGCTCATTTAGGGTAGTACCGTCAAGTTCCGATGGCACAACAAAAACTTCTTGCTGATAGTGCATTTTTCGCCGAGACACCTGCAGATGTGCTCGCTCTGATTTCAGCGAGTGGCGAAACAAAAAACTTGCAGCGCGGAGACGTGCTGTTCAGCGAAGGTGACACTCCAGAGTCAATGTACATAGTGTTGTCAGGGCGAATTGCAATTGCAATCGGCAATCAACCGATTGATGGTCGAGAGAGCGTGCTCGCGTTAATGGAGCGAGGCGACTTGTTCGGTGAACTTGCGCTCCTTGATAATGGCAAACGAAGTGCAATGGCTCGCGCGATTGAGCCGTCGTCACTACTACAGATTCCTTATTCGATCGTTCGTCAACAGTTGCAGTTGAACCCAACGATGTTGTGGGGAGTAACAAAATTGCTGGCGATGCGTTTGCGGATAATGGACGAAGTTCTCTCAGACAGCGTGTTTCTAGATGTAACTGGTCGAACAGCGAAGCGGTTACTTGAGTTGTCGAGCGGTAAAGATGAATTCGTTCTTCCGATTACTCAAGAGGAACTCGCCGGAATGGTTGGGGCCTCTCGCGAACGAGTTAACAAGGCGATTGCAAGTTTTATTCGTTTGGGTTGGCTTGAACAGCATGATCGTCGTTATCGAATCTTGATGCGCCAGAAACTCGAAGTACGCGCTAGCTAATTAACTAGCTAGTTGATTAACCAAGTGCGTGCAAGCGCGAAAGCATTTTTAGCATCTTGTGGGCGATGCGCCGGCCGCGAAGCATCGTGGGCAAAGCCGTGTTCGGCATCTGAATAAATTTCAGTTCGCACACCGTGGTTTTGAAGTTCAGCAACATCTGCTGGTGGTGTGTAATGGTCTTTGCCTCCGATAATTGCCAATACTCTGTCAGCATTGCCAGTTTGCAAGTAATGCAGCGGCTCACCTTGTGTCGCGCTTTGCCAACCGTTTGGGATTTTGATCATCCCATAAAACGAAACAATTTTTTTAAATCTCTCAGACCTAGCCGATTTAAAGCAATACATTCCACCCATACAAAAACCGATCAGACCAACAACTGGTGTCGAGAGTGCATCAGCTGCCTCGTGTAAATCGCGCAAATGTGTTTCGTCGCTAAGCGTTGGAACTGCTGTAAACCTTGGCTCAATCTCAGGGCCTAATACGCGACCTGGAAACGGTTCAACAGCACAGACGGCCATGTTCCATTCGTTAGCCAAACGCGCAACTAGTCCGTCGTATAACTCTCGCAAACCAAAAATATCTGGAGCAATGACTAAACCCATCGTTGGATTATTTACAGTCTTATCAATTTCGCATTGCGTGCCTGAAGGCAGAGTGATTCGCATTACCTCATTATGGCTGAAGTTTAAAGTTTTCTTGCAAGTGAGAGTTGCGGTGAGACCGCGCGTGCTAGTCGCGGTGGCGCTAATTCGCACGATGTTGTGCATGACACAACTCACGACAATCAATTCAGACAACGTAACTAGTCAACCTTTATTGGTTTGGAGCCCAGGTCTTGTCCAAAGATCGGCAAGTCCGGTATCTCGACTAATTAGAGAATGGCAACTAATCAGTGACCGAAACCGAGAACTTGAAATCGTTAATTCGTGGTCTTTGCCTGGTGGCAAAGTAAATCATCTAGATGAAGTACTGGTGCGGGCAGGCTTCAACACTGCACGCGATGATTCGCAAGGCGATCAATATTTATGGTTATTAGTTAAGCAGGCGACAAGTGATGAACTTGCGGCTCGCATTGTGTTGCAGCGAATTTTGCCACCATTGTTGGCGATTGCGCGTCGGCGAGGTCGGATAGTCGAAGGCGGAATTGACTCGGCAATTGCTGATGTTCTTCCGAGCGCGTGGGGAGTGATTCGCAAATATCCTTGGCAACGTCGACCAATTAAAGTTGCGGCGAATTTGGTGCGAGATAGCGAATATTTTGCTTTTGTTCACGGCAATCGTTCAAAGCGCTACAAAGTCATCCCGATGGACCCATACGTTTTGTCAGAATTTTTAGTTGCACCTGAAGAGCAGTTTGAAGAAGAAATTAGTTTGGACAAACTTATTGCTATTGCCTTAGAGCAAGGAATAGACCCAAAGCACATCGAAATTTTAAGAGCAGTTGCAACTGGAGATAACGCGGCAACGATTGCTGCACGATACGGAGTAGCAGAGCGAACGGCGCGAGCCTGGCGGGCTAAAGCAGTTAGCGAGTTGCGTGTACGAACGCGGTGCGCTGTGTAAGTTTCGTAGTGCGCAATCGCAAACTATTAGTTACAACAAAAATACTTGAGAATGCCATTGCAAGGCCAGCCCACATTGGATTCAGGTAGCCAAGTGCGGCCAGCGGAATTGCAGCAGTGTTATAGGCGAACGCCCAAAAAACATTTGCAGTAATTGTGCGCAAGGTTGCACGCGAAAGCAAAATCGCATCAGCAACCAACCGCAGATCACCACTGACAATTGTCAGGTCGCTGGCATGCATCGCAACGTCTGTGCCAGTGCCCATGGCGATACCGACGTCTGCTTGGGCCAACGCAGCGGCATCGTTTACTCCATCGCCAACCATTGCTACTGCGTAACCTCGCTGCTGCAAATCGGATACGACACGAACTTTTTCGTCGGGCAAAACTCCAGCGATTACATGCTGCTCATCGGCGTCGATTCCGACTTGTTGGGCGATCGCAATCGCAGTTGCCTGATTATCGCCTGTGAGAAGCACAGGGCGCAACCCGAGTTTACGAAGTTCAGCAATTGCGTCTGCGCTGCTTGTTTTTGGTTGATCAGCAACAACACAAACTGCTTTAACGGCACCATCAACGACAACTAATACTGCAGTATTGCCGGCGCTGCGAGCCTTCGCGAGTGCTTCACGAAGATCTCCCGGAATAATCACCAGAGTTTTATTAAACAACGACTCGCGCCCGACCATTACTTGGTGACCGTCCACAACTCCAGACGTGCCCATGCCGGGGGAAGATTCGAAATCAGTCACATCAGGCAATTGACCAAGTTCGGTTCGGGCAGCACTCGCAATTGCGCGAGCCACGGGATGTTCGCTGGCGTGTTCAAGCGCACCGGCGTACAAAAGAATTTCATTACGCGTCGAATTTTGCGCACAGATGATGTCAATGAGTTGCATAACTCCGGTCGTGATTGTGCCTGTCTTATCAAATACAACGGTGTCAATGCGACGCGTGCTTTGCAAAATATCGACACCCTTAATAACGATTCCCATTTGGGCGGCTCTACCACTACCAACCATTAATGCAGTTGGTGTTGCTAAGCCAAGTGCGCAGGGGCAGGCGATGATCAGCACTGCCACTGCTGCTGTAAATGCATCGGAGGTAGACGAACCTACGAAAAACCATCCAATAAATGTGGCAATTGATAAGAGAATTACGGTTGGCACGAAAACACCACTGACACGATCAGCAAGTCTCTGCACTGGTGCTTTTGTTGTTTGTGCATCTCTAACTAGGCGAGTTATCTGCGCGAAAGTTGTTTCAGCACCAACTCGAGTTGCTCGCATAATTAATCGACCAGTGAGATTTATCGTTGTGCCCGTGACGACACTGCCAGGCTTGACGTCGACCGGCACACTTTCGCCAGTCAACATTGAGACATCAAGGGCCGAAGCGCCTTGTTCAACAACACCATCAGTAGGAATTATTTCTCCTGGGCGGACGACGATCACATCGCCAACACGAACAAGAGCAGCATCAATAGTTTGCTCTTCGCCATTTTTAATTATCGTGGCGTGTCGAGCACTAAGTGCGAGTAATGATCGCAAGGCATCTCCAGCACGTCGTTTGGCACGAGCCTCGAAGTATCTACCTGCTAATAAAAATACAGTCACAGCGACTGCAACTTCTAAATAAATATGTGAACTGTCACCCGCCATTTTCTTTAAACCCATGTTCATTGTGTGCGCAGAACCGCGGTGTGTCATTTCGAGCGCATCGCCCCAAATGATTGCCCAAACTGACCAAGAGGTTGCAGCGACAATGCCAATCGAAATTAAGGTATCCATTGTCGTAGCGCGATGCCTTAAGTTCATTAATGCCGCGCGATGAAATGGCCAAGCCCCCCAAGTCACAACCGGGGTACTTAGTGCAAGCGCAAACCATTGCCAATTTTTAAACTCAAGATTTGCAACCATCGACAACATCACAACGGGTATTGCGAGCACAACCGAAGCTGTTAATCGAGTCAGCAGCATTGTGACGCGTTGATTTGTTTCAGCATCAAGCATCTCAGGCGTGGTGTCAGCCAAAAGACGAGCACCGTAGCCAAGCGAAGTAACTGTGTCAATTAACAAACTTGGTGTTGCCGTGCCTGATACAAAGTTGATTCGTGCCGATTCGGTCGCAAAATTAACTGCTGCTGTCACACCGTCGAGTTTGTTTAACCCTTTTTCAATTGAGGCGGCGCACGCGTTGCATGACATTCCGGTGAGGCTTAAATCAACTTGCACACCTGAGTCTTTGGTTGCCGCCATTACTCACAGTCTCGCTTTGAAAATAGTTAATTGCACATCGACTTAATTAAGTTCGTGCCACGTTGGGTAATAGCATCTCAGTGGTGATCGTAAATGTTGCGTAATTCGTTAATTGTGTTTATTGCTATTTTTTTAGCCGAACTACCGGACAAAACAATGTTCGCAACTTTGATGCTTTCAACTCGCATGCGCCGACCTCTAGCAGTCTGGATAGGTGTGAGCATTGGCTACTGCACACATGTCACCGTCGCAGTTTTATTCGGATCAGCACTTTCAAAATTACCAGAACGACCGATACATGCTGTCGTAGGTCTTGTGTTTTTAGGATCAGGAATATTTATGTTTCGCTCGTCAACTGAGCATCACGAGAGGGATTTAGTTGAACCGACCCAGCGAAAGTTTTTTCAAGTTATCTATCTGTCTGCGACGACAATATTGGTTGCAGAATTTGCAGACATGACTCAACTCGCCACTGTTGGTTTTGCTGTACGCACCGGTGATTCACTTGGTGTAGCGATCGGTGCCGCATCTGCTTTGTGCACAGTTTCTGCGATCGCAGTTGTGGCAGGCTCTTGGTTACAGCGAAACGTTAAATTGCAACTTGTTCAACGAACAGCGAGCGTATTGTTTATTATTCTTGGATTTCTAGCCATGTTAAATAGTATTTTTAGCTCCACTTAGATTGTCCAAAGCGGTAGCCAACACTGCGAACTGTTTCAATCAAGTTGGCATGTTCTTCGCCAAGTTTTGCACGCAAGCGACGAATGTGCACATCTACTGTTCTCGCACCGCCGTAGTACTCGTAGCCCCAGACACGAGACAGCAAAATTTCGCGACTAAATACTTTGCCCGGGTTCTGCGAAAGAAACTTAAGTAATTCGTACTCCATATATGTGAGATCTAATGGATTGCCACCAAACGATGCCTGGTAAGTTTCTGTATTCAGCACCAAACCGCCGTATTCAATTAGAGATTCACGAGATACAGATAACTCTGCGTAAAACAAATGTCGCAAACGCGAATCAAATTCTCTCGGATGAATTGGTGCCAAACAAAAATCATCAAACAGGTCATCGCGCATTTCTAAATCTGCAAGTTGCGCACCGGTAACGAGAACAATTATTCGACTAACTGGCAAATCGCATCGGCGAAGTGCCCGGCACAACGCCCAGCCAAATTCTGGGTCTTGGCTGCAGTCGACAACGGCCCCAGCCCAACCGTTAGCGGGTTGAAGTTGGCTGAGCGCGTCGCTATTTTTTACTGCCTTCCACGAATAACCAGAGAGGTCTAAAGTTCTCGCAACATCTATCGGCGCAGGATCGGGAAAGACTGCAAGAAGTTGAGTTTCGTTGGTAGTCATTTTCTTCTCAGAGTGAACGCAAGTAACGATTTAGTTCGTACTGGCTGATATGGGTTTTATAACCGCGCCACTCTGCACGTTTGTTTCTTAAGAACCATTCGAAGATATGTTCACCGAGAGCTTCGGCAACAAGTTCTGATTTCTCCATTACCCGCAATGCATCGGACATTGACTGCGGCAATTGTCCAATGCCTAATTTTTCAAGCATGTCGTCGCCAATTTCAAAAAGATTTGCGTCTGCCTCTTGTGGAAGTTCGTAGCCTTCTTTGATGCCACGTAGACCGGCCGCAAGAATCACCGAAAATGCGAGATACGGGTTGCACGCCGGGTCTGGTGATCGATACTCAATCCGAGTCGATTGTTCGTTATTTCGTTTTTGAATCGGAACTCGAATTAATCCACTGCGATTATTTCGTGCCCACGAGATGTGAACTGGTGCCTCAAAACCAGGCACTAGGCGCTTGTAACTATTCACGGTCTGATTTGTGATCGCGGTTATTTCTGCTGCGTGACGCAGTAAACCCGCCATAAATTGTTTTGCAGTTACCGACAAGTTGTACGGGTCGTCGGCGTCATGAAAAGCATTTTGTTCATCTTTGAACAAACTTAAATGGAGGTGCATTCCCGAACCTTGTACATTCTCAAGTGGTTTAGGCATGAATGTGGCGTGCACATTATGCAGCGCAGCGATCTCTTTGACGACCAAGCGAAATGTCATCACACTGTCAGCCATTGTCAACGCGTCAGTATGGCGTAAATCTATTTCGTGTTGGCTCGGCGCATCTTCATGAAAACTGTATTCAACTGGAATGCTCATTGTTTCAAGAGTGCGAATCGTTTCTTTGCGTAACGAACTTGTGATGTCGGTGCTTGTCAAATCAAAAAATCCACCTTCGTCAAGGGGTACAGGTCGCGTGTCAACTGTTGGAGGGTCAAAATAGAAATATTCAATATCAGGAGCGACGTAGAACTGATATCCAAGTTCGCGGGCAGCGTTTAAGTTGCGCCGTAAAACTTGGCGCGGATCACCATCAAATGGTGTGCCATCTAATTTGGCAACATCACAAAAGACTCTGGCTTCTGCTCCTTTTGGATCAACCCAAGGCAGAACTTCAAATGTGTTGGCATCTGGAAGCGCAAGCACGTCACTTTCTTGAATCCGGCTGAATCCGTCAATTGCCGAGCCATCAAAAATCATTCCGTCATTGAGCGCGTTCTCCATTTCGGCCGGGCTGATCGCGAAACTTTTTAAATTACCGAGAACATCGGTAAACCACAGGCGTACGAGTCGGATGCCACGCTCTTCAACGGTTCGCAATACGTAGTCGCGTTGCTGCTCAATCACCTCAGCACTCGTTTCTGCTCAAACACATATATACAGTCTGCCGTCGTTGCGACGAGATTTGCTCGTGCAACGACGGCAGAACTATTACTTCTTCTTTGACTTCTTTTTTGCAGCCTTTCGTGGCGCAGTCTTTTTAGTTTTGATTATCTTTGGGTTTCCACAAACTGTTTCAAGAATCAGCTGTGTGACGATGTACGGATCCATATTTGCGTTCGGTCGACGATCTTCGGCGTAACCCTTTTTGTCACGAGCGACCTGCCAAGGAATTCGCACAGAAGCACCACGGTTTGAAACACCATATGTGAACTTGTTGTACGGAGCAGTTTCGTGCTTGCCAGTTAGTCGGCTTTCGATGTCGTGACCGTAGTTGCTGACATGCTCGTTAATTCGTGTTCCTAGTGCTTGACATGCATCATCGATTGCTTTGTAGTTTGATCGCATATCTTTTGTAGAGAAGTTCGTATGGCAACCCGCGCCGTTCCAGTCCCCGTGTTGTGGTTTTGCGTCCAGCGAAATCACTACGTCGTAGTCTTCAGCGATGCGATGCAACAGCCAACGAGCAACATGAAGTTCATCGCTCACTAGAAGCGCATCAACAGGACCAATTTGAAACTCCCACTGGCCAGGCATAACTTCGGCATTGGTTCCAGAAATATGAAGACCTGCTTCAAGACACATCTCAGTATGAATCTCAACAATGTCTCGACCCATGACTCGACCTGCGCCAACGCCACAGTAATAAGGTCCCTGAGGTTCTGGTTCACCAGAAAGTTCCGGGAAACCTAACGGACGACCGTTGAGTCGCATCATTGTATATTCCTGTTCAATTCCATAAATCATTTTTTCTGCAGCGAATTTTTTTGCTGCTACTGCACATGCTGCACGAGTATTCGTTGGATGTGGTTTGCCAGTTGAAGCGATTAATACTTCACACATCACGAGAATATTTTTGCCGCCACGAATTGGATCCTTGCAACTAAAAACTGGATTAAGGATGCAATCTGATGCTTCACCTGTTGCTTGATTTGTTGAAGAACCATCGAATCCCCAAATTGGTAATGCCTTTGAATTGTTTTCGATAATCTTTGTTTTTGAACGCAATGTTGGTGTTGGCTCAACGCCGTCAATCCAGATGTACTCAGCCTGATATGCCATGAAGTTTCCCTTCGTAATCAATGTGCCACGTCGGCGCATTTGGAACCCTTATAGTTTTACCGACTGCTGTTTCAAGTCCATTGTCCGAATGTAAACGGCGTGTGAAGTTTTGTCTCGGTAGCCTGATTATGTGGCAAATTTCGCCAAACTTCGCGTTGGGCTAGCCCAAATCAACCCGACAGTCGGGGCACTTTCAGCAAACGCCGCCAAAATTCTCGACTATTACAACCAAGCTGTTTTAGCCAAATGTCAGCTCGTGGCGTTTCCAGAGTTGTCGCTGACCGGTTATCCGCCAGAAGACCTTGTATTGAAAGATGGATTTGATACTGACAATCTGTCGGAACTCGCAAAAATTGTCAAGTCAATTGGCGACACAGTTGCAGTAATTGGTTTTGTCGATCGTGATGACCGAACTGGTGAAATTTTTAACGCAGCGGCTGTCTGTCGTAACGGTGCCGTAATTGGTGTGTACCGAAAACATTTATTACCGAACTACAACGTGTTTGACGAACAGAGATATTTCACGCCAGGAGTTGAGAATCCGTTGTTTACGATTAACGAAATTTGTTTTGGTGTAACAATTTGTGAAGATATTTGGCAAGCCGATGGTCCGGTTGCCGAGCAAGCTTCGCTGGGTGCAGTACTAAACATAAACATAAATGGCTCACCATTTCATGGTGGCAAACTTAATGTGCGCCATGAAATGATTAGTGTGCGCGCCAAAGACAATAAGTGCGTGGTTGCATATGTCAACCAAATTGGCGGGCAAGACGAACTCGTTTTTGATGGTGGTTCAATGATTTTTTCGACAGATGGATCACTCGTTGCTAGTGCTGCTCAGTTTGTTGAAGAGTTGCTTGTTTGTGATTTGTCTTTGCCGAAATCAAGCACGAAGCCTGGGTCTTCGCCTGCTCAATCTGTTGGCAAATCTAGTCAGCCTTTAAATGAAATCGCTCAAATTCACGCAGCGTTGGTGCTCGGCACGCGCGACTATGTTTTGAAAAACGGTTTTACTGATGTCGTAATCGGTTTATCTGGCGGAGTTGATTCGGCCGTAGTTGCTGCAATTGCTGTTGAAGCACTTGGGGCCGAGCATGTTCATGGTGTTTCAATGCCATCGCGTTATTCATCAACTGGTTCGCGAACTGATGCACAAGTTTTGGCCACTTCGCTTGGCATTGATATGCAAACAATTTCAATTGAACCAGCGTTTAGTTCGTATCTAGAAATGCTCGAGCCAAGTTTTGCTAATCGAGCGACAGATTTGACAGAGGAGAATCTGCAGAGCCGTGTGCGTGGAACAACGCTTATGGCGCTATCAAATAAATTCGGTTGGATGGTTTTAACAACTGGCAACAAGAGCGAAACTGCTGTTGGGTACTTCACGCTGTACGGCGATTCGGTTGGTGGTTATGCGGTGATCAAGGACTTGTTTAAAACAAAAGTTTATGAATTATGCGAATTTATAAACTTAAAATCTCAACGCGAAGTAATCTCGCGAGCAATCATTGACAAGGCTCCGTCGGCTGAGTTACGGCCCGATCAACGCGACGATCAAAGTTTGCCGCCTTACGATGTGTTGGATTCGATACTTGAGTTATATGTTGAAAATGACCAAACGGCGCAAGAGATAATTGCACGAGGTTTTGATGCCGAACTTGTAAAGCGGATTTCACGACTTGTAGATGTCAACGAATACAAACGGCGACAAGGAGCACCAGGTGTTCGTGTTAGCACCAAAGCGTTTGGTAAAGATCGACGACTTCCGATTACTAATAAATACTCTGGCTGAGCCAGAAAATTTTTTACTCGTGAACCAGGCCGCCGCGACGATGGTATTGATAAATTAAAATCGTTGCTACTGCCGCAGAGGTTGATCCGATGAGTGCTGGCAGTGCGATCCCGTTGCTTGATTCGTACGCCCGTGTTGCAACAAGGCTCATCACACCGCGGCCGAGCGTGCCTGCACCAAAAACTAAACCAAGGCCACTTCCTGGGCGTTTTGGTACGAGGTGCGTTGCAAGTGGCAACATGCTGACAACTGCGAATTCAAAACCCAAAATGTAAACCATTAATGCGATCAGTCCGAAAACTAGATTGTGTGCGACAAGCGAAAGTGCTAATCCACCTGGAATCATTATTAAACAACCGATCGCGATACTTTTTTCTTTGCCCCAACTATCGGTTTTTTTTGCGCTTGTCACCGATGCATAAAGTTCGACCAAACCAAAACTAAAGCCAACGGCTGCGATGCCAAGTGCACCAAAACCAAACTGATCATCAAGCCATGCACCAAAAGTTATAAATATGCATTGACTCGCGCACATCGTGGCAAACATCGTGGCTACAACTAGCCAGGCTCTTCCTCGTAGACGAATGCCATCATCAGCGATGCGCGATGACACTTCATGTGGTTCTGTTTTTATCCGAGTAGCGATAAACGCCAGCGAAACTGTGATTCCAGATGCGCCAGCGATAAAACCTGCTCGCCATGAAATCAGTGCAGTGATAACTCCCATCCCAGAAACACCTATTAATAAGCCAAGCGCCCATGAAATTTCTATGATTCCGATATAGCGACCGCGCTTCTCATATGGAACATGATCTGATATCCAACCCGCCATCCCAAGATCAAAAATGCATTTTGTAATGCTGATTAACGTCACGCCAAGCGTAAAAATATATATGTTCGGTGAAATTGCAGCGAATAACGCACCTGCGCCGATGCCGATTAATCCTGCGAGCATTGCGGTGCGACGCGAAAGGTGATCAACGAAGCGGCCAATAAATGGTGAGAGTAAACCTGACAATTCGGAGACCGTAAGCGCGACACCAATTTGAGAAAGCGAAACATCAAAACCTTTTGCGATGATCGCAACAAACGGCGGAGTGAAACGATAGCAAGCGTTAGTTGCTAGACGAGTTGCTGTGAGCAAAGTTATGTTGTTGCGAACTAGTAGCGAAAACGAATTGTCAAGCCATCGACTGAGCACAGTGTTACCTTAAAGCGATTCGCTTGAATTAAGTTGATCAATCACAGAGATGATGCGTCCGGCCGATATTTGACCGTCAGGGAGAACATCAAACCAACATCCGCCAAGATTTTCAAGTCGTGCATCGGCGACTTTGAGTTCGCGGCGAATTGTGCGGATAACACCACTGTGACTAATTATGAGTGCTTGACCACCGCGACACTTATTAGCGATGTCGATGAACGCAGCGGTCATTCGCTGCACAACATTTTGATTCGGTTCAAAATCTGGCGGCTGTTTGAATGATTCTAAATATCCTGGCCAACCAGATTCGATTTCTTCGTATGTCAAACCTTCCCATGGCCCAATAAAAGATTCCTTGAGACGATCATCAATAAT
>JBAXAW010000051.1:0-13946 GCA_037142305.1 Actinomycetota bacterium
ATCAAGATAGCCAAGAAAAAAGCTGAAGATTACGCCAAATTGCTGAACGTCAAACTAGGGCCTGTTATTTCGGTTCGAGAATTCGCTACGTCAAACGTAGTTCCGCAACCTTGGTTGCGCGCTGATGCGTCTGCGGGCGGGGCTGCAAAGACAGTTGTAGATCTTGGCACTCAGGAAGTTTCGATAACTGTCGAAGCGCGTTGGGCTCTAAGCAGTGGCGATTAACTGACCCGTGGCTTGATTAGTTTTAGTTATTTCAAGTCGAGTTGCATCACTGTGTGGTGCAAACCCAAAAAAATAATGTCGCGAATTTTCACCCAACCTTTTGACGCGTACCAGTTTTCTTGGTGTTCGGTATACAGATATATTTTTGGATAGCCCAGTTCGTGAGCTCGATTTACTACATGTTCAACTAGAGCAGAACCAACACCAAATTTTCGAGCATCAGGCGTTACAAAAACCGCTGCGAGCCACGGTCCAGGCTCCGGCGCATCTGGCAATTCGTCGTCATCAACGAGAGTTGCGACGCCAAGAAGATGGTATTGACTGTCAATCGCTGCATAGACCTCGATCAATTTTTCAGGTTCGCTGGCTGCAAGAGCATATTGATCCAAATATGTCTGCACGGTGTCGCTTGGAAACTCATGCGCCCATGCCTCGAATGACCATTGTGCAGCCTGTTGCCAGTGATTTGGGTGCTCGGCAAGCGATACAACTTTGAAAAAATTCACTGATTTATTCTAAGGTTCAAGCTATGAGTGCTGTGTCAAATCATGTCGGGATAAGCGCCGACTATTTAACAAAAGCACTCGCCAAGATTTCGGGTGGCGCAAATCTCACGATTGATTCAGTGAAATCAATTGGCACAGGTCAGATGGCTGAAAGTTATCGCGTCAAGTTTGCCCGTGAGTCTCGCATAAATCTAAAGAGCGTCGTCGTGAAGGTGCCGTCACAAAATGCAAATAGTCGCAGTGCATCGCGCGCGACTCGTTGTTATGAACTTGAAACAAATTTCTATGCGAACCTGCGCGGGTACGTCAAAGTCAACGCACCTGAATGTTTGCATGTTTGGTATGACGCAGTGTCCGACGACTTTGTGTTGGTGCTTGAAGATATCGTCGGGGCGACGCAAGGCGATCAGATTTCTGGTGCAACGATTCAACAAGCCGAAGCGGCAATTGATGAGTTAGTGAAGTTGCACTCTCCGCTTTGGGGATCGGCAAAACTAAACGAGTTCAACTGGTTGCCCAAGCACTCGGTTACTAGTGCGGCGGGAACGAGTCAGTTATTGAAA
The DNA here is from genome assembly GCA_037142305.1 of Actinomycetota bacterium. Lineage (GTDB taxonomy): Bacteria > Actinomycetota > Acidimicrobiia > Acidimicrobiales > Ilumatobacteraceae > BACL27. The sequence goes on from JBAXAW010000051.1 coordinate 1,295, forward strand.
GCAATGTTTCCAGGTTTTGCTGAGCGATTTGCAAGCACAGTAAGTGCTGAGATTATTTCGCTTGGCGCCAGATTGGTTGAGAATTACGACCGCTATACCGCAGCCTTCCCCGATGTTGTGACCGTTACCCATCGCGATTTCCGGTTGGACAATTTATTGTTCACTGAAAGCGAAAGTCATTCTGATATCAAAGTTGTCGACTGGCAAACTGTTGGCGCAATGCCAGGGGCGTGCGACTTGGGTTATTTTATTGGTGCAAGTTTCGATGTTGATGATCGTCGTGACAATGAACAGAGTCTTGTGCGGCGATATTGCGCAGGGCTTCAAGCAGAAAATATTTGTGTCGATTACCACGACATATGGGCGCAATACCGTCTGCTTGGTACTTCGGGTTACATCATGGCTATTGTCGCTTCAATGCTTGTTAAACAAACCGAGCGAGGCGATGCGATGTTCGCGGTTATGGCAAATCGCCATGGTCAGCAAATGATTGACCTTGAAACCGAAACACTTTTCGCCTAAAAAGATGAGCAAATAGCGATGGCCAAATTTACAGCACTTGACGAGCGTTTTGCACATCAGATACCTGAACCGTTTCCAAATGTGGTGCACTTTCACCAAGATTGGCGCGAGAGTTTATTTTTTATCATGCACGAGCGCGAAAAGCCTGGTGATGTTTTGATCTTGACGCTCGCACACTTTCCATCCCGTGAAGAAATGGATTCGCTACAACTTGGTCGTGTTGGTGATTCGTCGATTATGGCTCGCCACGTGCGAAAAGTTGACGGTGATCAAGATGATTTTCGTGTCGGACCGATCACGATTGATGTTGTTGAACCGCTGAAGAAGATCCACCTGGTGGCTGCAGCCAGCGAAGCAACACCAGTAAGTTTCGATGTCACGTTTACGGCTCGCACGGCGCCGTATCAACTTCGTCGTGGCACGATGAAGGCCAAGCACGAAATCATATGGGATCAGTCGCATATGTTTCAGAGTGGTACCTACAACGGGTCGTACACGTATAAAGGCAAGACAACTCAAATAGATAATTGGTGGGGGCAACGCGATCATTCGTGGGGCGTGCGCGCTCATGCTCGTTGCCCGTTATGGATGTGGATGCCGATTCAACTTGAAGAAGGCATGCTCAGCGTCTGGCATTGGGAGTATCCAAACGGTGCACGCGTCTATACCGACGGTTGTTTCGCCCCGGCTGATGGCGGTGAACCTACACCAGTTATAGATTTTCAACACGATCTGCACTGGCTAGATGCAGCGGGTCAACCAGTTTCGTACGAGAAATTCGGCGATGAGGTCGTGGGATTAGCGGGCACGGTGGTTTTCACATTGCAAGGCGGCCGAAAAATTTCAGTTGAGGCGAATGGCCGCTGGGCGCAGCGTTACAGTCAGATCGCCAATCGTGCCGACAATGTTCTTGGTGGTGGATTAAGTGAGATGCAGGTGCGAACCTCTGACGGAGCAACTGGCACTGCAATTTTCGAGATCACCGGGCAATATCACCACAAATATTTTCCGATTGCTCGGGGTGCTAACTTTCCACCCGACGGTCAGTAAATTCGGCGAGGTTTCATGTCATCTAAACCAGCATCAGCGATAACGCGAGCGAAGAACTCGCCACCAACTGATCGGCAATTTGATCCGCAAGATTTAGAGCGGGTGCGTCGCGGTTTCATTGCTGCTCGCACCGAGCCAGAAATAGTTGACGAGCGAGGCAGAACTGTCGTCGACACGGGTGCTTACGATTTTTTGCGTGACAACAGAGAGCAACCCGACACAGTGAACCCGCATTTGTGGCGACACGCGACGCTCAATGCACATCACGGCCTGTTTGAAGTCGCAAAAGATATTTGGCAAGTTCGCGGTTACGACATTTCAAACATAACTTTCATCAAGGGCACGACTGGCTGGGTTGTAATTGATCCGCTCACAGCTGACAGCACCGCTAAGGCTTCACTTGACTTGTTGACTCAGCATGTTGAAAATCGTCCAGTAACGGCTGTGATTTATACCCATTCGCATGCCGATCATTTTGGTGGCGTCTTGGGTGTGACGAGCAAATCAGATGTTGAATCTGGCAAGTGCCAGATAATTGCACCTGTTGGTTTCTTGCACGAGGCAATCGCTGAAAATATTATTGCGGGCCCAGCAATGAGCAGGCGAGCGACCTATCAGTTCGGTCGATTATTGCCGCCCAGTCCGCAAGGTCATGTTGATTGTGGGCTCGGCAATGCTGTGCCGACCGCCGCGCCTTCGCTGCTTGTGCCGACTCACGATATAACGCATACGGGCGAAGAATTAGTAGTTGACGGCGTGCGAATTGTATTTCAACTAACTCCAGAGACAGAAGCCCCTGCAGAGATGAACTTTTTCTTTCCAGATCACGGGTGGCTATGCATGGCTGAGAATTGTTCGCACACGATGCATAATTTGGTGCCGATTCGTGGTGCTCTTGTGCGCAATGCTCTGAACTGGTCGAAGTACATCAACGAAAGCATCGAACTTTTCGCCGACAAGACTGATGTTTTGTTCACTTCACATAATTGGCCGCGTTGGGGCAGACAGGATGTTCGCGAGTTTCTAATTTTACAACGCGATCTTTATCGCTGGATTCACGATCAAACAATGCGTTTTGCGAATCATGGCATGACAGCATTAGAAATCGCTGACTTACTCGTGCTGCCTGATGAATTTTTAGCGCAAGAGCACACTCGGGGTTTTTACGGCGATCTCGTGCATAACGTCAAGGCCGTTTATCAGAGATATTTAAGTTGGTATGACGCCAATCCTGCCAACTTAAATAAACTTCCACCAACACAGGCTGGTGCTAAATATGTTGCGCTTGCGGGTGGCATCGAAGCGCTTTTAGATGAGGCTCAACAGGCGTTTGACAGCGGCGATTATCGATGGGTGGCTGAACTGGTGAATCATGCAGTATTTGCTGATCCAAAAAATCTGCGTGCGCGAAACTTGCAAGCAGATGCTCTCGAGCAACTTGGATATCAGGCCGAGTCATCAACATTTCGTAACTCTTATTTAATGGGTGCACAAGAACTTCGAAACGGGCCGCCACCAAGTGGAGAGGCTCGTGTACGAGCAAGAAGTTTGATCAAAGCCATGTCGCTTGATCAGGTATTTGACACGGTTGGGACACGCACGATCTCAGAGAATCTCACTGGAGTTAACCTCTCACTTAATTGGTTGTTTACCGACATGACCGGAACGCCTGATGAGAAGTGGATACTCGGCGTTTCAAACCGCACGCTTTATGCAACTCAAGGTCGACACGCCACCGACGCCGCAGCAACAATAAAAATTTCTCGAAATCTATTTTTAGAAGTGATTGCGCAGACAACAACATTTGTCGATGAGTTGCAAAAAGGCACAGTCACGATTGATGGCGATGCTGGTGCGCTGCTGACTATTTTTGGCAATCTTGACAAATTTATGACGGGCTTCGCGATCGTTGAACCGTAATTCTCGATCTCGTATTTCGAAACGCGCGTTAAGGACGAATTTCGTAAAACGCATTCACAGCGTGGTCAACATCAAGTTTGCGAAATCTTGAGAAGCCTGCAGTTTTAGCCATTTGTTCGGCGGTATTGGCTGAGAGCCCAAGAGTGCCGAGTCCAGCGCCGCCTGGCTGCGACATCGAAGACGACATACAAGACATCACGCTTACCCCGTAGAGCAAAGCGGCCATCGGGTTTTTAGTCGCATTCATCGTAAAAGAATCGTGAGCCTTGATATCGACCAAAAGCCATGTGCCGTCGTCGGTTATCGCTTGACGAATTGATTGCATCATCTGTTGGGGGTGTGTCATGTCATGAATGCAATCAAATGTGGTGATGAAATTTACGCTGTTATTTGTAGCCATTGGTTGATCGCGTGGATCGGCGAAAGTTGCATTCGTAAGTTTTGATAACTTTAGTTTTTCAGCCGCGCGAGCAAGGGCGTACTTACTGATGTCATAGCCAATGAACTGACTTTTAGAAAACTCTTTACCCATAAGTAGTACCGCACCGCCTGCTCCGCAACCGACATCAACAACTTTTGCACCCGCGCTTAGAGCTTGAGTTATGCCATCTAGTTTTGGCAGAACTGCCGAGATTAAGTTTGCATTTGACCACGGTTCAAAATTGCGCTCGATTGAAACTGCACCCTGTTCACCTTTGCTGTCATAGTTGTGACCGATGCCTGTACGAAAACTTTCTGGTAAAACTTTAAGTGACTCCATAGTTTGTGGAAGTCCATAAAACATTCCCATTCCGAAAGCCGGGTGATTATCTAATGCCAGTACAGCAGTTTGCTCTGGGGATAGAAAGAATGTGTCGTCATCAATTATTGGCTCACCAGACGGGTTATTGATCGTCGAGATAATTTTTGCCGCGGCTTGGTTGTAAGCCCATTCGCGTATCCATCGTTCGTTTAATTGTGTCAAGTGCGCAAGTTGTGCTGTTGTAACGGGCGCATCTGCGCTAGCCATCGCGCGATAAATGCCGAGGTGATCACCCAGATGAACCATCGCCGAAGTAACTGCGCCTTCAAGTTTGGTGAATAGTAGAAACGAAAAAAGTTTTAACTTGTCAGGATCAATTTTCTCCATGGGTGGAGATTACCCCAGGCTGGTATTTTTACAAGCGTCGCAAAACAGTGACAAGTTTGCCGTAGATCGTTACTTCGCCGTTTTCAAAAATCATCGGTTGCATTGACGAGTTGCTTGGCGTCAAAGTAACGCGATTACCACTGCGCGTAAATGTTTTAATTGTTGCTTCATCACCTGGGATTCCAGCAATAACAATGTCGCCATTATTTGCTGTTGCCTGCGAGTTGCAGACAACGAAATCGCCATTCAAGATTCCGGCTTCAATCATTGAGTCACCACGTACGCGCAACATAAATAATTCGCCATCACCAGTGAAATCCATTGGCAGTGGTACTAGTTCTTCAACATTTTCTTGCGCCAAAACATTCACGCCTGCAGCGACATCGCCGACAAGTGGCACATGTTTTGTCGGGCGGTGCTCCATTGCGACGCCGCTCGACGCCTCGTATCGAACTTCGATTGCGCGGGGCTTTGTCGGGTCGCGACGCAAGTATCCAAGTTTTTGAAGTGCAGCCAAATGGTTATGTACCGTGGCTGACGAACTTAGGCCCACCGCTTCGCCAATTTCACGAACGGATGGTGGGTAGCCGCGTTCACGCATATTGGTGACGATGAAGTCAAGGATGCCTCGCTGGCGCTCGGTAAGGGTGCTGGTTTTGGCTTGAGATATGGCCGATGTAATAGGTCTTGGCTCTGTGTTTGAGGTCATCCATTGAGCGTACGCCCGTTCGCCCATAAAGTCAAACACCTGTTCGTAGAACATCTGTTCGCTTGTATCACTTAACTACGAACACCCGTTCGCTAAGGTGGTTTGTAAGCGATTTAACAACAAGTTCCGAGAAGTAACCCCTGATTACACATCCGAGAAGTCACTACAACGAAAGAGGCAAAATGTCTATAGCAATCAATAATCAATTCGCAATGAGTCGACATCATCATTCAGTAAAGCGCGTGACTTCCCGTACCTATCTTCGCCGTCGGGTAGTTGTTGCCTTGGCTTTCTTGACTTTTGCTCTGGCTCTAAGTTTTATACTGCCTGACACATCGGTAGCTGCCGAGCAAGGCGAGGTTGCCAACGTTGTCTCTCAAAAATATGTGGTTGCCCTAACCGGCGACACATTTTGGTCAATTGCGCAACGGGTTGATCCTTATGGAAACATAACTTTGCTTGTTGATCAACTTGTGATTATCAACGGTGGCACAGTGACTCCAGGTCAGAAAATTCTTCTACCATAAGTTTGGTTTTGCGCAGGTGACTAATGTTGGTCAGGTGAAATGCGTTAGTTGCAGTTGCGAAGACACCAAGGTGATTGATTCGCGTGTATCAGAAGAAGGCAGTTCAATTCGCCGCCGCCGCTCGTGTTTGAAGTGTGGCTATCGTTTCACAACTTACGAACGCCTTGAAGAAGTGCCACTTTATGTAGTTAAACGCACTGGCGATAAGCAACTTTTTGACCGAGCCAAGATTATTAGTGGTCTGCAGTCGGCAGCAAAGGGTCGTCCCGTAGAAGATTCAGTACTGATCGAAATTGCCGAGCGAGTCGAAGACGACATGCGATTGACGGGGGATGATGTGACGAGCAATCAAGTTGGGCACGCCGTGCTAAATCAATTGCGCAGCATTGACGAAGTTACCTACATGCGGTTTGCCAGTGTGTACAAAAACTTTGACGCCGCCGCTGACTTTAAGCGTGAACTTGCCTTGCTTGAAAAAGAAGCAAGAAGCTAGCTAGTTAATCAACTATTTAATCAACTAGCTGATCGTACGTAACGAATAAAAAGAAACCCATCATGCTCAAGAACGTGTGCGACTTCGTAGTCGCGATGCAAAGCCGGCGCACCATTAGATAGTCGAGGGCTATCAGCACCCGTGACCATTGGGCTGATCGTCAAATTAATTTCGTCAACGAGGTTGGCGTCAAACATCGAGGCGTTGAGCATCGGTCCACCTTCAAGTTGAATGAAGTTTCCGGGCAATTGTGACATCGCATTTTGTAGATCTACGTCGCCTTGACCCGCACGGATAATCTCGATTTCAAAATCGCAGTCTGGTTTTTTTGCGTCTTGGGGCATGATCAGAAACCCTGAGCCGCTAGTGAATAACGGCGATTCAAAGTCAAGATTGGCGGTTCGTGTGACGACTCCAACACGCAGGCCGAGTTTGCCTGGTGGGGTATACATCTGTTCACGAATTGTGCCTGCGCCAACCACAATCGTGTCGGCGGCTGCGCGCAGGGCGATGATCACATCTCTGTCAGTCGGGTTTGAAAGCAATGTTGATCGTCCTTCAACGACTGTCGAGCCATCAATGCTCATCACCATGCACAGGCCGATAGTTGGTCGCCCAGATTCATGGCGTTTGCGATCTACTCCGTAGGCTTCGCGAAGATTTACTGCACTATTGAAACTAGGCAACAACTGACGCACGGCAATTAGCCTAAGCCACCAGATATTCAATTCTGATTACTTAGTCTTCCGTCGACCGTCAACTATTGGCTGTGGCATGCTTTAAAGTATGAAGATCTCCGAAAAAGAAACGGTTTCATTGAAAAAAACTTCTGACGATCAGATCGTGTTTCGAACCTGCCCACTTTGTGAAGCCGGCTGTGGACTAGCCGTAACTGTTGTTGACGACGAGGTCACGCACATTCGTGGTGATATGCAAGATGTATTCTCGAAGGGTTTTATCTGTCCAAAAGGCAGCACGCTTAAGCAGTTGCATTACGACACAGACCGTCTGCGCCACCCACTGATTAAGCGAAACGGTGTGCATGTGCAAGCAACATGGGATGAAGCTTGGGCTGCAGTTGATGCCGGTCTAAATGGCGTGATTACCAAGCATGGTCGTGAATCAATTGGAACATATTTAGGCAACCCAGGTGCGCACGGTTTGTCATCGATGACTTTTAACAACGTGTTTCTCAAATCACTTGGCTCGCGGCAAATTTATAGCGCTTCATCAGTTGACCAGGTTCCAAAACAGGTTGCGTCAGGATATTTATTTGGTTCTCCGAGCACGGTGGCGGTGCCTGACTTAGACCGCACGCAGTATTTGTTGATACTCGGTGCAAACCCTTACGACTCAAACGGAAGTTTGTGCACCGCACCAGACTTTCCGGGTCGACTTGAAACGTTACAAGCAAGATCCGGAAAGATAGTTGTAGTTGACCCGCGCAAAAGCAAAACAGCGCAACACGCAGACGAATGGATCGCAATTCGTCCGGGTACTGACGCATTGTTTTTAGCAGCAATCGCCAACACACTTGCGGCCGACGGACTTGAAGTGATGGATCAACGACTCGGGTCTTTTCTTAATGGTGTTGACGAAGTCGCGCAGGCTTTGCAACCGTTTACGCCAGAATTTGTCGCCGAAACGACTGGCGTTGATGCGCAAACTATTCGTCGTATCGCTAGCGAGTTGCGTGGCGCAAGTTCTTCGGCTGTTTACGCTCGAATCGGTACAACGACAACCGCGTTCGGCACGACAGCCTCGTGGCTTGTAGATGTAGTGAATATTTTTACTGGCAACCTTGATCGCGTCGGGGGTGCGATGTTTCCACTGCCAGTCGCAGGTAGCGCAAACACCCGTGGCGCAGGCGGTTCAGGCAAGGGTTTTCGCACGGGGCGCGGACACTCACGGGTAAGCAAACATCCAGAAGTATTAGGTGAATACCCGGCTTCAGCAATGGCAGAAGAGATTTCAACTCCAGGTGACGGTCAAATACGCGCGATGGTGATCATTGGAGGTAATCCAATTTTGTCTACGCCAAACGGCGAACGGCTCGCAAAATCTTTCGCCGAACTCGAGTTCATGGTCAGTGTTGATATTTATCTAAATGAAACTTCAAGATTTGCGGATGTAATTTTACCCGTGCCGTCAGCATTACAACGTAGTCACTATGACCTAGCGCTTTTGACATTCGCCGTGCGCAATGTAGCTAACTACAGCAAACCAGTTTTGACGAGATCAGCAGACGAACCAGATGAATGGGAGGTTCTTGCAAAGATGTCGTCGATAGTTTCTGGCCTTGGTGTTGAAACATCACCTTCGACGATTGACGATCGCGTGATATCTAAATTAGTTGAAAGTGCAACTAAAGATTCTTCTTCAAGTATTTTTGGTCGTGATTGCGAAGAAATAATCAGCGAACTTTCTGTTGCTGGTCGTCGTGGGCCAGACCGAATACTTGACTTCTTATTGCGCACCGGTCCGTTTGGTGATGGGTTTGGTTCAGTAAGAGATGGTCTAACGCTCGACATGTTGATTGCTTCGCCACACGGCATTGACTTCGGTGCACTTGAACCTCGCTTGCCGAATATTTTGCGCACACAATCCGGAAAAATTGAACTTGCAGTACCGCAATTAATTGATGATTTGAAGCGACTAGAAGTTTTTTGTCAAGAAAAAATTGATGCAACACAGTTGACTCTTGTCGGTCGTCGAGATTTGCGATCACACAATTCATGGTTGCACAACATTGAAGTTCTCGTCAAAGGCAAAGATCGCTGCACGCTGCACATCCATCCGAATGATGCAACGCGACTTGGAATAACGCAAGGCTCTGCGGTTCGCATTACTAGTCGCGTTGGAAATGTTGATGCTCCGGTTGAAATAACCGAGCTAATTCGCGAGGGAGTGGTGAGTCTGCCGCATGGTTGGGGTCATTCAATGCCTGGCACGAAAACAAAAGTTGCTTCGTCTCGCGCTGGTGTGAACTCAAATATTTTGACAGATGAGCAACGACTCGATCCATTGTCAGGAACGAGCGTTCTCAACGGAATCCCTGTTTCTGTGGCTGTTGTATAGAGATAAAGGCTGAAAGTTACATAAATTTCATAAGCAGTAGGTTACGCACAGGTAATCCCCAGAAGATGTCTCTAATTAACACGGATATCCACTTCCAATCCACAGGCGTGTCTCCCTATGATTCGAAGTAAATCTAGATCGGTCGTTTAAAAGGCTCTAAATAAGGCTTCTAAATGATTGACAAAGACAAATAACAATGCTGTAATCTTGTCTACAAGTTGTGGGTGAATCTGCAATGGGGGATGGTTTGGCACTACATCTAGTGGTCTCGCTCAGGGACCCTAGTTTTGTAGGGCTAGCCCCCATCAAGATTTGCAAGTGATTTGAAAACTGTTTTATTAAAAGTAAAAGTCAGCAACCGAATTTAAACGAAATAAATATTGAAAGGTTTAGTACGAAATGTCTATAGCTCCAGAACGTTTGTCGATCGGTATCCGTCGTCACTTCACAACACCAGGCACACATCCTTATGATCAAGTTTCTTGGGAGCGTAGAGATGCTCAAATCAAAAACTGGAAGGACGGCACAGTTGCATTTGAGCAGCTTGGTGTTGAGTTTCCAACTTCATGGTCGTTAAATTCGACCAACATCGTTTCGCAAAAATACTTTAGAGGCACACCTAGTACCACAGAACGTGAAAACTCGATGCGCCAAGTTATCGATCGTGTTGCTGACACCATCACAAAATGGGGAACCGAGTGCGGTTATTTTGCTGACCAACTAGAGTCAGATTCTTTTCGCGATGAACTGAAATTTATTTTGGTGACGCAACGCGCGGCGTTTAATTCACCAGTGTGGTTCAACATCGGTGTTGAAGGTGTTCCACAACAAGCAAGTGCGTGTTTCATTTTGGCTGTTGATGACACGATGGACGCAATCTTGAATTGGTACAAAGAAGAAGGAACGATTTTCAAGGGTGGTTCAGGTTCGGGTATCAACTTGTCAAATATTCGAAGCAGCGCCGAACACCTAAAAGGTGGAGGCACAGCATCAGGGCCAGTCAGCTTTATGCGTGGCGCCGACTCTTCAGCCGGAACCATCAAGTCGGGCGGCAAAACTCGTCGCGCGGCAAAGATGGTCATTCTTAATGTTGACCATCCAGACATTGAAGAATTTATTTGGTGCAAGTCGCATGAAGAAAAGAAAGCTCGCGCACTTCGAGATGCAGGCTTCGATATGGATCTTGACGGAAAAGATTCTTTTTCGGTTCAATATCAAAACGCCAACAACTCAGTTCGTGTCACAGATGAGTTCATGCAGGCAGTCAAAGATGATGCCGACTGGAACTTGCTCGCAGTTAAAGATCGGCGTGTCGTGCGCACAATTCGCGCACGCGACTTGTGGCGACAAATGGCGACTGCATCATGGGAGTGCGCAGATCCTGGTTTGCAATTTGACACAACAATTAATAAATGGCACACGGCACATGCTGCTGGTCGCATAAATGGTTCAAACCCTTGTAGCGAATATATGCACATTGACAACTCAGCGTGCAATTTGGCGTCAATCAACTTGTTGAAATATCTCGACGACAACGACCATTTCGATGTTGAGGCTTACAGCCACACGATTGAAGTTATGTTCACCGCACAAGAGATTCTTGTCGGCAATGCAGATTATCCAACTGAGAAAATTGCAGAGAACAGTCGCTTGTTCCGTCAACTTGGTTTGGGTTATGCAAACCTCGGTGCGTTGTTGATGGCGCTCGGAATGCCGTACGACTCAACAGGTGGCCGTGCTTGGGCCGCAGCTCTAACTTCATTGATGACCGGACACGCATATGCAACTAGTGCTCGCACAGCAAGCCGTATGGGACCTTTCGCTGGATACTCAGCCAACGAGCGCTACATGAACAATGTTTTGCGAATGCATCGTGACGCCAATAAAGAAATCGACAACATTGATGTAGTGCAACAAGACCTTGTAGATGCGGCAACCGCATCTTGGGATGCCGCAGTTCGCGATGGTGAAGAATTTGGTGTACGCAATAGTCAAGCCAGTGTTCTGGCGCCAACCGGCACGATTGGCTTAATGATGGACTGTGACACAACAGGTATAGAGCCAGATCTCGGATTGGTTAAGTTCAAAAAACTTGTTGGTGGTGGCAACATGACGATCGTCAACCAGACTGTGCCACGTGCGTTAAAGCAACTTGGTTACGAGGGTCCAGTTGTTGAGAGAATCGTCGCCTACATCGATGAACAAAAAACAATTGTTGGATCTCCCGACTTGAAAGCCGAGCACTTGCCAGTGTTTGCTTGCTCAATGGGTGACAACACAATTCACTATGAAGGTCATGTGCGAATGATGGGTGCGGCTCAACCGTTCTTGTCTGGTGCAATTTCGAAGACAGTGAATATGCCAGAAGATGCTTCGATTGAAGACATTGAATCACTGCATATGTTGTCATGGGAGTTAGGCATCAAGGCCGTTGCCGTTTACCGTGACAATTGCAAGGTTGGTCAACCGCTTTCAACTGCCAAAAAAGACAGTGAAAAAGGTTCAACCGATGGCGGCGACGCAGCGAACTCGGCTACGCAAATTATTGAACGAATAGTTGAGCGTGTTGTGCATCAACCTGTTCGTCAGAAATTGCCACGATCTCGTCGTGGGCGAACATTTGAGTTTCGTGTTGCTGACTGCAAAGGTTTCGCCACAATCGGTGAATACACAGATGGGCGACCAGGCGAAGTGTTCTTGACGGTTTCTAAGCAAGGTTCAACTTTGGCTGGCCTGATGGATGCTTTCGCCAAGAGTATTTCGTATGGTTTGCAATATGGCGTGCCAATGCGTGCTTTCATTGAAGCATTCGTCAATACTCGTTTCGAACCAGCAGGTATGACAGACGATCCAGACATTCGCATGGCCTCGTCAATTGTTGATTATCTCTTCCGTCGACTTGCAGTTGAATATCTAACTGCAGATGAGCGCGCTGAATTAGGAGTATTCACTCGCGAAGAGAGAATGCAACCAACATTGCCAGGAGTTGAAGAATCAATAACTGTCAACACTCAGGGCACCGATGTTTTTGCTGATCCAAAAACAATTCCGTCTGCCAATGACTTAGTTGCGCAAATTGATTCTGGTGCATTTTCTGCACCACCATCACATGCTGCAAAAAAACCAGCAGCGACTGGCATGATGTGTTCATCTTGCGGCTCGGCAAATATGCAACGTGCAGGGGCATGCTATGTGTGCGGCGACTGCGGTTCATCAAGCGGTTG
>JBAXAW010000052.1:0-13899 GCA_037142305.1 Actinomycetota bacterium
CTGTCTAGTTAGCCAGCGCCTTACTTCGTGCGGCTAGCTCGATTGAGCCTTACTTCGTGCGGCTCTGCTTCTGGCCAATAAGTGTGGTGGGATCAATTTTTCGGCGGCGCTGAGTTCTGGCGTCGAACCGTCAGTAGTTACGGCTTCAACTATTGAAGGTACAACTTTAGCCATCAACTCTTCAATACTCGGGGGTTTCATGCCCGGCTTCCAGTATTGATGCAAATCAGTAACAATCTGCGCTAAATCACCATCACGCGAACCTGGCACAAGATCAACCGTGACGATGTTTGCAAACAAATGAACCCCAGTAACGACTCCGCTACTAAACAACCTTCGCGCCAATTCGGCTGCCGGGCGTGGGCCGATCGCTTGCGAGGCACTCGTGAATCTCTCGTGGCCTTGCCCAGTCAAAGTGCGATTTAATTCGAACCGAATTCGGCCAGAAACTCCGGCAACTGTTTGCTTGACGTCTACTGGCTGACCCACCCGAGGCAGGCTAGTCAAAACTCAGGCACGGTGCACGTTTTTTGACAGTTTTTTGCTGGTTTTCTGTGAGTTTTTACGCTTTCATCAAATTGCCGAATCACAACTACGGTTATACGTCATGGATGCACCTAATAACCAAACTATTGAACAATTCACGGCCGACGCTCACAAGTTTCTTGCCGCCAACGCCGAATCGCGCGAATCTCAGAAGGCTTTCGTCTGGGGCGAAGGCTCCGACAATGTTTCAATGTTCGAAGAACGCAGCAAACAATCCGAAGACGAACTCGTTGCGCGGGCCAAACAATGGCGTCAACAAAAATTCGATGCCGGCTTCGGCTGGATAACCGGACCAACTCAATATGGCGGCGCCGGTCTAACCAACGAATTCGAAAAGGCATACAACAAAGCCGAGTCGCAATACAAAGTTCCGAATCAATCAATATTTCAAATTGGATTAGGCATGGTCGCGCCAACAATTCTCGCGCACGCCAGCGACTTTGCGCGCGAAAAGTTTCTTCGTGCGATGTGGCGTGCCGACATTGTCGCGTGTCAATTATTTTCTGAGCCGGGTGCAGGTAGCGATCTTGCGTCACTGCAAACAAAAGCCGAACGCGACGGCGATGAATGGATTATCACTGGTCAAAAAGTTTGGACATCTGGCGCACAATACAGCGACATCGGCGAAATTATTTGTCGCACCGACCCAGGTTTGCCAAAACATAAGGGACTTACTGGTTTTATCGTCGACATGCATGCACCCGGCGTCGAGATTCGTCCGCTTCGCCAAATGACTGGTGGCGCAAGTTTCAACGAAGTGTTCTACAACGAAGTGCGCGTGCCCGATAGTTATCGTCTCGGCGAAGTCAATAATGGCTGGGGCGTTGCGCTGACAACTTTAATGAACGAGCGTGCATCAATTGGTACTGCGAGCGGTGGTGACGTTTCTGCCTTTACGCGAATTCAAGCGATGGTGCAACATTTTGGCTTGGCAAAAGACCCGATCGTGCGCGAAAAAATGGCTGATCTTTTCATTCGCACCAAAGTTGCCGGCTACAACAACCAACGAGCAATGGATAAAATTCGTGCCGGACAAACGCCTGGCCCTGAAATGTCAATCGCCAAAATGGCATTGGTCGAAAATCAAAAGCGGATGAATGATTTCTTATGCCTTGTCTTGGGCAGCAAATTGCAAGCCGACACTGGCGAGTGGGGCACCTACTCGTGGAGTCAGTTTTTACTTGGTGCACCTGGAATGCGAATTGCGGGCGGATCAGATGAAGTGATGCGCAACATTGTCGGCGAGCGCGTACTCGGTTTACCAAAAGACACGGGCATCGATTCAAAATCTGCATTCCGTGACATCAAAGTGGGCACGCAAACTAGCTAGCTAGCCAGGGCACGTAGTTGGGCATGAAGGCCCAAGATTTGCGATGAATCGCGCAGGGCCCGTATCCCTGCAGCGCTGCTCGATGTTTTGGGCACGGATAGCCCTTGTTCGTTTCAAAATGCCACTGCGGATAGTCATTTGCTGACTCACGCATCATTCGGTCTCGCGTAACTTTTGCCAACACTGATGCTGCCGAAACAGAAACACAACTGACATCGGCTTTGACTTCAAGCACAACTTTGCGTGCGTGCGGTGAAACAAAATCCCAACGGCCGTCGACGATTGCTACGTCAACATTTAATCCCAGCGCGGCGAACCCGCGAGTAGTTGCCAACCGTTGCGCAGCAACCATTCCGAGTTCGTCGCACTCTGCGGCTGTTGCTAAACCTGTTGACCATCTTTGACATTTAGCAGCAACTTCATCAAACATCGCTTCACGCTTGGCTTCTAAAAGTTGTTTCGAGTCGCGCACGCCACCGAGGGCAAGCGCCGGCTGGTCATCAAAAATCACCTCGTCACTCAACATTGCAATACCAATTACGAGTGGCCCAGCCCAACTACCTTTACCGACTTCGTCAATGCCGACAATTGTTCTCGCACCATTTTGATGTAACGCTCGCTCGCGCGACGCATCGGGCCACGGCTTAATTTTTTTCACTAGCTATTTTTCACATTAACGCAGACGTACGCTCGCACTCGCTGCAGTGAACTCGCCAACTCGCCACCACATTTTGTCTTGCAAAAGTTTCTCCGCAGCCTCAGGGGTTACAGCAGCCAGCAACCCGCCACTTGTTTGCGGATCCATACATAATGCGACATGTGCGTCGTCTTCAAAATTTTTATTTTCAACTAAAAAATGACCTTCAACATAAGTTCGATTGCGTGGGTCGCCGCCGGTGCGCACACCGCGTTGCGCCGCTTCAAGTGCACCTGGGTATGCACGAAACGCCGACGAGTCAAGCACCAACTGCACGCCCGAGCGTTGCGCCATCTCCCAACCATGGCCTGCAAGCCCGTATCCAGTCACATCTGTAACGCCATGCACAGCGGCACCGAGTTGTTGCAACTGCTCAGAAGCTTGACGATTCAATTGGCGCATGCCGGCAATTGCCACGAGTTTTTCTGCGTCGGTGCCAGCGGCAAGTGTTAGTCCTGTGCCGAGTGGTTTAGAAAGAAGAACGATGTCACCAGCCTTGGCTCCGGCTTTACGAAATATTTTTTTAGGATCAACAACACCCTGCACAGCAAGTCCGAAGATTGGCTCAGGGTTGCGAATTGTGTGGCCACCAGCAACAGAGCCACCAGCTAGTGCCACCACTCGGGCGGCAGCGGCAAAAATAGTTGAGATTGCCTCACGCGGAAAATGCTCGGGGAAAGCAGCGATGTTTACCGCCAGCACAACACGTCCACCCATTGCAAAAACATCGCTACATGCGTTGGCTGCCGAAATCGCACCAAAATCGTCTGGGTCATCAACAAGCGGTGGAAAAAAATCTGTTGTGCTAACTAAAGCAACATCTTCACTGACTTGATAGACCGCAGCATCGTCAAACGGCGCCAAGCCAACTAATAGTGCCGGATCAAGTGATGGCTGAACACCATTTGCAAGTTCGGTGACGAGATCTGTCAGTAATGATGCACCCCATTTAGCGGCGCACCCGCCACACGATGTCCACTCTGTTAATTTGATCGGCACAGAAAACTGTGCGCTCGCCGAGGTCATATCATCACACTATTTCGTGCTGACATTTTCAAATCCACTGAGTAAAGTTTCACCGCGAATATCAGTGCTTGAAAAAGTTTTGTCAATGGCGCTAGCCACGACACGAACCCCAGTTGGTCCGTCAATATCCCATAACAATGCAGGTCGCTCGCCATGCCAACGCACGGCATACGAAATTGTGTGAAGAGGTGTTGCCATCAGTTTGTGACATTCAAAGTTGACTCCAAGCCAAGATTCATCGATCCCGCGTGGGCAAATATCAATATTGCCGTCGCGACGTTGCGCTACAAGTTGCGCTTCAATCCATGATGAGCAACGCGAACTTGACTTCGTAAACATAGTCATTTCGCGCGACACACCAGACTCTGGCAGGTTTGCCCAAACTCGCGCCACGTCGTCGCGCCCACGGCTCTCGCCGGCGCGGTCAAGAACCATGCCGGCAGCCAAGATCGCACGATCTTCATCCCATTGCACAGCTTTTTTTCGAGCGCAACTCTTGATAACTCTTTCGGCTGCGACGGCGACATCGCTCGCCCACTGGGCAGGTTTGTCACCGAGCCGAACGCGCTCGGCAATATCCAAAATAAATTCGACATCATCAGATTGGCGATCAGATACTTGTGGTTCACTAAGCAAAATATCGCAACGTTTTTGTGTCAGTAATGTCGACCAAGAAAGTTCAGGCAGATCTACGCGGCTAGAAACTTGTAATGCAGCAATCCACCCGCGTTCAACTTGCTCATAACCTGGCAACGCCTCAAGTTCACTAGCCGTAATCTGTCCTGAAATTTTGTTAGCAGCACCAATTCGAATTGCTGCTCGCATTGTGGCGTGATGCCCCACCGGAAACACGACACTGCCACTTGGCAGGTCAATACCCTGCACACCAGTTGGGCTTGGTTCGCGCATCGTTGAAATATCCGCACGATCAAACGCCACAGCAAACGGCAACGACGAGTCGTTATAAATTTCAACAACTACGACGCCACCAAAATTGGCAACACCATAGACGCGTTGCACTGCATCGCCACCCGGAACTTTCAGCCGAGTCTCAATCACCGGCACCCCAGAAACTTGTCTTTGACGAATAGTTGTTTCACGAGCCGGCTCATACCACCGATCATCTGCGGCGATAAACCATCGCAAGCGAACTTCGCCATCAAGCAACACGTCACCCCACGGCGTGACTTCGCCTCGCCATTGCGCACCGCGCACACCTACTGTGAGCATTAATCCAACTCTGCTTTGCTGGCTCGAGACATCAGTTGCACCATCGCTTCGCTCGCACTTGTTGCGCCTTCGCAAACTGCTGCAACTTGCTGGGTGATCGGCATATCGACTTTGTATCGCTGCGCGAGTTGCGATACCGAGAGTGAAGACTTGACACCCTCAGCGATCATCTTCATTGACCCCGTAATCGACTCAATCGATTCGCCTCTGCCCAGTCGTACACCGACTGCATTGTTGCGGCTTTGCGCCGACGCACACGTTGCGATGACATCGCCAATGCCGGCTAAACCAGTAAATGTGCTGGGGTTAGCGCCAAGAACGACACCGAGTCGTGACATCTCAGCCAATCCCCGCGTGATCAACGTCGCTTTTGAATTATCGCCAAAGCCCATTCCTTCAACGATGCCTGAGGCGATCGCAATAACGTTTTTTACGACGCCACCAATTTCGCAACCCAGAACATCGGGGTTCGTATACACGCGCAAAGCTGGTCGAGTCAGCAGTACTTGAATTTGCTTTGCAACCTCATCGTCAGCGCAAGCGACAACTGTGGCGGCAGGTTGACCGGCCAAAATTTCGTGCGCCAAATTTGGGCCTGTTAAAACTGCGACACTATGACGCGGCAAAATTTCGACAATGACTTCGCTCATTCGCATCAAGGTTTCGCGCTCTAGACCCTTTGTCAAACTGATGATCGGTGCGCTCGCCGAAATATATTTTGCGACTTCAATGAGCACTTCACGAAAACCGTTTGATGGCACCGCCATCATTACGATCGCTGCATTGCGAACTACATCTTGCAAGTTTGCCGAACAAGACAAACTTTCGGTCAGTATTGCTCCACCTAGATAGTCGACATTTTGGTGTTGTGTATTGATCTGTTTAGCAAGTGCATCTCGCCTAGCCCACAACATCGTTGGCTGATTTTGCGCCACAACACTGGCCACCGTCGTGCCCCACGAGCCCGCGCCAATGACCGCGATATGACTATTCACGACCCTCAGCGTATGCGAGCACTAACAATTAGTTTCTTTAATTTGAGTGATCAAACCGTAGGCTTCGCACGTGGCTTCGCAGCAACCAGCCAATTTGAGCGAAGTATTGGCAATCATCATCCCGATCAAGGCTTTTCACCAAGCCAAAGAACGACTGTCGGATCTGCTGACCCCAGCCGAGCGTTTTGTGCTCGCCAAATTATGTGCAGAGCGAGTTCTTCAGGCCTCGGTGGGATACCAAGTTTTTGTTGTGTGCGACGACGAAGAAGTTGCCCAGTGGGCACGCGCGCAAAACGCCAAAATTGTCTGGCAATCTGAGTCTGGTTTAAACAACGCCATTAAGGCTGGCGTCAAAGCTGTTCGGGCGCGAAACTTTGAACTCGCAATGATCGTCCATAGTGATCTACCGCTCGCCACTGGCTTTTCTCACCTGTTTAATGATCGTGATCTCCAAACCCTAAAAAATTCAATCACTGTTGTGCCTGATCGACACGAAGATGGTACAAACGTGATGATCGTGCCAACGGCGAGCGACTTCGAATTTGCGTACGGTAGAAACAGTTTTATCGAGCACCAGCAAAATGCCAAGAATTGCAATTTGACGTTACGAATCATCCACGATCAGTTTTTATCTGTCGACATCGACACCGCACAAGATTTAGATCTTGCCCAGAAACTTCAAAACAATAATCAACACGATTAATTAAACGATTTAATAAAGCTATTAAATTAAGCCCGTAAATAGAAGAAGAGGGGCCGAAGCCCCTCTTCTCACAGTATTCCGAACTGTATTGCTTAAATTGGCTTAAAGCCTTATTTCTTCTTGGCCTTACGCTTCTTCTTTGCAGGTGCTTTCTTTACGGCTTTTTTTGCCTTCTTGCGCTTTTTTGCTGCCATTTTATTTCTCCTTGTTGTTTGTTATTACTTAATTAGCGGTTTGGATTCAGTGCAGCTTTGAGTGTTGAACTCGAGCTGAACTTCATCGCTGTTGATGCCTTCACCTGAACAGGAGCCCCAGTTTGAGGATTCCTGCCGATGCGGGCTTTTCTGCTTGAGGTGCTGAACGAGCCAAAACCCGGCCATGCAACCTTGTTGCCTTGCTTAGCGGATGAGACGACGAGCTCAAAGAATTCGGAAATCGTGCGTTCGGCATCTGCCTTCGACACTCCAGCTTTCTGTGACACTGCATCAATCAATTCTGCTTTAGTCATTATCTAACCTGCTTTCTCAGTTACGGATTACCGTTACGCATATATTTGAGTAGATCCGCGAACAAATTGCAAGCATTGTCGTGATTTTGAGATATTTTTCTTAACGTCAGAAATTATTGAAGACTCTCAAAAATTTGCAAAATATTTTTCATCGACAAGCAAAATTTTTAAAAAAATCTGTCGTAAAACTCAACTAAGTCTGATCAACACGACACAAAGCATCCTCATAAAACCCATACAGAATATGGGAAATATGAAACTTTGGTTTACTCGGCCTGGTTAAAAAATAATTTGGTGCGAATTTGCTTTGACAGAATACTTTTGAAAAATAGCGCCATCGCAAACTCTTGCAAAACCAAATCTTCGTCGAATTTTTGAATCTGAAAAAGAATTTTAAAGAAATTTTTAAAAAAACCAATAAATGCTCGCTCTTTTAGAGATTTTTAGTGTGAACCATCCCCCATCGTCATTACCTCACCGACCACACTTAATTTCGTTGTCAACACAAAACTCACTTTCTGAAAAAACTCTTGCGCAAATCGCAGAAATTTTCGCGACTCCCGTTGGTTCGCGAGTCGTCCTAGATACTTCGGTGCTCGTCGCTGATCCAAACTGTTTAAGTTGCTTTCCGAACTGCGCAATTGTGATCCCGCTTACGGTGATCGAAGAACTTGACGGATTGAAAACGCGAATGGATGACGTTGGAAGATCAGCGAGAAGCGCGCTTCGATCTATTGAAGATCTTCGCCGCAAAGCAGGCGGCTCCCTAAAAGATCCGACGCCGATTAATGGCACCGACACAAGCGGCACTGTGCAGATTGAAGTCAACGGAATACAGAACCATCTTTTAATCGAACACGGGCTCGACCCGAAGGTGCCAGACAACAGAATTATCGGTGCCGCTTTAGGTCAGGCTGCAATTTCTCCGACTTGCATAGTCTCAAATGATGCCGCGCTAAGAATTAAAGCTGCTCATCTCGGATTAACTGCACTCGAGCATCAACCAGTCAGTGGCGGACGAAATGAACGGCCGATGGGTTGGTCAACTTATGACACAACGGTTGAAGTAATCGACAGTCTTTACAAAACAGAAGGCATCGAAAAATCAGATATTGCACAAGCAGCCAGTTTGTATGAAAATAATTTCGCAGTTTTACGATGTGGATCTCAATCAGCGCTAACCCGTTGCTATGACAACGAACTTCGTCTGATCCAACAATCACCCCCGGAAGCATGGGGTCTTCGGGCCAGAAACAAAGAACAGCGTTTTGCGCTTGAACTTCTGCTTGACCCGAAGATTACAGTCGTAGCCCTTGACGGTCGCGCCGGCACCGGAAAAACTGTGCTCGCGATTGCTGCTGGGCTTGAGCAAGTAGTTGAGCAGCACCGCTATGAGCGACTCGCCGTGTATCGACCGCTTGTGCCGGTTGGTCGTGCCGATGTGGGTTTTCTGCCTGGGGGTCTTGAAGAAAAGCTTGATCCGTGGATGTCGGCGATTCACGATGCAGTTGTTGCGCTAACAGATGACCGCTCGAGTCGAGATGCCCGCGGACTGATTGACGACCTGATTGATCGCGGTCAACTGACTCTTGAGTCGGTGACTTTCTTACGCGGACGAAGTTTGCAAGCGCAGATTGTCGTGGTTGACGAAGCACAAAACCTTGAGCCAACGACTCTTAAGACGATCCTGACCAGAATTGGTGACGGTACCAAAGTGATCTTTACTGGTGATACCAGTCAAATTGATGCACCGTACATGGGTGAATCAAATAATGCGTTAGCCGTGCTGGTGCAGGCCTTTGCTGGTCAAAGCTGTTTTGGTCACATCACCCTTGAAGCCTGTGAGCGCAGCGAAGTAGCAAGTCTTGCAGCCGAACTACTGTGATGAATTTCACGACAGTAACTTGCAATAGACATTTGTAATTATTGCAAAAAATAACTTGACTACTACCCATTAGTAGGCGTACTCTCCACTTAGTGCTAAACACACGGGTTTACCCTAGTTGTGTCCCGAAGATTGATCGGGCTGAAAACCTCAATGTCTCAGAACTAAAGACAACTAAAAAACCAGCATCAATAAGCGAAATTATTAATTGGGGTCAGTTGGCAAACTGCAAGGGGAAAATGAAACTATTCTTTGCCCCAAGTGCTGAGCGCCCACAAGCTCGTCAGCGTCGTGAAGCAAAAGCACAAAAATTATGTCTGTTGTGTTCGGTTCAGGCAGCTTGTTTAGAGTTCGCTCGTGAGCACCACGAATACGGATATTGGGGTGGAGAAAGTGAAGAGCAGCGTCACCTTGCGGGGTTTACAGTTGCCGCACCAATCGGTATTCGCGCAAGACATCTTCGAAAACCGTTGATAGATAATTAACCGCTTTTAGCAACACCAAGTTTGACGTGGCTGGCGTGTCATGATTGTTAGATGCGTTTACGACCAAAATCTCGGACAACATCAGAACCGAAATCGACAGAAACTTCAGAACCTAAGTCAAACCTTCCGAAAGATCCGGATGCGTTTGTAACCGCTTTCATTGAATCAATTCAAGGACATCGTCTCACTGCGGCCCTTGAGATGGTCTCAGACGACTGCGAATATGACAACGTGCCGATCACAAAAGTTTTTGGTAGATCAGCGATTGAACAAACCCTTGGCGGTTTTCTCGCCGAATGCAGTGCCTACGAGTGGCTCATTCATCATCAAGTTTCGAGTGGCGATTTAGAGCACGGTGTAGTTATGAACGAACGCACTGATCGATTTGAAATAGACGGTCGATGGGTAGATCTTGACGTCGCGGGTCTATTTGTTATCAGCAATGGAAAAATCGCATTATGGCGAGATTATTTTGATCGCGAAATTTTTACTAAAGCACTTGCTGCGAAATAATTCGCGTCACTACAACACGCATTAGTTACATTGCCATCAATGATTAATGCTTTAGCCAATAAAACGCTAGAAGAAATTCGGTTCGCCGTTGTTGATACTGAGACGACTGGTTTATCTGGCATCGACGATTATGTATTGCAACTCGGCGTCGTAATCTCTCAAGCCGATGGCACGATTGACGAACAATACGAAACTTTTGTCAGGCGCAACTTCTGGAAGCCAGGTCGTCTTGGCGCTTTTAAAATTCATGGCATCACGAGAAACAATCTCAGACGCGGTATTGCTCCAAGTGAGATGCTCGAGCGGCTTAACAGTTATCTTGCAAATACTATTTTTGTTGCGCACAATGCAAAATTTGATATTGCGTTTCTTACTGGCGAAGCAAATCGTGCCAAGACAACAATCAAATTGAATGGCCCACTTGACACATTGAAACTTTCTCGAGCCCTAGACCCAAAGCGCTCGCTATCTCATCGTCTTCGCGATGTTACGGCGCGCTATAACGTCGTCGTGAGTCGCCCGCATGACGCTCTTGCTGATGCCTTAGGGACCGCTCTGGTATTGCCTCACTTACTTCGAAGTCACAACATCACTACTGCCGAACAGCTGGCAACTCACTTCGGGGCTTAACTTAAATAGTTCTGCCGCTTTTTTTGTAGCGGTCCAAAACAGTTTGGGCAGATTTCTTGCCAAGGTTTTGATACTCAACAGGCTTAAGAACTTTCACGCCGCCACCTGCGCGCAACAACAGACGGCCAAGCCATTGTTGAGATGTGATCGACATCGTGATATCAACAACATCAAGATTTTTGATGCGCTTATTGACGCGCGAAACATACGGGTATGACTCAACAATCCATCGTGCCGAGGGCTCAACGCGCAGCGTTACTTGCGACATCTGATCTGAAAACCACTGCTGATCTTGGTCATCTTGATCATTAAGTTGATCAAAAATACCAACTGGTTTGATTTGCTCAATTCGATCAATCCTAAAAATGCGATCTTCGCCAGATTGATGGTCATCTGCCGCGACATACCAACGACCCGCATCTTCGAAAACTTTTCGTGCCGTGATTATTCGCTTCGAGCGTTTCTGTGATGCAGGCGAAAAATATTCGATGTCGCATCGCTCACCCGTCGCCACTACTTCACGGAGTTCTTTAACAAACTTTGCTCGCGGCAATTCAACCTTGATTGTCTCTGCACCCGTTGGCATCAGTGGCGCAATTTTTGTCAAAGCCGTTGAGAGTGGACCCTTCTTATTGGCGCCAGGCAACTGCAACGCCGTTTGGGCCATCACCGAAATCGCGAATAGTTCAGCAGTGCTTAGTTTTAGCGGGCGAGAGAACAAAAGTGGAACCTCGGCGATAACCATGCCGTTGTCCATATATACGTCAATCAATGCGTCTGGGGTATACGGCGGCACGCCACAGACAGAGGCCATCAGTAAGTCTTCAATCAATTCTGATTCTGTGAGATTGAACTGTTTGGCCATCGTCGAAATCTTCACGCGTTTGCGCTGCATAATCCACGGCAACATCACCAGGAGCCCCGTCACACGCTGGGCTGCACTTCGCGGCCCGCGCCGACCTGTCTTGCGCACTAGTTTCTTAGCTGTTTTCTTAGCTGTTTTCTTAGCTGATTTCTTAGCTGATTTTTTAGTCGTGATTTTTTTAACGGTTTTTTTGACGGTCTTATTGGCTGGCATCACTTACCCGCTGCCAATTCTTCAAGCCACTGGATTACTTGTTCGCGCACTGATGCTGGCGCTAAAACTTCTGCGCTTTCAACCATCGCAAACAACCACAGCCGAAAGGCCGACAAATTTGCGCAAGGAATCGCGAACTCAGCGCTTCCATCTGCGCGCTCTCTAATAATCGCAGCACTGCCAAATTCGTTTCGAACTCCAGCGACAAGTGCAGCATCTACCAATACGGTTGCTGATGTAATTTCGCCATCACCCGCTGCCATCATTTGTTTTTCAGTCGGTACGGCAGCCGCAACATCAAATCCAACTGGTGTTTTAAATGCACGAATCGTAGACGCGGTAACTTTGCCTTCAATCCGGTCAACACGAAATACTCGCTGATCTTTTCGCAAATGGTCAAAACCGATTAGGTACCAAAATCCACTTCTTGACAACATTCCGTAAGGGTCAACTTGGCGTTTTTCGCTTTTGTAATCGAAGTTAAGAGTTCGCCGTTGCATCACAGCATCAGTAATCACACTCATATTCTGATCGACGAATCCAATATTCACACTTACTGCTGTTGGTCGTAGTACTTTTTCACCACCGAGTTTCCACAGCGCTTCTTCTCCGTGTTGAGCACCAAGTCTGACTGTTGCCACCGCAAGTTGAAGCGCGATTCGTTCGTCATCCGAAAGTTTCAAATCGCTTAACTCATAGTTTGACCGATTAACCCAATATGTAACCTCACCGGCCGAATCACCGCCCAAAGTTTTCGTCTCAATCGGTATACCCATCTCACGGAGCGCCGCTTTGTCGCGCTCAAATGCGGCTCGCGCTGCCTCATTGCTACTTGGATATTGCTTGCCCAACTCTTGGCGAACTTGACGCAATGTCAGTGGCCGATTTCGATCTACAAGTAGAGCAAGCAAATTTAGCATTCGCTCAGCTTGAGAGATTTTCACAGGCACAGACTCAGCGTAGGTGATCTAACGATTACTACGATGCAGGCGATACCAGTTAATTAGCCCTCGAGTTGACGGGTCTTGCGAGTCTTGAAGATTCTCTCCATTTCCGGATGGCTTTATTAAAGAACTAGTTATTTCGGTGGCGAGAGTTTTGCCGAGTTCAACACCCCACTGATCAAAACTATTAATACCAAAAACTACTCCTTGCACAAAAACGCGATGTTCATACATCGCAATTAACGACCCGAGCGTTCGAGCAGTCAAACGAGGCGCAAGCACAGTAGTTGACGGCCGATTACCGGGCATCACGCGATGCTTATTATTGTCATCATCAGCGTTCTCGCTATTTAGTTCTGACAAAGATCGTCCAAATGCCAGAGCTTTTGATTGGGCAAACATATTGGCAACCAAAGTGTCGTGCGCCAGAATTTCGTTATGAGTTGGTTGAGCAAACCCAATGAATTCGACCGGCACGACATCAGTACCCTGGTGCAACATTTGGAAAAACGCGTGCTGCACATTTGTGCCTATCCCACCCCACACGACCGGAGAGGTTCGCATTGAAGTCGGCTCACCGTCAACCTGCACCGACTTACCGTTACTCTCCATCATCAATTGTTGTAAATAACTTGGCAATAATTTAAGTTGATACGCATACGGCACGAAGGCTTGGCTTGCATACCCAAGCACGCTGAAGTTCCAGACATCAATCAACCCAAGGATTAATGGAAGATTATTTTCTGGTGCAGAATTTTGCATCTGGTCATCTACTGCTCGCATTCCGGCAAGAAACTCATCAAAAACATCGGCGCCAAATGCAATCATCGGCGCCAAACTCATCGCCGACGAAATTGAGTAGCGGCCGCCAACCCAAGGCCAAATTTTAAAAGAGTTTGCAGCAACTACGCCCGACTTTGCGGCACGATCCGGATAGGCCGAGACGACTACAAAATGCTCAGCAAGAACTTTGTCACCGATTTCAACGCCAAGCTTTTCGGCAAGCCACTGTTTGGCAATGCGAGCATTGCTCAATGTCTCGACGGTGTTAAAAGATTTCGAGCAGACAACGAACAAAGTCTCGGCTGCGATGCACTTATTCAAAACTGACTTGATCTCATGAGCATCAATATTGGCGACAAATGCACACTTGACTTCAGATTTGTAAGTACCAAAAAGTGCGTCATAGATCAGGGCTGGGCCAAGATCACTGCCACCAATACCAATATTTATGATTTTCTTGAACTTCTTATCACTTCGAATTGCGTCGACAAACTTTTTTAAGGCTTGGCGTTCGGCGTGCACTTCGGCAACTACATCTATGCCGTC
>JBAXAW010000053.1:0-13644 GCA_037142305.1 Actinomycetota bacterium
TGGCCGCCATTTTGGCGATTGCGATAACGGTGATTCCTTCGCCCATGCTGGCTGAACGACTATCAACAAATCGCACCGGCACAGTGACGCCAGATTCTTTTGCCCCTGTTTCAGCCGACTGCATTGTTGCTGAGAGTTCACGCGAAAGACTGATTACGAGGATGCCTGTTGCGCCCTGTTGTATCAAAGTGCGGTAAGCCTGAGTAAATTGTCCCGGCGCAGGCGCCGCAGTCTGTGGCAGAGTTGGCGAATCTGCACAATGTTGCCAAAATTCTTTAGTCGTCAAACTTTCTCGATCAATAAATTCTTTTTCCCCAAAACTAAAAGTCAATGGAACAATTGTGATGTTGTATTTTTCAACTAATGCTTGAGGGATATCGCAAGCAGAGTCTGTAACTATGCGGATGGTCATATGTCAGAGCGTAGTACGGGAGATTCGTCGCTGACTTGGTTGCGGTATTTGCGCCGAAAGTGGGCAGCCCACCAGGTTAAGAGCAATAATAGTGCGACCCCACTTACAACTTGACCCATACCAGCAATTGCATTCACTCGAGCCGAGACTTCAATTTTTTTACCAAGTTGACTTGACCCGTCGGCCGTAAAAATTCGCACATCAACAGGAAACAAACCGTTCGATAAAGCAACAACGTTGATTACTAACTCGTTGGCACTATTTGCTGGTACTTCAATAACAGCTGCAGATCTGTCGAGTTTAAGTTTTGGGCTTTCAACTTTGACCTGAATCGTCAAATCTTCGTTTGATGAATTTTTCAAATCAAGTCGCAGTTGACTTTTGCGACTTCCGAATGTGAAGGTAGTGCCTTCTTTAAGTGTCACCGCAGTTCGTAAAGATTTGAGTTCGTTTCGAGTTTGTGTGGCAAATTCTTTGCGCTGGGTTGTGGTCAAAGTATCGCTTGACATGACCATCAATCTTTCGTTCCATGTCGCCCAAGTACTCGAATTCTGGTCAAGCGTTGAATTGAGTTTATGAAGGTCAGCGCGAAGCAGGTCAATTTCGTTCATTCGTGTTTTGAATTCAGATGTATCTTTAACTCGAAGATTTGGTTTATATGCGTCTTGTCTCGGTTCAGGCAAATTATTCAGTGTTTGGATTGAAACTTGTTGAGGAACTCGTTTCAAAATCAACAAAATTTCGTGAATAAATTTTGAATTTAACACCGCGCCATCTTGAGTTGTCAACACTGTTCGCTTAAGTGAAGGAGTTCCACCATCGCTTTCAATTTTGTTGCGTTGCGCTAACAGTTGTGCTGCTATTGCACTTGCAGTAATGAACGAACTATTTCTTACTTCACCTAATTGGGCTACATAGGTTGGGTCAACGACATACAGTGACATCGTCTTAGCGCCAGATACAAGGCGGTATGGCCGAGCCGTGTTGTCAAAGGTGCCCAATGCTGCGCCTGCTGCCGGCAACATAACGATTGATCGATATCCAGATTCAGCCAGCAGGTCTACTCCAGATTGGTCAAGTGGAGTTCTGGCAATCCAAACGTCGGAAACTGCAACATTAGAAGTGAAACGAGAACTTAAACTACTTTTCCCAAGATCAACAAGTGAGTTAAATTCTTTTTCGTGCCGAGTTTGACGCGCGCCTGATGGGTCGAACGCCAGATAACTCGTCGCAATCAGATTGGTTTTACTGATTGCATTGGTAAGTCTTAAAAGCAACTCCTGATCTGCGGGGTTTTTTGACTTACTTAAGCCGTCAATCACTTGCGGAGATACTTGTGTTGAAACAAGTGGTCCATCAAGTTCCAGTAGCGAAATTAATTGAGAAATTTTTTCACGAGTTAGGTCGCTAATTACGTGCGAACCATCAAGCTGCAGTGTGTTCGTGCTATCTAAAGTGACGAGAAAATTTATGGGCATTGGCTCAAGGCGAGTTGAAAGATCAACGCGATTGACAAAACTGGTCACATTGGCACGCACGACTTTGTTTATCAAAGATTCGATTCGAATCGGATAAATACCCGGGCCACTGAATTCAATTTTTTTCACATCATTTTGTGACCCAGAAGTTAGACCGCGAGTCACCACCGCACTTAAGTCACTAGTTAAACCAGTTACTTCGAATTGGCCGTCGTCTTTTCGCAAAAGACTTTGAGTTGCAAAGTCAACTGAGTCTGTTGCTGCAAACAAAGATGGGTCTGAAATTAGATCTCGAACTTCTTGATCACCCCCTGTAACTCGTGCGCCAATCGAAACACGAATCACAGAATTTTTCACAGTCAATAATTTGTTCAGCAAATTAGGGTCGTCTACCGAAAAAACAAAACGCAAGGTGCCAGCCGTGGAAATATGAAAGTTCTGCGCAGATAATTTCAAACCAGTTACGGCCATTTCCTGTGTTCGTTGAGCCTCGGCAGGCAGAGTCAATATCAACGGGGTGGCTGTGCTGACTGCGACAGCCATGAGTATTGGCGTGATCAGTGTTTTTAGGCGCATAATCATTAGGCATTTACGGTAGTGCCACTAGCCCCATCAAATATGCAAACTCATCAGTTGATGCTTGCGTATCCGTAGCCTGTAAGCGTGATGCCCCAGCGCTTCGCGCCTGTTTTAAACGAGATCGCACCGCTTGTCCCTAGGTTTCGCGATGCTGGCTTCAAACTATTTTTAGTTGGCGGCACTGTGCGAGATTTAATGTTGGATCGCAATGTTAAAGATTTGGATTTCGATTTTACAACCGACGCCCATCCAGATCAGATTAAGTCGGTTCTTGCCGGCTGGTCAGATGCATTATGGACACAAGGTGAACGATTCGGCACTATCGGTGCGAAAAAAGGCGAGCGTGTTTACGAAATCACGACGCACCGCGCCGAGGCATATTCGCCAGACTCTCGCAAACCAGATGTGCAATTTTCAAAAGACGTTCACGAGGATCTTTCACGCCGCGACTTCACGATTAACTCAATGGCCTTAGATGTAACCCAGCACGCTCCTGAACTTATTGATCCGTTTAACGGCATGGCCGATTTGCTTGCCAAAGTTTTGCGCACGCCGTTATCTGCAGAATTAAGTTTTAGCGATGACCCACTGCGAATGTTGCGAGCGGCACGTTTTATTTCTGGTCTTGGGGTTGTGCCTGTGCCCGAGTTGACTTCGGCGGTCAAATTAATGAATGAGCGCATCACAATTGTCAGCGCCGAGAGAATTCGCGATGAATTCGATCGACTGATGGTCACATTGCGTCCGTCGTTTGGTCTGTGGTTCTTGGTTGATAATGGATTATCGCAACATTTTCTACCCGAATTAGCGGCGATGCAACTAGAACAAGATCCGATTCATAGGCATAAAGATGTACTCACGCACACTTTGGCTGTCGTTGAAAATGTTCAACCTGATGCTCTGTGCGATTTTCGAATCACACGGTTGGCGGCGTTGTTTCATGATGTCGGAAAACCAAAGACAAGATCAATTCGCGCTGGCAAAGGCGTAACTTTTTATCATCACGAAGCAGTGGGCGCCCGCATGACGCGCGAACGAATGCGAAAATTGAAGTATTCGACTCAAGATATAGAAACCGTTTCAGAACTCGTCGCGTTGAGCGCGCGTTTTCATACTTATCAAATGGGATGGACCGACGCTGCAGTGCGACGCTACGTTCGCGATGCCGGCGCACATTTGGCTGACTTAAATGTTTTAACGCGCAGTGATTGCACGACACGCAATGAAAAAAAAGTTGAGGCGCTAGCACGCCGTATGAGCGAACTTGAGAAACGCATCGCTGAGCTAGCTGCAAGTGAAGAATTAAAGGCAATGCGCCCCGAATTAGACGGCTCTCAAGTAATGGAGTTTCTTAAAATTAAGCCAGGTCGAGACATCGGGGATGCACTTGAATTTCTTATGGAAATCCGCATTGAAGAAGGTTTGCTCGGCGATGAGGTAATTCGTGAGCGCCTTAAATCGTGGTGGGATTTGCGAACCGCATAATTTATTGATTTTCAGTTTCTAATCTTGTTACTTAAATGTTACAGTCTAAATTATTATGGCACGTAAAACCGAAAGCACAGACACCGATGAGTCGCACGCAGAAAACTCTGTTGGCGAAATTGATCATCGTCTAACACGACGTGCTCTAATAAATAATTTTCGTCGCGGAGAAGTTTCTCGCGACACGTTGTGTGATGCACATCCAGAGTTGTTGCGCGTCGCTCGAAACTTCGGTCGATCAACTCGAGTCAAGTGTCCGATTTGTGTCAACGACCAACTTGTCACGGTGTCATATGTTTTTGGTCCGCGGTTGCCGAGCCATGGGCGGTTTATTGCCACTCGAGCCGAGGTTGAAGAGTTCGATTTTCGTCCAGAGCGTTTCACGGCCTATCTAATAGAGGTCTGTCGTAGTTGCTCGTGGCACCATCTGCTTAAAACTCGTGTTCTTGGGGGGCATCGCAAGTCTCGAAAGTCGGCAGCCTCTCAATAACCCTGCAACAGGGATGTGGCACTGTGTGTTTGTGCCGTTACACTTTCAACTTCACATACCTGCCCCTTCGGGGGCCCCAATTAATCGTTGGGTCCGAAGGGAGTTTTTACGTTCATGCGAGCATACGAATTAATGGTTATTGTCAGCGGCAAACTCGAAGAGTCCGCAGCCCACAACTGGATCAGTGTTGTTACTAAATCAGTAACTACTGCCGGTGGCAAAGTTCATGGCACACCTGATTGGTGGGGTAAGCGTCGTTTGGCTTATCCAATTAAAAAACAAGAAGATGGTTACTACGCAATTTTCAATATCTCAGCGCCAGGTGGTGCACTCGACGAAGCCGAGCGTGCTATGCGAATCGCAGATGATGTTCTAAGACACAAACTCCTCCGCCTTCCTGATGACGAAGCCGCACGTCGTGGCATGACCGTCTCGGCATAAGAATTTTTACAAAAGAAATAAAGGGACAAAATGGCTGACAACAGCATCACACTCGTAGGAAACCTTCCTCGCGACCCAGAAATCCGATTTACTGCCACTGGCCGAGCAGTCGCGTCGTTCAGCATGGGTGTCGGTCGTCGTTACCAGGTCAACGGCGAATGGCAAGAACAGACTTCTTGGTTCAATGTCACTGCTTGGGGTCAACTTGGCGAGAACGCAGCGGCAACTTTGGTCAAAGGCTCGCGAGTCGTTGTGACTGGTCGACTTGAGCAACGCGAATACACATCTCGCGAGGGTGAGAAGCGCACAGCAATTGATGTCGTGGCAGATGACATCGGGCCAAGTTTGCGTTGGGCAACTGCAACGGTTGTGCGTACACCAAAGCAAGAAGGTCAAGGCGGCGGAGCAGCCAACAACCGCCCAGCAAACTCAGGTACAAACCCGGGCAACGAAGCAACGCCATTTGATGGCGAAGAACCTTTCTAGAAATTAACTAGTTCATCAATAAAGCAATAAAAATAAACTCGACGATTAAGGACATTCCCAATGACAAGTAAATCCAACAAGTTACGTGCCCAAAAAGCGTTGTTGCGCAAACCAAAGAAGCGCTCGAACGTTGTAGTCAAAGAAAAGGTTGGCTTTGTCGACTATAAAGACGTCAATTTATTGCAGCGTTACATGTCAGATCGCTCGAAGTTGCGCGCGCGAAGGATGAACGGCAACAACGTTCAACTCCAACGCGATATCGCGACAGCTGTTAAGAATGCTCGTGAGATGGCACTTTTGCCATACATGAAGCAGGTTTCTGCTGCGCGCGCACCACGTGAGCGCGGCGAATACGGCTCTGACGACCGAGACCGCGATCGTGGTCCACGTCGTCCACGCCGTGACGACGCAACACCGCGTAGTTCTGTAACTGTTTCTGAAACAGTAGAAGTAGCGCCAAATATTACAGCAGAAATATCAACTGAAGTTAATGTCGACGGAGCAGCATCATGAAAATCCTTCTTCGATCTGATGTCAAGGGCGTGGGTCGCCGCGGAGACATTGTAAATGTGTCTGCAGGACACGCTCGCAACTTTTTGTTGCCAAATGATCTTGCTGTTGTTGCTAACGACGGCACGGTTGCTCAAGCCGAGGTCATGCGCAAAGCTCAAGAACTCAAGGCTGCAACAGATCGTGAATCTGCACGCAGTCTTGCATCTTCATTAGCCACAAAAGTAATTACCATTTCGGCTAAGGCAGGCAACGAAGGGCGTTTGTTTGGCTCGATAACTTCCACAGAAATTGTGAAAGCAATATTTGACCAGACCGGCGCAACGATTGATCGCAAGCAAGTGCAACTTGAAGCACCGTTGCGACAACTAGGCGAGCATGTAGTTGTCGTAGAGCTGTTTGCAGAAGTGTTAACAAACATGTCGGTAAACATCGTCTCGAAATAGAGTTGATTTTTAGTCGCGCTATACGGTTTTATCAACGCATTTATCAACACGGTTATCCACACGAAAATCACAGGGTTATACCGCTAGCAATCAACAGGTATATCAAGGCATTGTGTAGTCATGTCAATCGCTGAATTCTCTCGCAGCGATCGCTCTGGTGCTCAGCAGCGACAAACAAATCGAATTCCTCCGCACAGCATTGAAGCAGAAGCATCGTTGCTTGGTGCAATGTTGTTGTCACAAGAAGCAGTTGCTGTTGCGTTTGAACGCGGCGTTAGATCAGAAGAGTTTTATAAACCAGCTCACCAACATATTTTCGATGCGATTCGATCGCTCAATACAGCGGGCGAGCCTGTTGATCCGATAACAGTTGGTGAAGAATTGCGACGCAATAGTTTGCTCGACGGAATGGGAGGCATTGATGCGCTACTGACTTTGCAAAATGCGACACCGGCAATTACCAGCGCTGATCGTTATGCGAAAATTGTTCGTGAAACCGCATCGCTTCGCCGACTTTTGACTGTTGCTTCAGAAATTGCTGAGATTGCATACAGCGGACCAGAGGATGTAGCAAAAGCAATCGACGATTCTGAATCAAAAGTATTTGACGTTTCAGAAAGCAATATCGGTGATGCATCGCAACCACTTAAGACTTTGGTTGAAAATGCGATGGAGAAATTAGAAGACCGCGCAAATAATAAAGAAGCAATAACGGGTACGGCAACTGGCTTAGCTGGTCTAGATAAAATTTTGCTCGGCTTTCAACCGGGTACGTTAAATATTCTTGGTGCTCGCCCTGCAATGGGAAAGTCGGCGCTCGCACTTGGTATTGCTGTGCATGTTGCGCGCAATTCAGGTAAACCAGTTCTATTCTTCTCTCTTGAAATGGGAAGCGCCGAACTTGTTCAGAGAATTTTGGCAAGTGAAGCCGGAGTCGACTCGGCAGTATTGCGCAGTGGTCGTCCCACGCCAAATGACTGGACAAAGATCGGACACGCGGTAGGTCGCCTTGATGTGCCGTTGATTATTGACGACAGCCCAGGCACATCGGTTGGCGCGATTCGTGCGAAGGCTCGAAGAACCCTTAGTCGTCAAGGTGATCTCTCGCTTATCGTGATTGACTATCTACAGCTCATGGGTGGCGATGGTCGACCAGAGAATAGGCAACTTGAAGTCAGCGAGATTAGTCGAAAGTTAAAACTCTTAGCACGCGAGTTTAAGATTCCAATTCTTGCTCTTAGTCAGTTGAGCCGCGGATTAGAAGCACGCACAGATAAGAGGCCGACACTTTCTGACTTGCGTGAATCTGGTGCACTTGAACAAGACGCCGACGTGGTGATGTTCTTGTATCGTGACGAGGTTTACAACCCCGACAACAAAGACGAACTTGGTGCAGCAGAATTAAGTATCTCGAAGCATCGTGCTGGGCCACTCGGCAAAGTGCGCCTCGCATGGCTTGGTGCATACACACGGTTCGAGAACTTTGCGACAGATTCAAATTCAGACTTATAACTAGTTAAAATTTTAACGGTACAAACGATGCTTCTTGGAGATGATTTACTCGCGTGGCTAGTTGTCGCCTTAGGTGGCGCAATGTGTGCTGGCAACATTGCTGCATTAGTTCGTCCGCCGAAAAAGCGCCGAGATGCGAACGATTTAGCAAAAGCACCGATCTTGCGCAGTTTGATAATGGCGACAATCGGTGGCATTGCAACTTTGTGGGCGCTAGTTAGTTTGTTTTAAATTAAATCTTTCACCAGTCGTCGGTACGGCGTGATTCTTTTTTCTTACTGGCGTGACGTTTGCCTTCAAGCCGTCGTTCAATAGACCCTCGTGTCGGTTTTGATTTTCTTCGTTTCGGGTTGGCTGGTTTTGCGGCATTGTCAATTATTTGCAGCAGTTGATCTAGGCAAAGTTGTCGGTTGCGCCACTGACTTCGACTGGTTTGACTCGTCACCCGAACTTTTTTTGTTAATTTAATTTTGATTCGTCTCACCAAGATTTCTGAACCAGTGATTGCATCAGTTTCAACAACCAAAGTTGCTTTTGATGAAGTTTTATTAATGTGTTGCCCGCCTGCACCGCCCGAGCGGGCAAAACTCCAATGCAGCGCACTACTTGGCACAACTAAACCACTAGAGGTTCGTAGATCTTCGTCGGGTTTCACTTTGGTAATTCTTGCTTATGTTTCGAGCGGGTGACGGGAATCGGACCCGCGTATTCAGCTTGGGAAGCTGATGTTCTACCACTGAACTACACCCGCAATTAGATAGTTGAGCGTATCAAGTCGTGTTTATGGCCGAAATTTTAGATTCGCAACGAATTTACTAAGGTTGAATAGTTGTGATTTTGTCTGACCGAACAATTAGAGAGGCACTGGCCCAAAAGCGGATTGTGATTGACCCGCTAGATGATTCGTGTATCCAGCCTTCGTCTATTGATGTCAAAGTTTCAAACCTTTTTCGTGTGTTTCGCAATCACACCGCAAGCACAATTGACGTCAAGCGTGATCTTTCTGAACTCACAGAGTTAGTTGAGATTGATCAAGATGGTGTGTTCATGTTGCATCCAGGAGAATTTGTACTCGGTTCAACACTTGAGAGAATCGGACTTGCAAATGATCTTGTCGGTCGCGTTGAGGGAAAAAGCTCTCTAGGTCGTCTTGGCTTGTTGATTCACTCAACTGCGGGTTTTATCGACGCAGGTTTTGACGGTCACATCACACTTGAACTTTCAAATGTTGCAAATCTACCGATCACGATTTATCCGTCAATGAAAATTGGTCAAGTGAGTTTTATGACGATGACTACACCAGCCGACAAGCCTTACGGTTCAGGTGCGAGCGGTTCTAAATATCAAGGTCAACGCGGCCCAACGCCGAGTCAGTACTTCAAAAACTTTAAGTAGTTAACTAAAGCTTGGCGAACCTGTCGCACTATTTGATGCTGCGAGTGGCGCACTTTGATTAGCAACTGATCGCTCGCCGTTTTCAATGGCATCGAGCAAGTGAATTGCAATGTCGCCAACTTTTACTTCGGACTCATCTTTGCCGGCGCCTTTGACACCGTCATCGAGCATGATGTAACAAAACGGACACGCAGTTGCGACACGAGTTGCCCCTGTAGCGATTGCTTCACGGGCACGTTCATCGTTAACTTTGGTGCCGATATCTTCTTCCATCCACATTCTTGCTCCACCAGCACCACAGCACATACCCTTTGTGCCGTTGCGTGGCATCTCGACAATTTCAATGCCCTTGATTGAGCCCACAACTTTGCGTGGTGCAATGTAAACATCATTGTGACGACCGAGGTAACACGAATCGTGATAAGTGATTCGCTCCTCAAGCGTGGCGTTAGATACGTCCAACTTGCCTGATTCAATTAGATCTTCAAGCAACTGCGAGTGATGAATAACTTCGTAGTTGCCACCCAATTGCGGATATTCGTTTTTTAACGTGTTGAAGCAGTGTGGACACTGAGTAATAATTTTCTTCACTCCCATACCGTTAAGCATTTCAACATTCGGCATGGCCAACATTTGAAATAAATATTCGTTTCCACTTCGGCGCGCACTGTCGCCAGTGCACATTTCGCTTGGGCCCAGAATCGCTACATCGATGCCAGCACGTTTGAGCAATTTAGCCATTGACTGTGTGACTTTTTTATTCTTATCATCGAAACTGCCAGCGCAACCGACCCAATAAAGATATTCATTCGTAAACGGCGCACCTGGGTCAAGAACTTGCACGTCTAAATCTTTTGCCCACTCGCCGCGATCTGTCTGGCTCATACCCCAAGGGTTACCTTGGTTCTCCATTGCGCGATACGCGTTTCCGAGTTGTGCGGGAAAGTTGCTTTCCATTAGCGAGAGATATCGACGCATGTCGAGAATCTTGTCAAGAATTTCGATGTTGACCGGACAAATTTCATCGCATGCCTTGCAACTTGTGCAAGACCAAATTTCTTCGGCAGTTATTCGTTCGAATAATAAGTTGGCACCGACTTTGATTTCAGCATCTGCACTCAACGGTGGAGAAACTTTGCCACCTGGTGCATGAGCCGCGGTTGCCGCCATTACTTCACCGCTTTTAAGAATAATTTCGCGTGGATCAAGTGGCTTGCCAGTGGCGTGAGCAGGGCAGACACTCGTACAACGGCCACACATCGTGCACGCATCTAGATCAAGTAGTTGCTTCCAAGTAAATTCTTCGACCACATGTACACCAAATGATTCAAGAGAAGTTTCGGTGAGGTTTGGCATTGCCTTCATCGCACCCTTTGGTCGTTCGCGATCTTTGAGATACATGTTGAGCGGCGAGGTGAACATGTGGCGCAACATCGTGATTGGCAGAATCGCTAAGAAAACAATAAAAGTCAATACGTGCGCAACCCACCAACCTTGGTGCCAAGTTGTCAGGGTCGAAGCGTTCGAACCATTAACAAGTTGTGCCAGCGGATAACCAACAACGCTCCACTTTTCGTGATCAAGATTTACTCCGGCTGCTTGTCCTTGTGCGATGCGAAACATTTCAGCACCAAAACCTGTGACACCGATTGCTAACAACACGCCAAGAATCAGCGCGTGTTCTGGTTTTGTCTTAATTCGAATGCGATACGGGCGTTGGATGTAACGGCGAATAATTGCCCAAACAACTCCACCAGTAAATACGACACCCGCGACATCACCCGTTAACGCGTAACCGCGATAAACGTCGCCATGAAGAAACTTAAGTTGCTCTGGCATTTGATGATCAATTTCCAAAACGGTTGTTACTCCGAGCAGAACTAAAAAGCCAAAATAAATCATTGAGTGCATCAAGCCAGCAGCGCTATCACGCAAAAGCGTGCGCATATAAACTCCGGAGCGATAATCAGCAAGGCGACGTTTGGCATTTTTTGTTGTCGTCTTGCGCTTGTCTGGTGCACCACGCTCCCAGTTGCGAATGCGGTCAGCAAACCGCAACGATCCCCAGATCAACATCATTGGAATCACCGTGTAGAACGCAACTCGCAAAGCAGTTGGTATTCCTCCAAATACTTCGCGGTGAATTAGAGAAGTGTTTTCCCAGCCAGTCAGTTGTGGAACAATTCCAGAGATCAGCGTGAAAGAGCCAATACCAACACCGAAGGCAATCGAAAGTTGGTAAGGCTTAAAGCGCTTTTTTATAGACACATCGGTTGTCATGATTTAGTTACTTTTCTTTTGTGAGATTGACGAATCTCAGACTAGTTTTCTTAGCCGAAATAAGCGCGATCCAGATCGCGAATGCGCATCGCAAGAGCCGCAAAAAGTTTGTGGGTTAGTGCAGGAACTTTGTCAATCACTCGAAGGAAGTTTCCGCGGCCGATCACAAGTACCTGGCACTCTGTTTCGCAGACGACTGTTGCTGTGCGTGGTCCGTGATCAAGTAGGGACAATTCGCCAACGACCGAGCCAGTGCTGATTGTGGCGACTTTTTTGCCACTTCGTTTTACGGTGGCTTTGCCACTCAAAATTATGAAAGCTTCTTTGCCAGGATCGCCCTGTTTTGTCAAGACTTCGCCTTTTTCAAAAGTTACTCGATCGCCTGCCTTGGCAATTTTTTCTAAATCTTTTGAAGAGCATGAAGAAAACAATGGGGAATATCGGAGGTGTTTTAATGAGTTTTTAAGTTCAGCCATGCTTTACATAATAGGTCAACTGAATAGCACAATTTACGAGCATGCGAACAAGAATAAATTTCCAATTTTTCAATAACTAGTTAGTTATGAGCACCTTTTGACTGGTCAGCCACGGCCTGAGCAGCTTTGGCTATTTCAGTCGGGTCGCCCAAATATTCAACTTTGGCCATTAAAAGGTCTGTTAAAAACTCGTATCGCCGAGGCACGCCTGTTGGGATGTTGAATTCAGAAATTTGCTGTGGGTTTAGTTTTTCTAAATACATGACCAATGCTCGAAGAGAATTGCCATGGGCAGTTATCAAAATATTTTTGTCATTTTTTAGTTCTGGTGCAATTTGTTCTTCAAAATATGGCACGACTCGGGTAACCACATCTTTTAGACATTCAGATGCCGGAAGTTTCTCAACTGGAATATTTTTATATTTTAAATCATGGATGGGATGTTCTGGACTTGAAATATCAACTGGCGGTGGGGCAGTGTCGTAACTGCGTCGCCAAATATTTGTTTGATCAGCGCCGTACTTTGCCGTGGTGGCTTTTTTGTCGAGCCCCTGTAACGCACCATAATGGCGCTCGTTGAGATGCCAATCTTGACGAACAGTAACTTTGCTTTGACCAAGTGCGCTCAGCGCAATTCGATTTGTTTCAATTGCTCGAATTTGCATCGAAGTGAAAACAAGATCAAACACGATGCCAGCCTTAAGCAATGTCTCGCCGGCCGTTTTTGCTTCTTGTTCACCCTTGGGTGTGAGAGGCACATCGTGCCATCCGGTAAACAAATTCTGGGCATTCCAAGTGCTTTGGCCATGCCGCAATAACACCAAGATGCCAGTCATTTAAGTCCCACAAGATAAATCGTAGGTGCTCAACATGGCTAATAATGGAGTATGACGATTGACAGTTCATTTGATGTAGTTGTAGTTGGGTCAGCAAACTTAGACCTCGTTGCGCGAACACATCGATTGCCAAAACCTGGTGAGACAGTTACCGGATCAAACTATTTTGAGTTCTGTGGAGGCAAAGGAGCCAACCAAGCAATCGCCGCCTCTCGTGCTGGTGCGAGAACAGCATTTATTGGCGCATTGGGCAATGATCATGCCGGCGAAACTTTGCGGGCTGCATTTAAAAACGATGATGTTGATATTTCTGCAGTGCAGGTTGTAAGTGAACCGACAGGCCGAGCCTTGATCGGCGTAAGTGATGACGGTGAAAATTCGATCATTGTCGTACCTGGCGCAAACCACGCAATCACGATTGGCGACATTGAGCGAAATGCGAAAATTATTGCTTCAGCAAAAGTTTTACTTTGTCAGTTAGAAGTGCCACTTGAAGTTGTACGGCGCGCATTTGAACTGGCAGGCAAAAATTCGATCAGAATTTTAAATCCTGCTCCAGCACAGTCTTTATCTAAAGAATTACTACAACTTGTTGATGTGATCATTCCAAACGAACATGAAATGAAGTTGCTCGGCGGCCCAAACGTATTGCTAAAGCACGGCGTGAAAACAATTATTGTCACACAAGGTGCTCGTGGTGCTTTGATGATCACCGACAATGGCGAAACGCAGATTCCGCCCTTCAATGTTGACCCTGTTGACTCAACTGGCGCTGGAGACGCCTTTTGCGGAATGCTGGCGGCTCGACTGGCAATTGG
>JBAXAW010000054.1:0-13566 GCA_037142305.1 Actinomycetota bacterium
GGGCCCGATTGCTATCCTGTCAGGATGATCGCACTAAAACGTTTCGTAGCCCCGGTTGTTGTTATTGCGGTGACACTCGCAGTGTTTATCGCGAGCGTCAACCGCCTATAGCAATTAATTAATTTTTAGATTCTTGCGAATCTAATTATTTCGTATCCGACAAGTTGTCGATTCCGTTGCCGATTGCCATGAATGTTGGCGCCCAGAGGCCTACGAAGATTCCGAAACGCTCTCCGGCTGCTCCGACTTCGCCTGCATCAGTTCCACCTTGTGTGAACCAAACGACGATGCTGCCAATTACTGACAAGAATCCGAGTGCGTACGCAAGGTTCGCACTGAATCCGAGTGACTTTAGTTTCCTTAACATTTTTGTTCTTTTTTTGGCGGGGTTAATTCGACCGAAATAGCCGAACGACGAAAGATTAACACGAATAACTTTTGTGTCAACTCGCGCGATCACAGAACACCTTGATCTAAGCGCGACAAAATTGAAACAGCCGTTTCGCGCACGACTTCACGATCGCTTAATTGTTGGGCTGCACGCACTTGACGCGCAACCCTTGGGTTCTTCACGAATAGTTTCTCGTGGCGCAAAAAGAAATCCCAATATAAAACGGTAAACGGGCAGGCATCTGGCCCGACGCGCTGCTTGCGGTCATACCGACAACCTTTGCAGTGATCGCTCATTCGGTCGATGTAGGCACCACCACTCGCATACGGTTTGGTTGCCAACATCCCGCCGTCGGCATATTGCGACATGCCAACAACATTGGGCACCATCACCCACTCGGCTGCGTCAACGAAACTATTCCACATCCAATTAGTTAGTTGTTGTGGATTAACCCCCGCGATCAATGCAAAGTTTCCGAGCACCATCAATCTTTCGATGTGGTGTGCGTAAGACCGCTGATAGACACCATCTAAAGCAGACTTCATACAACTCATCGATGTCGCATCTGGTTTTGTAAATAGTTTCGGCAAATCGCGACGCGCGTCAAGCGAATTCATCTCAGCATATTTTGGCATCCACTGCCAATAACAGTTCCACATATATTCACGCCAACCAATTATTTGGCGAATAAAACCTTCGGCGCAGTTAATTGGCACTTTGCCTGCCTCAAATTCTTTGACGGCCGCTGCGATTACTTCGCCTGGCAACAATAATCCGAGGTTCAAATATGGCGAGAGCAGCGAGTGCGCAAGATGCCAGTTTGATTTGAGCATCGCGTCTTCGTGCTCCCCGAACAACGGCAAATTGTGTTTCATAAAGTATTTCATTCGCACGAGAGCTTCGGTTCGTGTCGTTGCCCATTGACCAGTTGGCGGCTGGCCCCAACTGTTGCTCGACACATCGGCGACAACTTCGGCATCAAGAGTGTCGAGTGCAACTGGTTTGGGCTTCGGCCAACGATCTTGGTCGGTCTTCGGCGGGCCCTGACGGTTCTCTTCGTCGAAGTTCCATCTGCCGCCAACTGGGTCGTCGCCTTCCATCATCACATCAAGTCGTTTACGCTGCCAACGATAGAAATCTTCCATCTTTACGGTCTTGCGAGTCGCACGAAAATTTGCGTATTCGTCTGGGTGACACAAAAACTGGTTTGACTTCACAGATTGCGAATCAAATTGCGGCTTATATTGCGAACTCAGTGCCGAAACAAGTTCGCGGGCGGAGAAACTATTTGGCTCAGTTACAACAATTTGCGACGGCGAAAACTCGTCACAGTGTAGTTGCACGCCCGCGCGCATCGACTCGGCAAAGCGATAGTCAACTTCAAAACCCGTCTCGCGTAACTCGACAGCAAACCGCCGCATCGACGCAACAATAAAGTGAGCGCGTTGAACATGCCAGCGCCGAGTCGTGATTTTGGCACGCGATTCGATCATCAAAATGCGATGTGTCGCAGGCTTTGCTTCGCCAAGCGCACCGATCTTTTTATTCAGCTGATCGCCGAAAACCCATACTGTCTTGATGCTCACGCCGTAATACTATTAACAGAGATGACTCGAGTACCGCGAACAAAAAATGGTTTTGCGCCAAAGATCTGTGACACTTGCACTAAACCTTTTGAATGGCGAAAGAAATGGGCACGCGACTGGCCGAATGTTCGGTATTGCAGTGACCGTTGTCGCCAAGCCAAAATCTAACGTGTTGCGAGAATCAATGAGTGCCAACACTGTGCGAAAATTTTGATTAGCGCGACCACAGCAACGGATTCAGATCGGACGCTGCGAGCGAACCCGTAGGCAAAGAGCACAGCCACCGCTCGTTATCATCGCGACGCATCGGGCTGTCGATCTCGCTCACCCGAGTGCCATCTGCAAAATAAATGATCGTCATCACCGAGCGCATAGTTTTTGTCTCATTGGCTGGTGCGCCGTGTAGTACCCAGCCAGAATGAAATGTTGCATCACCCGCACGCATCGGCGCATACGAGATCAGTTCGAACTTTTCGCGATCAATTAGTTGATCGAAGTGCGACTGCGAGTCATCGCCAATCGCCGATCCACCTAAATCTCCCCGCTTGTGACTGGCCGAAGCAAACACCACCGATCCAACATCGGTCGGCACTTCGACAAGCGGCATCCACATCGTGATTGTTTTAGTTGTTTCAAGCGGCCAATACACATGGTCTTGATGCCATGGAGTGATACCTCCACCTGGTTCTTTAAACAATGACTGATCGTGATACAAACGCACACCGTCGACACCCATCAGATCTGCAGCAACCTTGGCGAATCGTTTTGCAAAAACAAACTCGCGAGCGAGCGGGTCAATGGTCCAAAGATTCATCGACTGAATAAAGGCTTTGCCGTAAGTGTCGCGCTCTGCAAATGGTCGTTCGTCTTTGTTTAACAGCCGTGTGGCGCTATTTATTGCAGGTGAATATTTCGCTACTTCGTTTATTGACGCAAGTTCACGCACCACCGCATGCCCGTTGCGGGCGAAATCCTCGATCGTCGCAGCGCTAATTTCAATTGTGTTGTCAAGCGAGTCAGCCCTCTGCACAACCCGATGATATCCGACCCGTCACACACTGTCGCTTCAACGCCCCACCGTTATTGCACCACCTTCGGCCAGCACAGTTATGGGGCGGGGCAAAAAAATAGGGTGGTTGAGCCGAAGCCCAACCACCCTAATTATTAAATTTCTAAATTGAATTTAGAGTTTTGTTACATCAACTGTCGACGGAATCAACACTTTGTCGATTACGTGAATTACACCATTGCTTGCGTCAACGTCAGCCTGAGTTACTGTTGCGTAATTTACTTGCACGCCCATTTCGGTGCCAAGCATGAGGTTTGATCCCTCAACTGAAGGCACGTCGCCGGCTTTAACATCTGTTGACATTACTTTTCCTGCTACAACGTGGTAAGTAAGAATTGATTTCAAAACCTCAACGTTTGCTGGCAAAAGCAATTTATCAAGAACACCTGCTGGCAACGCAGCAAATGCAGCATCACTTGGAGCGAATACTGTGAATGGGCCTGCACCTTGAAGTGTCTCTACCAAACCTGCTGCAGTAAGTGCTGCTACAAGAGTTTTGAAACCTTCTGTTGCACTTGCGACAGCAACGATGTCGCCGGCTGCGGTCATTTCACCAGCAACTGTTGTTTCTGTTGCGGCTGCTTCTGTTGATTCTGTGCTTGCTGAATCACTACCGCATGCTGCAAACGAAATGCTTGCAACTAGCGCGAGTGCTACTAATTTAACTTTCTTCATTAGGGATTCTCCTTAATTAATTGGGGGATTTATTTGGGGGGATTATTTATTTATATCTAACCTGACCGCAAAAAGTTAGTTCTCGAGATAGATGGCGTCAAGCCAAACAGGTGAATTTAAAGCAAACTAGATGTGATATCCGTCATTGAACTAAAGTTTTGTAAATGACGATCAACTATTCACAACCACTAACAGGCACAGAACGTGTCATCACTTCAACTGACGGCACCAAAATCAATACGGTCGCGATGGGATCTGACACCAGGGACAAAGTCGTAGTGCTCGCCCACGGTTATGCCGTCGATATGCATTGTTGGAACATAATCGCAACTGAT
The DNA here is from genome assembly GCA_037142305.1 of Actinomycetota bacterium. GTDB lineage: Bacteria > Actinomycetota > Acidimicrobiia > Acidimicrobiales > Ilumatobacteraceae > BACL27. Next base: position 4,057 of record JBAXAW010000054.1, read on the forward strand.
CTTGTTCAACGCGGATACAAAGTAATCGCATTTGATCAACGCGGGCACGGGCGCAGCACAGTTGGTAGCCAAGGCGTGGGCTCACAACAAATGGTCGATGACTATCTCGCAGTGTTGCGCGCCTATGAAGTTCGAAACGGTGTGTTAGTTGGTCACAGCATGGGCGGGTTCATCGCAATTTGTGCACTCATCCATCAATCAACGGCAATAGCACTACATCTGCGCGGCGGTCTGCTGATGGCAACATTTGCCGGCGATGTCAATCGTAAGAATCTGCAGAACCGTGTGCAGATTCCGCTTATTCAGTCGGGCATTATGCGAAAGCTCGTAAGCAATAAAGGCGTCGCAAGCAACCTTGCGAAGTCGTTGCTTGGCGATGTCAAAGACGCCGACATGATCAATGCGTTCATCGATTCATTCCGCCAAAGCGACCTCAAGACACTCGTGCCGATTTTGATGGCATTCGTCAAAGAAAACCGCTACGCGCAATTATCAGAGATCACGATGCCGTGCACAATCATCGTTGGCACGAAAGATAAAACGACTCCTCCGTTTCACACCGATGCGCTACACACGGGTATCAAAAACTCGAAGCTTGTTCGCGTCGCTAGCAAAGGACACATGTTGAACTGGGAGGCGCCCGACGCCCTCGTGCAAGAAATTATCGCCCTAGCGAGTTAGCCCCGCCGGGGTCGAGAGTCGCTTCGCAGAACTACTTGCTAACTGTCTTTTTTGAAAGTCTTGACGTACTCCGAGGCTTCGGTTTGACCCTTTGCCGCGAGCGCAGCAGCAATGTCAGCTTTTACTGCAGCTACGACTTTGTGTGTGCCGTTGCAATTCTTTTGTTCATCAGTTGTATATCCGCATCCGCATGTTCCCATTTTGTTGCCTCTCGATAATTGTTGTTTTGTAACGCCAAATCGTACACCGCTCTTCTCTACTTCAGCAGTGCAGAACTTTTTTCGTGTCGGCGCTTGTCGGCGCTTGTCGGCGAACCGACAAGTCGTGGCGTTGTAAAACTAGTACGAAATAAATTTGCGGGTTCGTGTGTCGTCAACACCAAGCAGACGCACCAGCCAACCGATTACACGAGATTTATCAATTGAATTCACTTCGAGCATCGCTTCGATATCGGCCCAATCTTTTGTTCGGTTATACATTGCCTTGAACACCGTCAGGGCGTCTGCTCCAAGAACGGGGATGATTATCTTGGCAAACTTGTGATGCTCGACACCAAGCATCACATCGTCATGAAACTCGGCGACATTAAAAAATATGTCGATTGGCGTATCCTCCCAAAACACTCTGACTTGGTCGTTGGCCACTGCATCTGCAACTTGCGTATCTGTAAATTCGATTCGTTTGGCGAACGCAGATCGCACAACATCGATCTTGCTGACGGGCAGAAAAATATTGACATCGATGTCACGTGTGCCGCGGGGTTCGCCGGTATAAAACGCCAATGCCAACGCCCCACCAAATGCATGCGGCAAAGCGGCGCTAGCCAGCATCGTGTGTACGCCGACGATTTTGCGCTCGAGAGAAATCATTGCGCAAGCTACTGAGGCTGAGACTGATGCTGCGGCTGTTGCTGCGTCTGCGGCTGCGTCAACTGCCTAAAACCTGCGAACCCACACTTACGCGAAGCCACTCGGTGTGGCAACGCATCGGCGAGCGCCAACACCTGCGACAATCGATTGCCAGCCATATTGCGACGTTCGCGCGCCGCGGTCGAAAACAACGTGATGTTGTAGCCCATCCCACAAGCGTCAATTAGTCGAGCAAATGTGTCAACTGTTGGCGAGCGGCGCCCCGATTCGTATTCAACAATTGCCGCCGGCGATGTGTGTGCCCTGCGTGCCAACTCGCGTTTGGAAATGCGTGCAAGCACGCGCGCGTGGGTAATTGTGTCTGCCCCAGCCATATATTTAGTGTAGCCAAAGTGTTATCGGATTAGATAACACTCTGATTTGGATTGTCGGAAATGAGCGCCACTGAACACTGTCACAACCACGGTCTTAATCGCGGCGAAACCTGTTCCGACTGTTGCTGAGCACTACCTTCAACCGACATCTCTCGATACCTATATATAAATCTACGGTCTGCCTATGTCCCAACAGATGACCATCAAGGTTGCAACGAGTGGACATGGTGACCGCAGATCATGAGCGCACCGCATTAAAACTCAATGCGTTGTCTACTTGCATCCGCCCGTTTGACAGCCGATAATAATGGACACTCGCGCGTTTGATGACCTAGTGTGTCTGAATATCAGGGCAACGTTATAATGTCTATTTTAAAGGACATTGTAACGTTGTCTGAAAATAAAGACTCTGTTACCGTGTAGGAAATGAAGACACAAGGACAACCTTTCCGCATCTACACCCCGGCCTCGCTCGGTGCGGCTATCCGGCATTACCGCCAGCAGGCTGGACTTTCCCAGGCTGACTTGGCAGAACGCACCGGGCTCAATCGCACTTACTTATCGGATCTTGAGCAGGGACACGAAACCGAGCAGGTCAAGCGAATCCTACGAGTACTCAAGCAACTCGGCGTCAGGATGACGCTTGAGGAAGCGGACTGGTAGTGGCCGACGAACTTGCTGTCTGGCTGTACGGCGTCAGAGTCGCGGTCATCGATCAGCAACGCGACCGACTGCGTTTGGCATACACGAAGGACGCACTCGACCAGCACCCGCTCGGCATGCCCCTGCTCTCCTTGTCGCTTGCTCTGAGACGAGAACGGTACATGCACGGCGTCGTTCGTCCATTTCTCGATGGGCTTCTTCCCGAGGGCGAGGCGAGGCAGGCAGTGGCGCGGAAATTCGGTGTGGTTGGTGACGACACGTTCGGCCTGATCCGTGCGCTTGGACGTGATTGTGCTGGTGCGCTGGTTATCCAACCTGTCGACGATGCATCTCCGCCGACGTCCACGACCCTCACAGCCGAGCGACTCAACGACGACGAGATTGCAGATCTCGTGGCGAATCTCCAAAGTGCACCACTTGGCGCCGGGGGACGGGTTCGGATCTCGCTCGCGGGAGTTCAAGAAAAGTTGCTGCTCACTCGGATGCCTGACGGTGCATGGGGTCTACCGGTGGACGGCACTCCATCAACGCACATCCTCAAACCCGAGATCGCACGATTCCCAAACACTGTCGAGAACGAGGCATTCTGCATGCGTGTCGCAAAGCACCTCGGTCTCGCGGTTGCCAATGTCGAAACTGCGACTTTCGGAGGTCGGAAACTCATCGTCGTCGAACGTTACGACCGGGTCATTCATTCAGACGGTTCGGTTGAGCGCATTCACCAGGAAGACTTGTGCCAAGCGATTGGCGTTTCCCATGACAAGAAGTACGAGGAGGATGGCGGACCTTCGCTGGCGCGAATTGCTGACCTCCTTCAAGCGACGGCTGGACCCGATTCCGTCGAGGCACTCCTAAGTGCCGTGACACTCAATATTTTGATCGGTAATGGCGACGCCCACGCCAAGAATTTTTCGCTTCTGCATGAGCCGTCGGGTGCGCTGCGACTCACGCCGCTCTACGATCTGTTGTCGACACTCTTCTACGGAGACGAACATCTGGCGATGTATGTCGACAACGTTCACAAGACGAATCGTGTCACCGCCGACCGGATCGTCAACGAGGCGACTCGTTGGGGACTGTCGAAGCGACGCGCATCCGAGGTGATCGCCGACATTCTTGAGCGTGTCGTCGATGCAATCGCAGCGGCAGCGGCAGAGACAACCGATCTTCCAGCGGAGATTCCGGCGCTCGTCAACTCACAACTCGTGCAGGTACGTAGCGGGTGATGTCCTTCCGCATTAAACACCATTGAGGTGCCCTTCCCGCCGCAATCGAAAACATTTCAACCGACTAGGTCAACGCAAGTCTGGGCAGACCCTTTCATTACTAACTCAAGACAGAGCTTTTTTCTCTGATCGAGAAATATATGTCACCGCACATAAAATTGCACCTAAGAACAAGGCGCTAGTCACCACCGTTCCTAGCCCGAGACCACCGACATCTTTAGGCTGTGATAAATAATCACCGACCGAAGCACCAAGAGGACGTGTAATGATGTACGCAGCCCAAAATGCGAGGACTGCTCCGAGATTTAAGATCTTGTGAGCAACAGTGATGATTGCAATTGCAGCTGCAAACATGAGCCCCGCCTTCCAGTATCCAGTGTTCAGTCGCTCAGCAATCAAGTCACCCGCTGCAGTGCCGAGGGCAAACGTCAACAAAATTGTGGACCAGTAAAAGAATTCGCGACGAACAGAGTCAATTGCATGAATCGAGAGAGTTCTCTCCACCACGTACCAAATCGCAAACAAGGCCGCAAGGCAAACCGAGAAGATTACCGTTGTTGTCACCAGGCTCACACCGAAGTTGTCGGTGAGATTATCTGTGATCAAAGTTCCTACGATGCTGACGAGTACAACGACCAGCCAGTAACGAATTGGATTGTATTCCGGGGTCACGAATTGCGCGACTAACGCGGCGCCAAGGAGCACCGACATAACAAGAGTGGTCCCGGTTAAACCAAGATTCAGATTTGTATTGAGGAAGTCGGCGGCTGTTTCGCCAACTGTGGTGCACAGAATCTTGATGATCCAAAAGTAGACCGTTGCCTCTGGCACCTTATTTAAGAGCGCGGTGGCTTTGCCACCAATTTCCCTCACTGAGCTCATAGATCTCTACCTTCCTGATTGGTTGATGTCATCTTTAACATACAAACATCAACCTGAACCGTTCCTGAACAAATTCAGTTGGCGGAGTCGATCACATCACTGAACTCGACAATAAATCGGGCTCCTGGTGCGTTGTCTTCGACCCACACGGTGGCATGGTGCAACATTGCGATCTCGCGCACGATTGTCAGACCCAAGCCTGCACCACCACTCGGTCGCGAGCGCGATTCGTCGAGTCGCGTAAACCTTCCAAATATTGTTTCGCGCGCATCGGCGGGAATGCCTGGGCCATCATCGGCAACCTCGAGGCGCACTACATTTTCTTCATGCGACAATCGCACAGTAACGTTCGCGCGAGCAAAGCGATCAGCATTTTCCAGCAAGTTGCGCACAAGTCGAGCCAAATGAAGAGCACTCCCCTCAACTTCTAAATTCGAACTAGCCGAATGCTCAAAATGTATTTTGCTGTGCTTACTCAATTTGTTTACTTCTTGGGTGACGATTTGATTTAAGTTAATTGTCTCATAATCGACCTGCGTTTGTCCCGAATCAACTGTTGCCAGCAACAACATGTCGCCAATCAATTGCTCCATTCGTGTCACTTCTTCTAGCACTTCGCCAGTCACTTCCCGCCAGTCAGCCGTATTTGGATGTGCCTCGTGGACTTCAAGTTGGGCTCTTAATCCGGTCAGCGGACTACGCAATTCGTGACTTACATCGCCGATGAACGAACGCTGCCGCCGATCAGAATCCTCTAAACGCTCAAGCATTTTGTTCATTGTCTTGGCCAGGTCGCTAATTTCGTCTGAAGATCTCGGCTCGGGAACCCGCCGATGAAGATCCTTGGACGTGATTTCATCTACCTGCTTTGTCATCGCATCAACTGGCCGCATTGCCAGACTTATGACAAGCCATGTAACGAGGCCAACAAAGAGCACCAGGAGCGGCATTACCAATAACAGTGCCGAGATCAAAGAACTGGTGGCATCCGAAACAGGCTCAAGGCTTGAACCGACATACACCGTGAACAAACCGATTGAAGATTGTGTTTGAAGTCCAACAACTCGAAACGATGAATCGCCTGCTGGTGATTCATCGAGTGTGTAAGCGAACCTTGTCTTGTCACGGTGCGGTTTCGGATCAATTGGTAATTCGCCGGTGATGTTGGTCGAGGCTGCAACTACTTTCCCCGAACTATCCACAACCTGCACGAAACCTGAGTCTTCTATTTGCACCGCAAGATTCACGGGAAGCGTGCCTTCTTGAAGTGCTGAGACGAGATCTTGCGCCCGCAAAATTGATGTCGTCTGAATATTGTCTGTCAACGACGAACTCTGATGTGCAACAAGCCAAAAAGACACTCCTACGAGTGCAACTCCGACAACAGTCACGGCCCCAACAGTGGTGCGAACTCGCACCGAGGCACTGCGCATGTGAATTCTCAATTTCACAAAACCGCCGTTTGACCGACAATGCGGTAGCCGACACCACGAACCGTCTCAATTGACTTGCAGTCAAATGCATCATCAATTTTAGTTCGCAATCGTCGGATGAATACCTCGACAATGTTCGGATCACCACCAAAATCGATGTCCCAAATATTGTCCAAGATCTCGCGTTTGGATACCACTTTGTCGGCATTACGCATCAAATACTCGAGCACCGTAAACTCTCGAGCGGTGAGAAAAATCTCGACGCCACTTCTTGTTGCTCGACGTTGGAGAGGATCAAGAGCTAGATCGCCGACTTCGTATTTGATGTTGGGAACATCGCGTGACGAACGACGCAACAATGCCCGTAAGTGCGCAACAAGTACCACATACGAGAACGGTTTTGTCAAGTAGTCATCGGCACCAGTGTCGAGCGCCTCTGCTTGATCAAACTCCCCATGCTTGGCCGTCAGCATTAAAATCGGTGTCCAGATTCCGCGCTCGCGCAACTTGGCACAAACTACAAATCCGTTCATCTGAGGCAAAAGAATGTCGAGAATGATTGCGTCATAATTATTTTCTGTTGCACTCAACAAACCTTCAACACCGTTGTTTGCAACATCAACTGTAAAACCTTCGGCTGTTAGACCGCGTTTTAGCGCCGAGGCTATTTTTTTCTCGTCTTCCACAACTAACAGGCGCATTGTGGTTCCTCCTCGCAGGAAACTCAATCAGGATCAGGCCTCAAGCGTGTCTGGCAGACCTGAACGCTGGCTGAACGCTACTTCAAAACATCGCAACGTTCAGCAATGATCAAGGTTGGTACTTAGATAATCAAAGAGTGCAATTCCGCACAGATATTAAAACCAAAGGAGAAAATTAATGTCAGTTCAAACACCAAATAGCCAGCCGCGACGCCGGCTCCTCATGAGTATGGCCATGGCACTTGGCTTAACAATTGGTGGAGCAGTAATTGCTTCGGCCGCCACTGGCAACAGCACGGTCCCACCTTCCGCCGTCGTGACAACACCCGTCACAGCAGACGCACCAGAAAAAAATGACGTTGCCGATTCACCAGAAGCCAATGACGCTGCCGATGAAGTCGACGGTGCAAACGAAGTTGATGATGCAAACGAAGTTGACGGTGTCGACTGCGAAGATGGCATCGATTCAAAAACTGGTGCCGAGTGTGACGGTGGCCCTGATGCCAACGAAACCCACGGTGCAGATGAAGCGACCGAGGCAGGCAAATAACCGACTGATCCAACATCAGTTTTGACAGGTCGCAATATTCGACCCAAGCGAAACGGCCCGATGAGTGCGGAAACCCCCGCCGTGCTTATCGGGTTATTCGCTTTGTGAATCCATCGTCCCAGCAGTGACTCTGTAGTCACCATGGCACCAACCAGCCCCCCTCAATAAATTTCCTCAGACCCTCGTCACCTGACAGCCCTGCCCTGCACACATCGGGTTAACCACGGGGCAAACCCAAACTCAATTCAGCCTGTTAGCACGGTTTTGAAAGGTTAAAACAAATGGCAACTGGTATCTACATCGACGGGCTCAATCTCTATTACGGCGCACTGCGAGGTACTACCCACAAATGGCTGGATCTAGAGAAGCTTGCCAAAACACTGTTACCTGATGATGAGATCAAAATTGTTCGTTATTTCACCGCACGAATAACTGCGCGGCCAGGCGACCCGCAAGCACCCGCTCGCCAAGACACCTATATCCGTGCGCTCGCTACAACTCCCGTTGTTCAGGTTCACATGGGTCGATTCACCACAAGAATCAAATCTAAAATATTGGCTGATCACAAGTTTCACCCAACAGAAATATTTAGTCCTCGTTTTCGCCCTCGCGCACTCTACTTAATGATGTGGAAAGACAAGGTTCGACGTCGTGTCAACGACACAACAAAAGCGAAAGTTATTATTGATGAGGAAAAAGGATCTGACGTGAGCCTTGGAGTTCATCTTCTCAACGATTCAGCGAGAGGTTTTATCGATAAGGCGGTCGTCATTTCAAACGACAGTGACCTGTCGGAAGCAATTCGCCTCTCCAGAGAATTTGACGTGCCCGTGGGCATAGTCAACCCACATAAACTTTCTACGCACATACTCTTGAAAAAATTTTCGACATTCGAAATTCACCTTCGTGATGAAGTTCTCTCACGATGCCAATTTCCGATCACGATTCGGGATAGCAAAGGTAGAGAGATCCACAAGCCCAAAATGTGGAGATAAACACAGAGGCCCGCCCTTTCGGACAGGCCCCGGGCCCACCTACCGAAGCAAGTGGGTCGATGACGACACGATATCCAATGGGTGTCTTAAAGTCAAGGTATTTATAGCCGCCCGACCTGCTTTTTGCTCGACTGCAGAATCAATCAGGGCTTTGTGAATAAGGGTATGTAGTCAACAACCTGCCACCCATCACCATCTTCAACGACTCGATTTTCTAGCGCGACGTATAGTGCTTGCGACCCGTCAATGAACTGCCTAAAAAAAGCGATTCGATCTTCTTGCGACGCAATCACACTCGCACAGTATCGCAAATCCGAATTTTGTATAAATGTAGGTATCGCTGCGCAATCGTTTCGTGGAGCCGAAGCCAAAGCCGAGGCAACCCGGTAACCCTGCGACTTCTATACCTATATATATGTATAGAAAAGTCTCTCAGCGGATCAACCCCCGTCGCTTGCACCGCCACTCTCGGGCTGAGCTGGGTTTGTCCGGGCCGGGGCGGGCCGGTCAGTCGGGTGCGGTAGTTTTTTCGACCTCAAGCGCAGCGATCTGAGTATTCAGTTTGGCGAGAAACTGGGCTTCACGCTCAAGACCAACCGCAACCGCAAATTCGATCCGCTGTTGAACGTCTTTAACACTTTTTGCATCCATACCGATGCCTGAAACTTTTTGGCGATTCGACAACGACAGATACAGCACCATCGCGCTGGCCATCGGCTCGACCTGATGCGAAACCAGCTTTGACCACACAAACTCTCTGGTTTCATTGTTGCCGATAAACACACCGCGCTGATCGGTAACCAAAAACCTGCCCTCGTCGACCAAAGTCGGCTCGGCTACGCCACCAGAACTTCGGCTTTCAATTAACCCCACCTCAGATGCAATCGCGATCGCGTGTTCGTCGACCTGCAGCACAATACCGCTATCTGGCGAAGCGTCGACAGGTTGCTGTTTGTATGTCGAATAGAAAGTAATTCGCTCTTTTAGGTCGACGATCTCGGCATCAATTAATGACTTTGTTCTCTTAACAACCCGTGATGCTTTTATTTTTTTGAAACCTTCAACTGGCTTTAGTTTAAAGATGCGTATCGCGAGAAATAAACCCATCGCAAAAGCAAACGGACCCCCGAGACGCG
>JBAXAW010000055.1:0-13565 GCA_037142305.1 Actinomycetota bacterium
TTTGGTTCGCTGTATCCCTGACACCAAAGATCTTGACCAGAAATAATTCGTGGTAAGTAATGTAGTTTTTGTTCTTCGGTACCCCAGATCAACAAAGTATTGCCAAGCATCTGAATACCAAAGACATCGTTATACGATCCTGTCGGCACACCTGCATGGGCAAATTCTTCGGCAACAATCACTTGCTCTAACGCCGAGAGCCCACCACCGCCGTATTCAACGGGCCAACCTGGTGCAAGATATGGGCTCGATGCCAATACTTGTCGCCACTGCTTCATAAATTCATCTGCCGCTTTGCCTTCAAGCGAACCGATACCCTTCCACGTTGCGGGAAGTTTTTCCGCCAAAAATGCTTGAACCTTTTCGCGATATTCTTCGGCCTGAGGCTCGTAGACGGGTTTCATGAATCACATCCTAGATTGCGAGCTACTGCTGCTGCCCCAACGAGCGGCGATAACTGACCGAGTCCAGCCCTGTAAACAGTGAAGTCACGAATAAATGCAATTTTGGCACTGCGATTTAACTCGTTTTGCACGGCCTCAAAAAATGGGTCGCCAAAACCGAGAGCGACTGAACCAGCAATTACTGCGCTGCGCAAATCAATAATTGCGCCGACATTTACGAGTGCGCGCGCCACTAGTCGACCCGTATTTTGAATTACGTCAGGACTTGCCTCGGCTGCAGGTTTGCCAGTAATCGCTTCAATAGATCGACCAGATGCGTGCGCCTCAAGACAGCCGTGCGAACCGCACGCACACAACCGACCTTCGGGTTCAACAATCACATGACCGATATGGCCCGCATTACCAATTCGGCCGTTAAGTACCTTTCCACCCGAAATGATTCCACCACCAACACCAGTTGACACAACCATCCCGATGACATCAGTTTGGCCGGCTACGGCACCGCACCAAACTTCACCTTGCACCAGTGCTTTCGCATCATTATCGACATAAACCGACATCTGTGTAAGTTCTTGTAATTTAGACCGCAACGGAAAATCGCGCCATTCTGGTATGTGCAAAAATGAAACTAGTTCACCACCTGGGGTCATCGGTCCGCCACATCCGACCCCACAACCAACAAGTTCAACATCAGTCAAAGCGAGTTGCGATTTTATTAAGTCACTTAGTGCTTGCCATACATTTGTCTGTGGCGTGACGGCGCGCCCGTGCGAAAGAACCTCGCCGGTTAAAGAAACAACTCCGACTGAAAGTTTCGTACCACCGATGTCAACTGCGAAATAACCGCGCGAAGTCACCCGAAAATATCTTTAGCGCTCGCGCGTAAACTTTTCGCGCATCCGTTGGGCATTTACGCGAGATGCTCGCAAAGATTCAGTGACATCTGCAAGACCAACTTTTGACATTGCACGCAATTGACGCTCAACGATTAATGCACATGCAAGCATTGCTAGAAAGCCGACAAACGCAAGAGCGAAATGAACTTGCAATCCAAGAATTGTCAAAATCATTGAGACGACAATGCCGATACCTGCCCACCATGCGGTGCGCGCCGAATGTCGGTACAGACCTTTCGAAGAAACAGCTTGAGCGAATTTCTCGTCTTCTTTAAGATCGTGCTCAATTTGCGCAAGAATTTGTCGTTCATTGTCGGATAACGGCACATGACCTCCACTGTCGCTTTGTGATTCGTTTATATGTTAAATCTCTACCCCGATTGTAGGTGAGGTTTATTGCGATTTAGGGTCGCTAGGGCCCCACTTTGAAGAACTTGGGTCACGTTCTTGACCAAGTGTGCTGGCAGGTTTTATCGCTGAATCACCGAACCGATCACGGATCTCATCGATTGCAGACGTGGTGGTGCTCCAGGCTGCATCTAAATTATTGGCAGATTCATCGCCGGAAGACATGTCGAACAAACTCATTTGCTGTTCAGGGGCAACAAGATTTCTCGCACTAACGCCGAGCAGTCGAATACCGGCTTTCAAGTCAATACTTCGCAACAACGGCTCAAGCAATCGAACCATTGCGGGTGCCGTTGAGATCGGCATGTCAACACTTATAGATCTTGTCACCAACTGAAAATCAGAGTATTTAACTTTCAGCGAAATCGTTCGCGCGCCAACACCAGAATTACGACATCTTGTAGCCACAGAATCTGCAAGTCTCACAAGATGATCATGTGCATTCTCAAATTCCGTGATGTCGCTCGAAAAAGTCTCTTCGTGTCCGATTGATTTGGCATCGCGATCAGGTTCAACACCTCGATCATCAACACCTTGTGCGAGCATCGCCAGATGACGCCCTTGTGAATCACCGAGAACTGCAATCAAAACTTTTAAGTCGAATACGGCAAGATCTCCAACTGTTTTGATTCCGAGGCCTTGAAGTTTTTTAAGCGTCACTGGCCCGACACCCCAAAGCGCGTCGACTTCGAGCGGATACAAAAACTCAAGTTCGCGAGTCGGCACGACTTCATAAACTCCATGTCCTGCGACAACTCCTTGTCGTGACGCCTTGGGCTTTGCAACAACAGATGCAAGTTTTGCCAAAAACTTATTTGGCGCAATGCCAACGCTGCAAGTTAATTGAGTGACTTCGGCAACGCGACGCCTGACTTCATGAGCAATTGTTGAACCAGAACCAAAAAGTCGCAGCGAACCAGAAACATCTAGAAACGCCTCATCGAGTGATAATCCTTCAACTAACGGTGTGAACTCGTTGAAGACTTGAAATACTTCAGCGCTGACATCCGAATAATGATCGTGGTCGCCAGGCAAAAATATCGCTTGCGGGCAAAGTCGTTTTGCCTGTGACGATGACATCGCCGAAAAAACACCAAATCTTCGGGCTTCATACGATGCTGCAGCGACAACGCCGCGCGAGCCATCGCCACCGACAACTACCGGCCTACCAACAAGATGCGGATTGCGGCGTAATTCAACTGCAACATAAAACATGTCCATATCCACATGCAAAATCGTTCGGAAATCAGAACTTTGGCGAGCACCCACAAATCAAACGCTAGCCATGCATCGCAACTTGAGTTCGTGAACCTACGCTTCTAAGGATGATTGCCACACATGACAGTGATGCTCGCGCACTTTCGGCACTGCCCTCGGTTGGCGCGCGAGTTACCGCCTTTATTGGAATTCTGGTAGCAGGTTTCGCCGGCGCACTAATTGGTTTTTCGCTGATTGATTTGCAATGTCAAGGCTCATGTGATGTGCCTAATTCGATTGGCCTCGTTTCTGGTGCCGTGATCAGTGCAGCAGGAATGAGTGTTGTTGTCGTGCTTGTATTGCGAGCAGTCGGCGAATGGCGAGAACTTGATGGTCACAAATGAGCAACTCTGAGGCAACGCTTCTTCTTGAAATCTGCACCGAACTAGCAGTGACCGGCGGTAAGCGAGCGTATGCAGGTCGTCGTGCCGGTTTGAAAGACGTCCAAACTAAAACAACCAGTACTGACATGGTTACCGAATTTGATAAGGCCACAGAAAAGTACATCGTTGATGAAATTCGTTCTCGCCGACCTGACGACTCAATCATTGGCGAAGAGGGTGGCTCACACTCTGGCAGTAGCAATTACACATGGTGTATCGACCCAATCGATGGCACGACGAATTTTCTCTATGCCTTACCGAGTTGGAGCGTGTCAATTGGCATCAGCGATGAAAAGGGCCCGCTTGTTGGTGTCGTATATATACCTGCGCTTGACGAAGTGTTTTCAGCGACTCGTGGCGGCGGGGCATTTTTGAATGGCGAACAAATACGATGCAACGAAATAACGGAAATCTCAAAAGCATTGGTCTGCACAGGATTTAGTTATTCGCCAGAACATCGGACGGTTCAATCAAAGCGCGTCTCAACTTTTATTCACAAAGTACGCGATATTCGTCGACTTGGAGCAGCCAGTGTTGATATATGTTTCGTTGCGTGCGGCAGAGTTGATGCATATTTCGAAGAGAATCTGCATTCTTGGGATATAGCCGCGGCAGAACTAATTGCTATCGAGGCTGGTGCGCGCAGTGGTGATTTTCACGGCGGCATTTCAAGCCCGGCCGAGATCATGATTGCATGCCCGAAAATTTTTGAAGCGTTAAGTGACTTGGTTTGCGAAGGCAACTAAATGCTGTTGAGCCAGCAGCAACTTATTTGTAAATCATAAAACTATGAGCGTCGTAATCGCCATTGATGCAGGAACAACTGGAGTGCGGTCTCGCGCAGTTTTTTCTGATGGTTCAAAGTCAATTTCGTCGTATCGTGAATTTACTCAATACTTTCCGCAACCAGGTTGGGTCGAACACGATCCACAAGAAATTTGGCAAGCAGTACTCACCACATTGCAGGACGTCAGCCAGCAAATAACCCAAACAATCACCGCAATTGGAATCACAAATCAACGCGAAACAATTGTTGCTTGGAACAAGCAAACAGGAAAGCCATACGGTAACGCAATAGTTTGGCAAGACCGACGAACTGCTGATCGATGTGTGCAACTCGCCGAGCATTTGCCGCTAGTGCGACAACAAACTGGTTTAGTGCTCGACCCTTATTTCTCGGCAACAAAAATTGAATGGCTTTTGGCTAATCGCGAAATTCGCCAAGATGACGATCTTTGCATCGGGACTATTGACTCTTGGCTGATTTGGAACCTGACTGGTTCAAAATCTTTTGTTACTGACTGCACTAATGCAAGCCGAACAATGTTGTTTGATATCGCTAAATTATGCTGGAGTGATGAACTAACCAAATTGTTTGGCGTGCAACCGAAGTTTTTACCAGAGGTTCGCGCATCAAGTGGTGAATTTGGCGTGACCATTCAACATGGTTCTGTTCCGGCAGGCATCTCAATTAGTGGTGTAGCCGGCGACCAGCACGCAGCATTATTTGGTCAAGCGTGCTTTGATGCGGGCAGCACTAAAAATACTTATGGCACAGGCAGTTTCGTATTAATGAATGTCGGTACGACTTGCCCTAAACCAAAAGACGGAATGCTGACAACAATTGCCTGGCAACTTGGTAGCAACAAACCCATCTACGCACTTGAAGGCGCGATATTTGTAACGGGTGCAGCAATTCAATGGTTACGCGATGGCTTAAATATCATCGACAATGCCAGCGAAATCAATGCGCTCGCACAGAGTGTCAACGATTCAGGCGGCGTCGTAGTTGTCCCCGCGTTCACGGGTCTTGGTAGCCCGTGGTGGGATGCATATGCGCGTGGTGCAATTTTCGGTATCACCCGTGGAACCTCGCGCGCACATATTGCTCGAGCCACAATCGAATCGATCGTATTTCAAACTCGCGACGTTGTCGAAGCAATGTCTCAAGCATCTGGAGTAGCGATTACTGATTTAAAAGTTGACGGCGGCGCTTCGGTAGTTGATTTTATGATGCAATTGCAAGCCGACCATTTAGGCGTTGATGTGCTGCGACCAAATGAATTAGAGACGACCGCAATGGGTGCGGCTTATCTTGCAGGGCTAGCGAAGGGCGTTTGGCAATCTACGCGAGACATCTCAGATGCATGGCAACTTGAAAAAACCTTTTCGCCCATTGCACAACCAACTGGATACGAAACATGGCAAACAGCTGTCAAGCGATCAATGAACTGGGCAAAGTAACGCGTTAGTTATTTAAAGCGCCGACAACAGTGCTGCGCCGATTGCGCCGGCGCTTTCACCGAGTTGCGCCACGCGCAATTCTGGGTGATCACGATTTTCTGGTGCGTAAAGCAGTTTTTTGAACCAGTTCTTGATGTGTGGCATCACAGAATCTGCTGCTTCAGCCAGACCGCCGCCAATCACAATCACGTTTGGATCAGTGATGTTTGTTAAATTCACCAAACCAATTGCAACCCACTTACCGAACGTGTCAAGGTAGCCCAAAGCCTGTTTGTCGCCAGCGACTGCGCGTGCGATTACTTCTTCACCACGTTCACCACCAGCAATTGTTGCCAGCCCCGAACCTGATGCATAACGCTCCCAACATCCTCGTTGCCCGCACGGACACAAAATACCTTGCGACTCAACAATCATGTGTCCGATCTCGCCGGCAAAACCATGACTACCCCGTTGTAACTTTGAACCAGAAACAAATCCTCCACCGATTCCTGTTCCTAAAGTGACCATCCACATATCGGTAGCGCCGCGACCGGCACCGTATTGCCACTCTGCGTGTGCCGCACAAGTTGCATCATTTTCAACATCAATTACATGGCCTAATTCTTTTTGTAAAAGTGTGCGTAGGTCGAGTTCATTCGCGCCGGTCAAGTTTGGTGATTCACGAACAACTCCAGTTGGAGTAATTAAACCCGGCACTCCAATACCGAGAGTTTTGTATTCACCAAGTTCTCGCGCAATTTCGGCGAGAGTCGAAACTAAATGGTCAGCGTGCGGTGTCGGACGACGAACGGAGTTAACAATTTCTCCGCCTTCGAAAAGAACTCCAAGACACTTTGTTCCGCCGACATCTATGCCAGCAACGGCTGTCACGACTCGCAGCGAACCTTTAGTTCCTTTAAGGTATGCAATATTCGGCCTTCGGCACGACGTTTTATGAAACCCGGAATTGGAACTATCAACTCAATAGATAAAAGATACGTAACTTTTGTTGAATCCCCTGATGATTCAAATCGGTATTCGCCATCGATCGCGCGTTCAATATCACCTTCCGCAAGATGCCACGAAATACTTTTTGGCGCTTGTGAATAATCGTATTTAAGTGAGTAACTAGAACTTCTCCCTAATGCGGCGACCCGATAGTCAACCAACACAGGTCGTGATTGCGCGTCACGCTCGCGAATGTTGACTTCTTTTACGTCGTGCGCCCATTCTGGATAGAGCTCAACGTCAGTCGCCACCGCGAAACAATGCTCGGGTGTTGCCTCGATGACTTCTGACTCGACTGCTGAATCTGGCACCCCCCTATTCAAACACAAACTAAAGCGCTTTCAACGCTCGACCCAGCGTCACCGCAAGTTTGTCGTAGTCAAACAGACTTTCGGCTCTCAATCGTGACGCATGACCCATCTTTTGCCGCTCGTTTTTATCGTCCAATAATCGTCTGATCCCTGCAACAACTTCGCTAACCCGATTTGGATTGTCAATGATTAATCCTGTCACTCCATCTTCAACCGCATCGGCTGATCCACCACTACGACCAGCAAGTTGTGGCACTCCACAGGCTGCTGCCTCGGCAAAAACAATGCCGAACCCTTCTTGCTCTAGACCGCCCCATCGAGATCGACAAAGCATCGCGCAAATGTCAGCACACCCATAAAGATTTGGTAACTCTGCGTCACTCACCCGACCAAGCATCGTTACTGGGGCACGCAACTCACGAATTATTCTGTCAAGTCGATTTCGATCACGGCCACCGCCGGCAATCACGACTCGCAACTTTGGATAGTCATTAGCCAAGTGCGCCGCTGCACGAATCAAAATATCGAAACCTTTTCGTGGAACAAGCCGACTAACACCAACAATGAGTTGTGCATCATCGGCGACGCCAAATTGTTTTCGCGCACTTGAAATTTGATGTTGTGACAATACTTTAAATCGTGATACGTCAACACCTGGAGTAACAACAGTGATGTCAAGATCGCGACCTGCGCATCGGATCGACTCTTCTGCCGGATACGTGCCCGATGCAATAACGCCTGACGCCTTACGCAAAACATTTCCAAGCAGACTTGAAGTCACTGGCAGTCGGCCAGGCACAGTCACTTCGGCTCCATGCACAACAACTACGTAAGGTAAGTCGAGCCAGGGGCCAACGATGCCGAGCGGCACGGCGGGGTCAAGCACGATCAGTTCTGCACCGACCTCTTGTGCCATTTGATTTATGCGTCGCACCATCAGCGGATGAGGCAAAAGAGCTGGTTCGGTGATTCGCTTTATTAAAAAATTCTGAGCTGCGTCAAACTCTTGGGCACCACGATAGGGGCTCGTCAGCACCGCAAAGTTTTCAGGTGGTAAACGGCGCCACCACTCATAAAGAACATTCTGAATTCCACCAACCTTCGGTGGAAAGTCGTTTGTTACCAATAAATGCTTCACTTACTATTACCTTATGCTCGGCAATGAGTTGAGTTCATTTTGAACTATTGGGTCACTATCTTTGCTTGGCAAAAGATTATTCAAACCTAAACGGGCTGTCGCCCAAACTGCATGTGCGCGTAAAATCGGTTCGGGGTCTACCAGGTAGCGCTTCAAAACAGCTCGAGCAGATTCATCTGAAGCATCGCCAATATTGCCAAGAATTATCAGCGCATTACGCCGAAGCCACTTTGGATCACGATCGGCGATGTACCACGCTTTGAAGTTTGCGAGCAAAGTTTCATCGTCAGAGTTCAATATCGTCATCACACTTACCCAAGCCTGAGTTTTGCCGTGTGGCTTTTCGACGATTGCATGGCGAACTGTCGGCGGACAAACTTCTTGACAGTCATCACATCCGTATATTCGGTCGCCAAGTGCAATTCGAAACGCAGGATCAAAGATTCCAGGTTTTTGCAATAACCATGCCAAACATTTTCGTGCGTCTACAACGCCTGGTGCAATTATCGCCTGAGTCGGACATTTGTCTATACATCTTTGACATGAACCGCAACCGTCTTTGACTGTTGTTGTTGACGGCGCTAATGGTGCATTGGTTAGCACGCTGCCGAGTACAAAATAACTTCCAGCACCTTCAATTAAAAGATTTGCATTCTTGCCATACCATCCAAGACCTGCCTGGTACGCGACTTCACGATCAACAATTGAATTATCATCAGCCAAAATAATCGCCCGCCAACCATCGTTCTTAAGTTGTGCTGCAATTTGTGTAAGACCTTGACGAAGCTGTTCGTAGTAATCAGCCCATACGTATCTCGCGATTCGCGCAGACTGCTCAATTTGTTTTGGTGGCATCTGGGTTGCATATGATCGCGCGCCAACAATTATTGATCGCACGGCTGGCATTGTGCTCGTTGGATCTGTGCTTCTGATTGGATTGCGGTAAGTGAACTCCATCTCATTATGCAGACCACGGGACTTTCTTTCGGTAAGCGCCTCTCGTGCGCGACTCAAAATGTCGGCTCTAGTTACGCCGACTCGATGCAGGCCAGAGGCGACACCGAGAGCAATTAATTGTTCTGCGTAACGACTTGACGAAACGGTTGGATGTCTTGTCGGCTGTGGTTTGAGCGCTGAGCCGCTCGAATTTGTGTCGGGTTTTTTAGCTAACTGCACGATGCCGAAGCGTAGGCACCATTCCAGCATTTGCCAGCATTCGCAGAGTTCTTTGTTCTTCTAGGTTCAAAACCACCGCCGATTCACTCGATTCGTTACAAAAGAATGAGACCACGCAATCATCACAGGCGGCACTCGCCCGCATGATGCAAGTCTCACAACTAATCTCGACTGACCCTTCAATTCGCGAATCTTGGCTCGTAACAGGGATTCGGGGATAATCTCTCACGTATGGGCTCCTTTATTGAATGCTTACGTCAATACTGCCCAGGGGGTGTTACAGAGTATTTGTTTAATTACGTAGCTAGTTAGCTAGCTAGCTATTTAAATAGCCAGCAACTGTGCGCCGTGAGTGGCGATTCGCAAAACCATTGTTGATCCATGATCTGGCAGAGAATCTGCAATCCGCTGAGCATCAGTGCTATCACACATCGCTGCAACAGTTGGCCCAGAGCCCGATAGCCACGCACACCAAGCGCCGGCTTTTACAAAACTATTTAGTGCTTCTTGCGAAGCAGGAACTTTCTTGAATCGAACATCTTGATGCAAACGGTCTTGCGTCGCAGTTTGAAGCGCCGAAATATCATTTGCAGCAAAAGCAGCAACTAAAAGCGCCGTGCGTCCGACATTGAATACCGCATCGGCAAATGGCACCGTTGCCGGAAGTTTCGTGCGTGATTCTTTAGTTGAAGTCTGCTGTTGTGGAACCCAAACAATTATTGATGGATCAAGCAGAGTTGGAATTCGCACAGTAGCGCCAGCAACACTTGCCACCACGCCACCCAGTAGCGATGCAGCAACATTGTCAGGATGTCCTTCAAGTTCAGCAGCAATTGCCAAGATTTCGCGATGTGCGTTTACGAAAACAGTTTCATCTGTTCCATTTTTTTGCGCATGCGCTAGCGAAACGCCGGCAACTCGTGCAGCGCCGCTAAAACCTAATCCCTTGCCCATTGGCATTTGCGAACGTACCCACAATGGCCCAGTGCCACCACAGTGTTTGAACGCAACAAGTGTTGGATGATTCTCTATCGCTTCGATTGAGTCAGCAGGCGAAGTACCAAAGCCCGCCTCAAGATGCAGCGACAAAGCCATACCCAGTACATCAAAGCCAGGGCCAATGTTTGCTGAACTTGCTGGCACGCGTACGGCGACTGAGTTATTTGATGTGCTCATAAGGTTCCTAAAGATTGTCTAAACAGATATTTTAGTGTGCCATGTGCTTGGCAGCATCAACACTGACGCGAATAACTTCATCTAATACATCTCGTGCTGAGCCAGAATCTATTGATGCGGTGGCGATCTCGACTCCTTGCTGCATGTCATCGGCTTTACCGGCCACGACGATTCCTGCTGCGGCGTTGAGCAAAACAATATCTCTAATCGGCCCTTTGGTACCGTCCAACATCTCGCGAAACACTTTTGCATTTTCGCGTGGCTCGCCACCACGAACTGCAGCAACATCAGCAAAGCCAAGCCCAAGAGATCTAGGGTCAATTTCAAATTCTCGCAACTTGCCGTTATACATTTCTACGATTGGACACTTGCCACTCAACGAAAGTTCATCCATCCCACCATGCCCATGCACAACCCAAGCACGATTAACACCTCGCGTGACTAGGGCATGTGCCATCACGGTTGCCGCCTTTGGGTCTCCGACACCAACAACCATGAAAGAAACTGGAGCAGGGTTAGCCATTGGTCCGAGCAAATTAAAAACAGTCGGCACGCCGATCTCGCGCCGTGATGGACCAGTAAAACGAAAAGCGGGATGAAATCGTTGGGCGAAGCAGAATCCGAAACCTGCCTCTTCAACACAGCGGGTAACGCCTGGGCCATCTAACTCAATCGCAACACCAAGTGCCTCAAGCACATCGGCAGCACCACTCTTCGATGAAGATGCACGACTGCCGTGTTTGCAAACTGGTATGCCAGCACCAGCCGCAACAATTGCAGACATTGTTGAAACATTGACCGAATAACTGTGATCTCCACCTGTACCAACAATGTCTAGTGCGCGTTGGGCTATGTCATCGCTCAACGCAACACGCTCGGCCGCCCGACGCACTTCGGCCAGCATTCCTTCAAGTTCGATTTCTGTTTCACCTTTTGCGCGAAGCGAAATAATGAATGCGGTTATTTGCGAAGGTGTCGCCTCACCAGAAAGCACTGAACGCATTGCCGCCCCTGCGTGACTTGCAGACAAATCTTTTCGCGATAACAACTGCGAAATTATTTGCGGCCAACCACCAGCGAGTTCAATTTCACTCATGTGAATTCTCGCTAGGCGCTACGCCGACCAACTCTAAGTAACCTGCGACGCTCGCGTGCCGAGGCTCCACCCCAGACGCCCTGCTTTTCACGAGTGTCAAGTGCATAGTTAAGACACGCTATGCGCACATGACATGATTTACAGAACGCAGTTGCTTGTTCGCAATTATCCTCGCTCTCCGGATAAAAAATATCCGGGTCGAGGCCTTGACACGCACTATTTATGCGCCAAGATATATCGAACTCGTGCACTTGAACCCCCTTGTTCTCGTAGCAACCGAGAGACTAAGGCTTCAATGCCCCACTTCGCCAATCCAAAAAACTAGCCAAACCAGCAATATCGCCAATTACGGCGATATAAATTGACGAACCGCGGTTATTTGGTTTTAATCCCGAAGATCAATTAACAGTTCATTGACCGTGTACTGTGCGAGTTCTGTGGATTCTATGTAATTCGACAAGACCGAAATCACTTGAACCTCACCCTTGGCGAATTCATCAATCTGTTCAGGAGAAAATTCAAAGCGGATGTAATGGACTGCCGCAGTTACATTTTCGCGAGTCAACTGCTCGGCATGGCCTTCTTCAACGATCGCTTTGACGACGTCACCGTTCGACAATTTAAGCGCAATTGATCGCTCAATGCCGACAAGTTTTGGCAACCATTCACGTACCTGTGCGTCTGTCGTGAGTTCAATAAATAAAGTCGCCGAAAGTTGACCCTTCTCAGGGATCAGTGGGTTGTACGCCTTAAGTTCTTCGAGTACACCTTCGTCTGTTAAAACTTTTTCAACTCGCAACATCTCTTGAATTTGAGCCTGCATTGTCTGACGATTCTCGAACATTAAGGTGATCATTGTTCCGAGTGCGATTCGACGTCGACGCTTGATTTCAAAAACTTCTTTCTGACGAACTTCACGAATGCGCTCGTACTCGCGATGATCCATTATGTCACTCATCGTCAATTTACGACTTGGTGCTGGTGTGTCTGTTTTCATTTTGAACTACCTCCTGATAATTTTTGATTTGTTCCGGTTTGTTCTGGTTTGATTCCGTAGGCCTTGGCGATTACTTGTAAAGGATGAAGTGGCGTCTCGCCTGTTTGCTCTGTAATTGCAGTGTTCGCCAAGTGGCAATCACCAGCGACAACTTCAGAGTCGGCGTCACGAATCATCTGACCCAGTTTTTGTGCAATAGGTACAGAAAGTTCGGCATTTTCTGCGCGCAACCCCCACATTCCGTCAATGCCCGAGCACTGTTGCACGAGTTTGATTTTTGAGCCAGTTAACTTCATTAGGTCACGGCTCTTGAGACCGATGTTTTGAGCCCTTAAGTGACACGGTGTGTGATAGGTAATCGACTCAGGAATCTCACCAACGAAGTTTGTATCTAAAGACGAGCCTTCAGTTTTGTGCACCTTCATCAAATATTCGGCAGCGTCATAAGTATTATCAGCCACGAGTTGTGCATCTGAACCACCAACATAATCGAGATAATCTTTTTTCAAAACATAACCACATGTCGGCTGAGGCACAACAATGTCGGTTCCTTTTCGAACTTCAGCGGCGAGCGTTGCGACATTTTTAACCGCAACTTTTGTGAACTGATCCATATCGCCACTATGCAGAAACGGCGCACCACAGCAGCCGGCATCACTAAGCGAACATTCAATACCATTGCGTTCGTATACATTCACAAGAGCGTGACCAATTGCTGGTTCTTGATACTCAACCAAGCAAGTCGGGTAAACAGTAACTCTGCCCTGTGGTTTGGCTATTTGCGATCTTGTTCGCCGATTAAACCAAGTTGAGAATCTTTGCCGGGCGAATGCCGGCAACAGACGAACACTCGAGACCCCCGCGGTTGCTTCAACAACTTTACGAATCAGCGAGCCAGGCTTCGCACCCATTACTTTGTTCGCAATCGGGCCAGATGAAGTAGCGGCCATTCCAAGTGCGTCAGTGCGACCAAGCATCGCAGTTGTTACTTTGCTACGCATTGAAACTTGACCGTTAGCTCGACGCATGGCATCAACTCGCAGCATCAACCTCGGGAAATCTAATGCCCACTCGTGAATTCCAGGTGTATAT